>NZ_JBWKPU010000001.1:326297-328518 GCF_059418405.1 Pseudomonas sp. GW821-FHT09A09
CCTCTCCCCCCCCCCCCCCCCCCCCCCCCCCCCCCCCCCCCCCCCCCCCCCCCCACCCCCGCTCCCACATTAAAGCAAAGCGGCTCTACGTGTGGCTTACAGAATGTAGCGCGACAGATCTTCGTTCTGCGCCAATTCACCCAGGTGGCTGTTGACGTACTCAGCGTCGATCTTGATCACCTCGCCATTCTGCGCCCCGGCCAGGTCGCCGGCGCTGAAGGACACTTCCTCCAGCAGACGCTCCAGCAAGGTGTGCAGGCGACGGGCACCGATGTTCTCGGTCTTCTCGTTGACCTGCCAGGCGATCTCCGCCAGGCGCTTGATACCGTCCGGCTGGAACTCGATGCCCAGGCCTTCGGTTTTCAGCAGCTCACGGTACTGCTCGGTGAGCGACGCGTGCGGTTCGCTGAGGATGCGTTCGAAATCGCCCGGGGTCAGCGCCTTGAGTTCCACGCGGATCGGCAGGCGGCCCTGCAGCTCCGGCACCAGGTCGCTTGGCTTGCTCAGGTGGAAGGCACCCGAAGCAATGAACAGGATGTGGTCAGTCTTGACCATGCCCAGCTTGGTATTCACGGTGCAGCCTTCGATCAGCGGCAGCAGGTCGCGCTGTACGCCTTCGCGGGACACATCAACGCCACCGGCATTGCCACGCTTGGCCACCTTGTCGATCTCATCGATAAATACGATACCGTGCTGCTCGACGGCTTCCAGGGCCTTGGCCTTGAGTTCTTCCTCATTGACCAGGCGCCCGGCTTCTTCGTCGCGCACCAGTTTCAGCGCGTCCTTCACCTTGAGCTTGCGGCTTTTCTTCTTGCCCTTGCCCATGTTGCTGAACAAATTTTGCAGCTGGCTGGTCATTTCTTCCATGCCAGGCGGTGCAGAAATATCGACGCTGGAGGCTTCGGAGACTTCGATCTCGATCTCTTTGTCGTCCAACTGGCCTTCACGCAGGCGCTTGCGGAACAGCTGACGGGTGTTGGAGTCCGAGGCCGGTGCGGCGTCTTCGTTGAAGCCCATGCGCGCTGGAGGCAGCAGGGCATCGAGGATGCGCTCCTCGGCGGCGTCTTCGGCGCGGTGGCTGACCTTGGTCACTTCCTGTTCGCGCAGCATTTTCAAGGCCGCGTCGGCCAGATCACGAATGATCGACTCGACGTCACGGCCCACGTAGCCCACTTCGGTGAACTTGGTGGCTTCGACCTTGATGAACGGCGCGTTGGCCAGCTTGGCCAGGCGACGGGCAATCTCGGTTTTACCGACGCCGGTCGGGCCGATCATCAGGATGTTCTTGGGCGTCACTTCAACGCGCAGTTCTTCGGGCAATTGCATCCGGCGCCAGCGGTTACGCAGCGCAATGGCTACGGCGCGCTTGGCATCGTCCTGGCCGATGATATGGCGATTGAGTTCATGGACGATTTCGCGGGGAGTCATGGACATAGTAGTTGGCGGCCTCAAGCCGAATAAGCCTGGGGCTTACTCAGCGAGGTCCTGCTCCTCAATGGTCAGGTTGTGGTTGGTGAACACGCAGATATCGCCGGCAATGCCCAGGGCCGTCTCGACGATTTCACGGGCCGACAAATCGGTCTTTTTCAACAGTGCGCTGGCGGCTGCCTGGGCGTAGCCACCGCCGGAACCCATGGCGATCAGGCCGTGTTCGGGTTCCACCACATCGCCGTTGCCGGTGATGATCAGGGATGCGTCTTTGTTGGCGACGGCCAACATGGCTTCCAGGCGGCTGAGGGAGCGGTCGGTGCGCCATTCTTTGGCGAGTTCGACCGCGGCGCGAACGAGGTGGCCCTGGTGTTTTTCCAGCTGGCCTTCGAAACGCTCGAACAGGGTGAAGGCGTCGGCGGTGGCGCCGGCAAAGCCTGCGAGCACCTGGCCGTGGTACAGGCGACGCACTTTCTTGGCGTTGCCTTTCATCACGGTATTACCCAGGGAAACCTGGCCGTCGCCGCCCATGACGACTTTGCCGTGGCGACGTACTGAAACGATGGTGGTCAAGGGGAGAGTCTCCACGCAGCGGGGCGAAAATGCCCTGATGAAAACTCATATGGGGGTGGCGGGGGGGATTTCAACTGTAGGACATGTGTGCGGACGAGCGGTGTTTACAGGTCTTACACACTTTTGAGAACGCCCTAAACCAAATGTGGGAGCTGGGGTGGGGGGGGGGGGGGGGGGGGGGGGGGGGGGGGGGGGGGGGGGGGGGGGGGGGGGGGGGGGG
>NZ_JBWKPU010000002.1:0-8893 GCF_059418405.1 Pseudomonas sp. GW821-FHT09A09
CCCCCCCCCCCCCCCCCCCCCCCCCCCCCCCCCCCCCCCCCCCCCCCCCCCCCCCCCCCCCCCCCCCCCACTACAAGGATCATGTTTCAAAAGCTGCATATGGTTACAAGTTTTTTGTCCTACAAAATCTTCTCACAAACCCTACACGCTCTAGGATCTGTCCTAGACTGATGACCGATGGGTCCGTTCGAAAACAAAAACCCCGCAAAAAATCGAAACTTTCCAAACCTGCCGTAGGTCCAGTTTTAAGGTAAGGCGAGCACACGCGCTCTGTCGCAAATGCCCGTCCATCCAATCTTTTTCAGCTGAGCGTGCAACTGGCATACGCCTTGCCAGTTTGTACAGTGCTTGTGCGCCTGACCGCAGGATGCGGTCATCGGAGCTAATGGCAGCGGGCCATTAGCCGACAGACATGTAGGAGAGAACTATGATCAGTGCCGCTGTAGATATTCAGGGAGAGCGTGTCAGTCAGCCGGTAGGGGGGCCTTCGCTGGCCGACCTGCCCACCACTGTGCGGCCGATCGTGAGTCAGAACCCTAATCGCAAGAAAGTCCTGTTTGTAACCTCCGAGTTTGCCGACCTGGTGAAGACCGGTGGCCTGGGTGACGTGTCCGCCGCCCTGCCCCGCGCCATGGCCCACCTGCACGATGTGCGGGTGCTGATCCCCGGTTACCCGCAGGTGATGGAAAGCGACAACCCGATCCACATCGTCGGCGAACTGGGCGGCCATGCCGCGCTGCCGCCGTGCAAGATCGGGCGCATGGACCTCAAGGACGGCCTGGTCATCTACGTGCTGATCTGCCCCGAACTCTATGAGCGCGAAGGCACCCCCTACGGCGCCAACAACGGTCGCGACTGGCCGGACAACCACATCCGCTTCGCCCGCCTGGGCCTGGCCGCCGCCGACATGGCCGCCAACCTGGCACAGATTCATTGGTGCCCCGACCTGGTGCACGCCCACGACTGGCCAGCAGGCCTCGCCCCGGCGTACATGCACTGGCGTGGGTCACGCACCCCGACCCTGTTCACCATTCATAACCTGGCCTACCAGGGCGTGGTCAGCCTGGCCTCGACGCCGGAGCTGGGCATTCCACCCCATGCCCTGCAACAAGAAGGCATGGAGTTCTACGGCAAGATGTCGTTCCTCAAGGCTGGCATGGCGTACTCCAGCCACATCACCACAGTGAGCGCCACCTACGCCCAGGAAATCACCACCCCTGAATTCGGTTGCGGCCTCGATGGTTTCCTCGCCAGCAAGACTCAACAAGGCTTGCTCAGTGGTATCCCCAACGGCATCGACGAAAGCTGGGAAACCTCCACCGACACGCACCTGACCCACAACTTCAATATCGGTGACTGGGAAGGCAAGGCCGTCAACGCCGCCCACGTGCGCGAGTTGTTCGAGCTGGACGACTCCACCGGCCCACTGTTCGCCGTGGTCTCGCGCCTGGTGTACCAGAAAGGCCTGGACCTCACCGAAGCCGTTGCCAGCTTTATCGTCGAACATGGCGGCCAGATCGCGATTATCGGCCGTGGCGAACCGGAAGAAGAACAAGCCATGCGTGAACTGGCCCTGCGTTTTCCTGGCCAGGTGGGCGTGCGCATCGGCTTCAACGAAACCGACGCCCGCCGCATGTTCGCCGGCAGCGACTTCCTGCTGATGCCTTCGCGCTATGAGCCCTGCGGCCTGAGCCAGATGTATGCACAGCGCTTCGGCTCACTGCCGGTAGCCCGCAATACCGGGGGACTGGCCGACACCATCGAGAATGGCGTCACCGGGTTCCTGTTCAATGAATCCACGGTAGAGAGCTACGAAGAAGCGCTGAGCCGTGCCTTCAATGTATTTGCCAATACCGGGCTGCTCAACGCCATGCGCTGCCGCGCCATGACCCAACCCTTCAACTGGTGCCAGGCGGTCGAACCCTACGCCGAACTGTACGAACAACTGGTGGCCAAGGCCTTGGGGAAATCGGCTAAATAATCAAGGGAGGGCTTCATAGATGCCGTCACGGACTCTGGAAACCTGGCCCCACGGCGCAATCATGCTGGACGCGCAACACACGCGTTTTGCCTTGTGGGCGCCAGACGCATTTTACGTCAGCGTTGAATTGGAAGACGGCAAGTCCATCGCCATGCTGCCCCAGGCAGAGGGCTGGTTCGAAACGGAAATACGCTGCGCGGCGGGCACGCGCTACCGCTACAACATCGACGGCGAAACCGATGTACCCGATCCAGCGTCCAGGGCCCAGGCCACGGACGTCCATGGTTGGAGCCAAGTCGTCGACCCGCTCGCCTATCCATGGCGACATAGCCAATGGCAGGGCCGCCCGTGGCACGAGGCGGTCATTTACGAACTGCACGTTGGCGCGCTGGGCGGCTATGCCGGCGTGGAAAAACACCTGCCGCGCCTGGCCGAGCTGGGCGTCACCGCCATCGAGTTGATGCCGCTGGCGCAGTTTCCCGGCGAACGCAACTGGGGGTACGACGGGGTACTGCCCTACGCACCCCACGCCGCCTACGGCACCCCCGAACAACTCAAGCACCTGATCGACAGCGCCCACGAACACGGCCTGGCGGTGATCCTCGACGTGGTCTACAACCACTTCGGCCCGGACGGCAATTACCTCGGCCAGTACGCCAAGGGTTTCTTCCAGGAAGACGTGCACACCCCCTGGGGCGCGGGCATTGATTTTGACCGCCGCGAAGTGCGCGACTTCTTCCTCGATAACGCGTTGATGTGGCTGCTGGAGTACCGCTTCGACGGCCTGCGCCTGGATGCGGTGCATGCCATCGACAACCCGGGGTTTCTCAAGGAGCTGGCGCAACGGGTGCGCCAGCAAGCCGATATCGGCCGCCATGTGTGGCTGGTGCTGGAAAACGAATTCAACCAGGCGAGCCTGCTGGAACACGAGTTCGATGCCCAGTGGAATGACGACGGCCACAATGCCTTGCACGTGCTGCTGACCGGCGAAACCGACGCCTATTACAGCGACTTCGCCGCGGACACCACCGCCAAGCTCGCACGCTGCCTGGGCGAAGGTTTTATCTACCAGGGTCAAGCGACCCGCCACGGCCATCCACGTGGCGAACCCAGCGGGCACCTTCCGCCCAGCGCCTTCGTGCTGTTTTTGCAGAACCATGACCAGATCGGCAATCGCGCCCTCGGCGAACGGCTGCATCAACTCTGTTCGCCCGAGGCACTGAAGGCCGCCACTGCGTTACTGCTGCTGTCGCCGATGATCCCGATGATGTTCATGGGCGATGAAACCAACGCCACCGAGCCGTTCCTGTTTTTCACCGATCACCATGGCGAACTGGCCGAGGCCGTGCGCGAAGGCCGGCGTAATGAATTCGCCGACTTCGCCGCCTTCCACGACCCCGAACGGCGCGAACGCATTCCCGATCCCAACGCTGCGTCGACCTTTGAGCACTCCGCCCCCAGCTTCACCGACAACGACCACACCGCGCTCTATCGCCACCTGCTGCACCTGCGCCACCAGCACCTCGTGCCGCATTTGCCCGGCAGCGTTGCATTGGGCGCACAGGTGCTGGCCGATGGCGCCGTCACTGCGCGCTGGCGCCTGGGCAACGGCAGCCTGTTGCAGATCGACCTCAATCTGAGCGCAGCGCCCGTGACTCACCCTGCGCCGTCCCACCTGCTATTCGAAACGCGCCCCCATGACCCGGCCCTGCTGGCGCCGTTCAGTGCGCGCGTAGCCCTATTCCCTGTTGGAGAGCACCCTTGAGCGAAGCGAACCTGGAAATTCTCGCCAGCCGCGCGGGCCTGGCCGTCGATTGGATCGACGCAAACGGCCGCCCGCAACACGTGAAGCCCGACGCCCTGCGTGCGGTCCTCAAAGGCCTCGGCCACCCGGCCGATACCGATGCCGAGATCGACGCCAGCCTGCTCGAACTGGAACAGGTGCAACAGAACAAACACCTGCCGCCCTTGATGACCATCGACAGTGGCGAAGGGCTGGACCTGGCGCGCTACTTCGAACCCGACACCCTGTGCCGCGTCAACCTCGAAGACGGCGAAACCCTTGAGCTGCGCCTGGATGGCAACGCCGTTCTACCAGGCGTCATTGCGCTCGGGTACCACCAAGTGCACATCAGCGATCAGGTCTTCACCCTGGCCGTGGCCCCCATCCATTGCTACAGCGTGGCTGAAGCGGTGGACAGCCGCCCCGCCCGGGCCTGGGGCCTGAGCGCTCAGTTGTATGCATTGCGCCGCCTCGGTGACGGCGGCTTCGGCGATACCCTGGCTCTGGAGCATTTGGCGCGCTCGGCCGCCGAGCGCGGTGCCGATGCGCTAGCGATCAGCCCGATGCACGCGATGTTCAGTGCCGACCCGAACCGCTACAGCCCTTACTCACCGTCCAGCCGCCTGTTCCTCAACAGCCTTTACGCGTCACCGGGCTGCATCCTGGGCGAGCGTGAGGTACGCAACGCCATCGAGGCCGCCGGCCTCGCCGATGAGCTGCACACCCTGGAACAGCACACCCTGATCGACTGGCCTGCAGCCGCGAAGGCCAAGCAACGCTTGCTGCGCACGCTGTATGAAGACTTCCGCCACGGCGAGCATCCGCAACATGCCGACTTCCTGAGCTTTCGCCAGGCCGGTGGCGAGGCCCTGGAAAATCACTGCCGCTTCGAGGCCGTGCAAGCCCAGCGCGCGGCCGCCGGTGAAGACCTGGACTGGCGCCACTGGCCAGACGCCTGGCGTAACCCGCAGAGCGCGGCGCTGGCTCAATTCGCCGAAGACCACCGTGATGAAATCGGCTACTTCGCCTTCAGCCAATGGTTGATCGCCCGCAGCCTGGAACGTGCGCAGCAAGCCGCCCGCGGCAGCGGCATGGGCGTGGGCCTGATCGCCGACCTGGCCGTGGGCGCCGACGGCGGTGGCAGCCAGGCCTGGAGCCGCCAGGATGAATTGCTGGCCGACCTGACCGTGGGCGCGCCGCCGGACATTCTCAACCGATCCGGTCAAGGCTGGGGCATCTCCGCGTTTTCCCCGGAGGGCCTCAAGCGCAACGGTTTCCGCGCCTTTATCGAAATGCTGCGGGCCAACTTCGCCCACGCGGGCGGCCTGCGCATCGACCATGTGATGGGCCTGCAGCGCCTTTGGGTGATTCCCATGGGCGCCTCGCCCCGGGAAGGTGCGTACCTGTATTACCCGGTGGATGACCTGCTGCGCCTGCTGGCCCTGGAATCCCACCGCCACCAGGCCATCGTCCTTGGCGAAGACCTGGGCACCGTGCCCGATGGCCTGCGCGAAAAACTCAGCGGCCGCTCGATCCTCGGCATGCGCGTGCTGCTGTTCGAACAGAACCATGATGGCCAGTTCAAGCCGATCCTCGACTGGCCCGACAACGCCCTGGCCACCACCAGCACCCACGACTTGCCCACCCTCAACGGTTGGTGGCACAGCCGCGATATCGAGTGGAACATCCAGCTCGGTTTGATCGACGCGCCCACGGTGGAGCAATGGAGCGAACACCGCCTGCGCGAACGCCAGGCGCTGCGCCAGGCCTTGAGCCAAGACCCGCAGAACTTCGTCGATGAAATCCGCAATGACACCGACCACATGATCGATGCCAGCGTGCGCTACCTGGGCCACACCCGTGCGCCGTTGGTATTGCTGCCGTTGGAAGACGCGCTCGGCATCGAGGAGCAGGCCAACCTCCCTGGCACCCTCGACACCCACCCCAACTGGCGCCGCCGCCTGCCGGGTGAAGCCGCCAGCCTGCTCGACAGCGAAAGCGCCGCGCGCCGCCTGGAATTGCTCGCGGTGGCGCGCAACCAGGCCCACGAGCGTGACCGATGAAAGCCCTGCCGCTGCGCGCCACCCAACGCCTGCAATTTCATAAAGGTTTTACCCTGGACGACGCGGTGCCGCTGGTGCCGTACTTTGCCAAACTCGGCATCAGCCACCTGTACGCCTCACCGTTGCTCAGTGCCCGTGCCGGCTCCATGCACGGCTACGACGTGGTCGATCCCACCACCGTCAACCCGGAGCTGGGCGGCGAACCGGCCTTGCGCCGCCTGGTCGCCGCGCTGCGTGAGCACGAGATGGGGCTGATCCTCGACATCGTGTCCAACCACATGGCCGTGGGCGGCGCCGACAACCCGTGGTGGCTCGACCTGCTGGAATGGGGGCGCCTGAGCCCTTATTGCGAGTTCTTCGATATCCAGTGGCATTCGCCCGACCCGCTGCTCAAGGGGCAGTTGCTGATGCCCTTCCTCGGCAGCGACTACGGCGAAGCCCTGCAAACGGGTACCTTGACCCTGGCCTTCGATGCTGCACACGGTAGCTTCTACGCGGCACACTACGAACATCGCTTCCCCATCTGCCCTCGGGATTACGCGATGATTCTGGGCAGCGACCCTTTACTCAAACCCCTGGCCGAACGCTTCGCCGCCCTTGCCTATCAGGATGACGCTTACCACGAGGCGGCGTGGCTTAAGCAAGCGCTCGCAGAACGCGCTACTGAGGCTGACGTGCTGCACGCCATCGAGCAGCAACTGGCCACGTTCGACTTCGACCGCCTGCACGCCTTGCTCGAACAACAAACCTATCGCCTGGCCAGCTGGCGCACGGCGGCGGACGACATCAACTGGCGGCGCTTCTTCGACGTCAACGAACTGGGCGGCCTGCGGGTCGAGCGCAGCGCGGTGTTCGAAGCCACCCACGGCAAGATCTTCGAACTGATCGGTGAAGGCCTGGTGGACGGCCTGCGCATCGACCATATCGACGGCCTCGCCGACCCACGGGGTTACTGCCGCAAGTTGCGCCGTCGCGTCGACACGCTTTCACCGGAACGGCACCTGCCGATCTTCGTGGAAAAAATCCTCGGTGAAGGCGAAACCCTGCGCACTGATTGGCAGGTGGACGGCACCACCGGCTACGAATTCATGAACCAGTTGTCACTGCTGCAACACGACCCGCAAGGCTTTGAGCCGCTGGCCGAGTCATGGACACGCCACAGCGAACGCCCTTCGGCCTTTATCGAAGAAGCGCGGTTGGCCCGTCAGCAAATCCTCAACGGCTCCCTCGGCGGCGACTTTGAAAGTGTGGCGCAGGCCCTGCTGCAAGTGGCCCGTGACGATGTCATGACCCGCGACCTGACCCTGGGCGCAATCCGCCGTGCGTTGCAGGAGCTGATCGTGCACTTCCCCGTCTACCGCACTTACATCAGTGCCCGGGGGCGCAGCGCCGATGACGACAAGGTATTCCAGCACGCCCTGGAAGGCGCGCGCAGCACGCTGGGCGAAGGCGACTGGCCGGTGCTTGACTACCTGGAGCAATCGCTCGGCGGCCAACCCTGGCGCAACCGACCGGTGGGCCGCGAACGCAAGATCCTCAAGCATGCTTGCGTGCGCTTCCAGCAACTGACCTCGCCCGCTGCGGCCAAGGCGGTGGAAGACACCGCGTTCTATCGCTCGGCGGTGCTGCTGTCGCGCAATGACGTGGGCTTCAGCACCGAGCAGTTCAGCGCACCGCTGGCCGATTTCCATGCCATCAACGCACAACGTCTGCAGAGTTTCCCCGACAACCTGCTGGCCACCGCCACCCATGACCACAAACGGGGCGAGGACAGCCGCGCGCGCCTGGCCGTGATCAGCGAATGCGCGCCGTGGTACGTCGAGCAGGTGGAGCAGTGGCGCACCCTGGCAGCGTCGTTGCGCGAATCTGCCGACAGCCCTTCGGCGGGTGACGAGTTGATCCTGTATCAGGTGCTGTTGGGCACGTGGCCCCTGGAGCGGAACCCGGACCTTGAAGGCTATCGGCAGCGCCTGTGGCAGTGGCAACAGAAAGCCCTGCGCGAAGCCAAGTTGCAGAGCAGTTGGAGCGCCCCCAACGAGGCCTACGAAAAAGGCGTCGAAACATTCCTCACGCGCCTGCTGCTGGGTGACGAAGGCCAGGCCCTGCGCGCCGCCATCGCCGCTGCTGCCCAGGCCATCGCCCCGGCCGGTGCACTGAACGGGCTGGCGCAAACCTTGCTTCGTCTCACGGTGCCGGGGGTGCCGGACCTGTACCAGGGCGCCGAGTTCTGGGACTTCAGCCTGGTCGACCCCGACAACCGTCGCCCGGTGGATTTCGACGCACGGCAACGTGCGCTCAACAGCCCACCGGACATCGGCGAACAGTTGTCGAACTGGCAGGACGGGCGTATCAAACAGGCGTTGATCGCCGGGGGACTGGCCGTGCGCAAGGCCCACCCTGAACTGTTTCGCAGCGGGCGTTATTTGCCACTGGAGGTGGTGGGCAAACACGCCGATCACGTCGTCGCGTTTTGCCGCGAGCATCAAGGTAAACACCTGTTGGTGGTGGTGCCGCGCTGGCCCCATCGCTTGCTTGAAAACGGTGTGCGGCCCCACATCAATGCGCAGGTTTGGGGCGATACGCGGGTGAAATTACCGTTCGCCACTGCCACACAAAACTGGAAGGGACTTTTTCATACTGGCGCAGTCACACCAGACAAGGAGCTGCTGATCAGCACTGCCCTGGGGGATTTCCCGGTCAATGTCTTTATCAATCCTGATGATCAAGAAAGCTGAACATTTTCTGTGAGGAGCATTGTGATGAGTACTGAAGACAAACGCATACGCGAGTTGGCGCATCAGATCTGGGAGTCCGAGGGCAAACCTCATGGGGAGGACGCACGCCACTGGGAGATGGCGCGCAAACTGGCAGAAGCCGAAGCGCTGACGCCGAGCAAACCCAAACCTGCGGCTAAACCCAAGACTGCCCCCAAGCCGCCGCCTAAAGCCAAGCCTGCGGCTGCCAAACCGGCCGCGCCGAAAAAGCCCAAGGCGCCGCCCAAGCCCGCTGGCTAATCACGCCCCCTTGTAGGAGCCGGCTTGCCGGCGATGGCGATCTCCGAAACGC
>NZ_JBWKPU010000002.1:8900-55236 GCF_059418405.1 Pseudomonas sp. GW821-FHT09A09
ACGCCCCCCCCCCCCCCCCCCCCCCCCCCCCCCCCCCCCCCCCCCCCCCCCCCCCCCCCTCCCCCTACAGGACCTCATCGTATTGAACAGGGTTGCCTGGCGCACGGTCGTCACGGCAGCGTTCGGCCTGAAAAAACACACCTTGCAGGAGCAATTCAACCATGAGCAAACCCGATAACAGCCAACCGACGCCGGACCACGAGCCGTCGCGGATTCGTGAAGGTTTGCCCTTCCCCCTCGGCGCCACCTGGGACGGCCTGGGCGTCAACTTCGCCCTGTTCTCGGCCAATGCCACCAAGGTCGAGCTGTGCCTGTTCGATGATTCCGGCGAAGTCGAACTGGAGCGCATCGAACTGCCCGAATACACCGACGAGACCTTCCACGGCTACCTGCCCGACGCCCACCCCGGGCTGATTTACGGCTACCGCGTGTACGGCCCCTATGACCCGGCCAACGGTCATCGTTTCAACCACCATAAATTGCTGATCGACCCCTATGCCAAGCAATTGGTGGGCGCGCTCAAGTGGTCCGAAGCCCTGTTTGGCTACACCATCGGCCATCCGGACGACGACCTGAGTTTTGACGAACGCGACAGCGCGCCCTTCGTGCCCAAGTGCAAGGTCATCGACCCCGCGCACACCTGGGGCAACGACCAGCCGGTGCGCGTGCCGTGGGACCGTACGATCATCTACGAAACCCATTTGCGCGGCATCAGCATGCGCCACCCTTCGGTGGGCGAATCGGTGCGGGGCACTTGCGCCGGCTTGATGGAAGACGACGTGCTCAAGCACATCCGCCAGCTGGGTGTGTCATCCGTTGAATTGCTGCCGGTGCATGCGTTCGTCAACGACCAGCACCTGCTGCAAAAAGGCATGACCAACTACTGGGGTTACAACAGCATCGCCTTCTTTGCCCCCGACCCGCGTTACCTGGCCAGCGGCAAGATCGCCGAGTTCAAGGAAATGGTCGCGCACCTGCATGAGCAGAAGCTGGAGGTGATTCTCGACGTGGTCTACAACCACACCGCCGAGGGCAACGAGCGCGGCCCTACCCTATCCATGCGCGGCATCGACAACGCCTCGTACTACCGGCTGATGCCTGACGACAAGCGCTTCTATATCAACGATTCCGGCACCGGCAACACCCTGGACTTGAGCCACCCGTGCGTGCTGCAGATGGTCACCGACTCGCTGCGCTACTGGGCCAACGAGATGCACGTCGACGGTTTCCGCTTTGACCTGGCCACCATCCTTGGGCGCTACCGCGACGGCTTTGATGAGCGCCACAGCTTCCTGGTCGCCTGCCGTCAGGACCCGGTGTTGCGCCAGCTCAAGCTCATTGCCGAACCCTGGGACTGCGGCCCCGGTGGCTACCAGGTGGGCAACTTTCCGCCGGGCTGGGTGGAATGGAACGACCGCTTCCGCGACACCGTGCGCGCCTTCTGGAAGGGTGACGACGGCCAGCTGGCTGATTTTGCCGGGCGTATGACCGCCTCCGGCGAGATGTTCAACCACCGGGGGCGCAGGCCTTACAGCTCGGTGAATTTCATCACCGCCCACGATGGTTTTACCTTGCACGACCTGGTGTCGTACAACGACAAGCACAACGAAGCCAACGACGAGAACAACCAGGACGGCAGCAATAACAACCTGTCCTGGAACCACGGCGTCGAAGGCCCGACCGACGACCCCGAGATCAACGCGCTGCGCCTGCGCCAGATGCGCAACTTCTTCGCCACGTTGCTGCTGGCCCAGGGCACGCCGATGATTGTGGCCGGGGATGAGTTCGCGCGCACTCAGCACGGCAACAACAACGCCTATTGCCAGGACAGCGAAATCGGTTGGGTCAACTGGGACCTGGACGACGACGGCAAGGCCCTGCTCAAGTTCGTCAAGCGCCTGATCAAGTTGCGCCTGGCCTACCCGATCCTGCGCCGTGGGCGCTTCCTGGTGGGCGACTACAACGAGGACATCGGCGTCAAGGACGTAACCTGGCTGGCGCCCAGCGGCGATGAAATGACCACTGAGCAATGGCAGGACAGCCACGGCCGCTGCCTGGGCATGTTGATGGATGGCCGCGCCCAGGAAACCGGGATCCGCCGTCCGGGCGCCGATGCCACGTTGCTGCTGGTGGTGAACGCACACCACGACATGGTCAATTTCCGCCTGCCACCGGTGCCCGAAGGTGGGTTCTGGACGTGCATGGTCGATACCAACCAGACGTCGGTGCGTGGCCAGGAACGTTTCGAGTTTGACCACGAGTACGCCGTCACCGGCCGTTCATTGCTACTGTTTGAGCTGCAATACGAGGATGAGGTGTGACATGGCACTGCATGGATTCCTTCAGGGCTACCGGGGCTATGCGGACACGCAAGCCTTGGGCAACACCCTGAGGGCGCTTCAGGAAGAAGGCCTGGACCAACTGCCGCTACCCGGCAGTGGCCAGACATTGGAACGGTTCAGCCGCCTGGCCCAGGTGGCCGGGCACGACCTACGTCTGTGCAAGTTGTTCGAAGGGCACACCGACGCCTTGGCGATCATTGCCGAATTACATGGCTCGCTGCCCCCCGAAGGCAGCCTCTGGGGCATGTGGGCCGCCGAGCCACCGACGGCCAAGGTGCGCGTGCGGCAGGATGGGCATCGTTTGATCGTCGACGGGCGCAAAGCCTGGTGTTCCGGCGCGGCGGTGGTCAGCCATGGGCTGTTGACCGCCTGGGACGACGAGGACCGCCAGCAGTTGGTCGCGGTGGAAATGCGCCAGCCCGGCATTACCGTTACCGACGAGGGCTGGGACGCCGTGGGCATGGCAGCCACCGGCAGTGTCGAAATCCTCTTTGCTGGCGCCCGAGGCATTGCCATCGGCGGCCCGGGCGATTACCTGGCACGTCCGGGGTTCTGGCAGGGTGGCATCGGTATCGCCGCGTGCTGGTACGGCGCGGCCCAACGCCTGGGCGAAGCCTTGCGCATGCAGTGCAGCAAACGTCCCGAACCCCACGCCCTCGCCCACCTGGGCGCCGTCGACAGCGCGTTGAACGGTGCTGCGTGCGTGCTGCGTGCCAGCGCCGAACAGGTTGACCGCGAGCCCAAGGCCGACGCGCGGCAACTGGCGCAACAAACCCGTGCGTGCATCGAGGACACGGTGGAACAAGTGATACACCACGTCGGGCGTGCGGTGGGTGCTGGCCCTTATTGCAAGGACCCGCACTTCGCCCAGTTGATGGCGGACCTGCCGGTATATGTACGCCAAAGTCATGCCGAACGCGACCTCGCCGCCCTTGGCGAACTGGTCGCCGGTGATTCCACAGGGAGGTGGCAACTGTGAAACCCAATCCGATCGTGGGGCAAGGCACGCCGTTGCATCACTGGCAGGCCTCGACCCAGTTGGCCGAACTGCCGCTGGTCAGCGTCGCGCAGTTGGTGCCCGAGGGCCGACGCGCGGTGATCATCGCCCCGCACCCGGACGATGAAGTGCTCGGCTGCGGTGGATTGTTACAGGGGCTGGCCGCACTGGGTCGGCCCATCCAACTGATTTCCGTGACGGATGGCAGCGCCAGCCACCCCGGCTCCACACGGTGGCCGGTGGAGCGGTTGAGCGTGGTGCGCCCGCAGGAGTCCGCTCAGGCCCTGCACCGCCTGGGCTTGCCGCCGCACAGCTTGAAATGGCTGCGCGCGGGCTTTACCGACAGCAAGGTCGCCGTGCGCGAGGAAGAGCTGGCCGCGTTTATCCAGCGCTACCTCAAGCCCGGCGACGTGGTGTTCAGCACTTGGCGCGAGGACGGACACAGCGACCATGAAGCGGTCGGCCGGGCCAGTGCCAAAGCCACGTCGGCGGTCGGTGCGACCTTGTACGAGTTGCCCGTCTGGACCTGGCATTGGGCTACCCCTGAAGACAGCCAAGTGCCCTGGCACCGTGCGCGCAAAATCCCGCTGACCTGCGAAGCCGTTGCGCGCAAGCGCCATGCAATTCACGCCTTCGCCAGCCAACTCGAGGGCGACCCGCAGATTGGCCTGGCACCGGTACTTGCGCCCTATGTGGTGGAGCGCTTGTTGCAACCTTTTGAAGTGGTGTTTGTATGAGTGTGGCAACGCCCTATTTCGATCAACTGTTCGCCGGCAACGATGATCCCTGGGCGTTTCGCCAGCGTTGGTACGAACGACGCAAGCGCGCCCTGACCCTGGCTGTGCTGACGCGTCCGCGTTACGCCTCGGTGTTCGAGCCCGGCTGCGCCAACGGCGAGTTGAGTGCCGAACTGGCCACCCGTTGCGATCGCCTGTTGTGCTGCGATACCGCCAGCGCCGCCGTCGCCCTGGCCAAGACCCGTTTGCTGGGCTTTCCCCACGCCCATGTGCAGCAAAGCCGGCTACCCGAACAATGGCCGACTGGCCCGTTCGACCTGATCGTGTTGAGCGAGCTGGGTTATTACTTGGACGTCGAAGACTTGAATCGCCTGATCGATCAGGCCCTCGCCTCCTTGACCGACGACGGGCAACTGCTCGCCTGTCATTGGCGCCCGGTGATCGAGGGTTGCCCACAAACCGCCGAACAGGTGCATGCCCTGCTCCAGCAACGACTCGGTATGCACCGTGTCGTACAGCATCACGAACCTGACTTTTTGCTTGACCTGTGGAGCCGTGATGGCACCTCGGTCGCGCGCCACGAGGGCCTGCGATGATCGGCATTCTGATTCCCGTGCATAACGAAGAGGCGCTGTTGGCCGAATGTTTGAAGGCTGCGCGGGTTGCCGCGAGCCATCCCGAGTTGCTGGGTGAGCCCGTGGAGATTTTGGTGGTGCTCGACAGTTGCAGCGATGCCAGCGCGGCCATTGCCCTGGACTTCCAGGTGGGTCGCCTCGAAGTGCAGGCGCGCAACGTGGGACATGTACGCGGTGTGGGTGCACGGCATTTGTTGAACCTGGGCGCACGCTGGATCTCCTGCACGGATGCCGACAGTCGCGTGGCCCCCGATTGGCTGGTGGCGCAGCTGGCGCTCGGTACCGACGCAGTGTGCGGGACTGTGACCGTGGATGCGTGGAGCGAAGGGTTCGACGAGGCCGCGCAGATCCGTTATCAGCAGGCCTACACCGCGAGTGACGGTCACCGGCATATTCACGGCGCCAACCTGGGTGTGAGCGCCGGCGCCTATGTACAAGCGGGAGGGTTCGAACCCTTGGCGTGTCATGAGGATGTACAACTGGTGCGCGACCTGGAACGCAGCGGTGCATCAATCGCCTGGAGCCACATGCCGCAGGTGATCACCAGTGCGCGCCTGGATTGCCGCGCCAGGGGCGGGTTTGGCGACTACTTGGTCAGCCTGATGCAGGCTACGTAAAAAATCCAAGTTTCCAGATGTAAAAGCGCCCGATCCTTGTCTATGCTCAAACCGCCTTGCTGGCACTCCAGGGTTGGAATGCCAAGCGATCATTGCAGCGGAGTCTGCGGTGAATAAAGAGAGTCGTCCCGTCAACGGGGCACGACCCAGCATCAATCGACAAGGATGTAACACCGATGAAGCCTGCCTCCTCAAGCGAGGGCCGTCGCGGCGCCGCGCAAGTCTGGAACAGCGCCCCGCAGCTGGCGCAAATCCCAGCCATTTCTCCCTCCTCGCTGGTGCCCCCGGGTGCACGGGTGGTGGTCATCGCGCCCCATCCGGGCGACGAAGTGCTGGCGTGTGGAGGGCTGTTGCAATTGCTCAGCACGCTTGAACACCCACTGCTATTAATCTCCATCACTGACGGCAGCGCCAGCCACCCGGGTTCCCAGATATGGCCCGCCAGTCGCCTGAGCGTGGTCCGTCCCCAGGAAAGTGTCGAGGCATTGCGCCGCCTGGGCATGCCACTGCACAGCCTGAAGTGGATACGCGGTGGATTCCGCGACGACGCCCTGGCGGCCCGCGAGCAACCGATGAGCCAATTCATTGCGCGCTACCTGCAGCCGGGTGACGTGGTGTTCAGCACCTGGCGCAACGATGGCAACGACGACCATGATGCCGTCGGTCGTGCGAGCGCCAAAGCCTGCAGCCTGATGGGCGCCCGCCTGTATGAACTGCCGATCTGGGCCTGGCACTGGCCCGCACGGGAAGGCTCGGTGATTCCCTGGCAACGCGCGCGCAAGGTGCGACTCGATACCTGGAGCGTCGCACGCAAGCTGCACGCGGCCCATGCCTATGCCAGCCAGTTGGCGGGCGACCCGCAAATCGGCCTGCCGCCGATGCTGGCGCAGGTGCTGCTGGAGCGCATGCGCGAGCCTTATGAGATCGTGTTCGGCTAGGCGCATGCTCGTCTATACCTGTTACTTTTCACAGTAGCGCCGCAAGCAAAGTGCAGCTAGCGTCCAAAAAACCGCTGCACCTCTTGAGGTGCAGTCGAGAAAGCCATGCCAACCCTTTGCATTGGCCGGTGTTTTCGAACAGGTAACCCGCACTCCCTGATCTGTATCGCGCGTTTTTGTTGTCATGGTCTGGCCAGCACCTGCTGACGCGGTTGCTGGAACCACCCTGCGCCATGAGGACACGATCATGAGCTCACACTCCAGACAGGACCTGATCCCGGTCGTTTTGACAATTTTGGCCATATTCCCCGTGTTTTCCCAAGCCGCCTGCGTCGTCACCCCGGGCCCCTCCGGCCAAGTGTTCACTTGTACCAGCGGCACCGACCCTGGCATCAACGCGCCTACCGGTGACAATGAAGTGCTGTTCCCCAGTGGTAATGCGGAAATCAATGGCAATGTGACGCTGGGCGCGGGTAACGACCTGTTCCAGTTGGATGCAGCCGGGGCCACGATCAATGGCTCGGTGGGCATGGGCGATGGCGCCAATATTTTCCGGTTGAACCTGGGTACCGTGACGGGCACGGTGACGCAGGGTGCAGGCGCTGACGTGGCGCAGATCAGTGGAGGCCAAGCTGGTGCGATCATTCAAGGGGATGGCGTCGACAGTTTCTCCATCAGCGGGGGCACTGTTGCATCGGTGGCCCAGGGCGATGGGCACGACAAGTTTTTCATGAGCGGCGGCACCATTACCGGGGCGTTCGAGGACGGTGATGACGCAAAGATGACCGGCGGCAGCATCGGCCGGGTGGACATGAAACTGGATAACAACCTGTTCGACATGAGTGGCGGGACCATCATCGGCAACCTGGTAACCGGCTTTGGCAACGACACGATTCTGATTTCGGGCACCAGCTACATCGGTGGCAACGTCAGCACCAGCGGCGGTACAGACTTGATCACCCTCACGGGCGGCACGATCAACGGGCAAATACTCGCCAGCACGGGTACCGACCACTTCAGTTGGATCGGCGGCGGCAGCGTCAATGGGTTCATTCTGATGGGCCCGGACAACGACACCGCCCTGCTGCAAAACCTCAACCAATCCATGTTGTCTTCCACGCCCCTGATCGACGGCGGCACAGGCGTCGATACCCTGACGTTTGACAACACCCAGGCTGACACGCCCGGGCGCTATACCAATTGGGAACTTGTCACGCTGGACAACAACGCCACCTTCAAACTTGGCGGCGCATTTGTTCTCGGCGATGTCGATACCGGAACCGGCACCATGACCCTCAATGGCAGCAGCAAACTGCTCGTCGATACCGGTGCAATCAGCGCATTTACCAGCGGGAAACTGGCGCAGTTGAACAATGGGGGCATGATCGACATGATCACTGGCAGCTCAACGGCTGGCGACACGCTGACCGTCAATGGCAACTACAACGGCACGGGCGGCACGCTTGCGCTGCAAACCGTGTTGGGCACCGACGGCTCAGCCAGCGACAAACTGGTGATCGGCCTGGGCACGATCCAGGGCAACACCGGCATCCGCATCACCAATTTGGGCGGTACGGGTGCGACGACCTTGCAGGATGGCATCCAGGTCGTGCAGGCCATCAATGGCGCCACGGGCAGCGCCGGGGCGTTCTCACTCGCCGCGACGGTGTCGGCCGGCGCGTTTGACTATTACCTGTTCAAGGGCGGGGTTACGCCCGGCACGGCAGAAAACTACTACCTGCGCTCGACCATCCCCGTCACACCAGCCGACCCCGTGATTGTCGTGCCGTTACCCGCGCCGGGCACTCCGCTCCTGCCGACCAACCCGGGCATAACCCCTATCCCACTCTACCGTCCCGAGGTTTCCGTCTACGCGGCGTTATTTCCTGCTACCCAGCAAATCGTGCAGGGCATGCTCGGTACTTATCACGAGCGCATGGGTGAACAGAGCCAGCAACAACACACTGATGCTTCCCCGGCGAGCTGGGGCCGGATGTACGGTCGCAGCACTCGCCAGAGCTTTACCGGCACAGTCAGCCCGACGCTGGACAGTTCGATCACCGGCTTCCAAGTGGGCAGTGACCTGTACGTCGCCACCTCCAGCACCGGCCAAACCCAACGTGCGGGTGTGTTTATCGGGCACAGCCGCCTGAGTGGCGACGTTAAAGGATTCAACGGAGGCTTTCAGGATAAGGACGCGGGCAACGCCACCTTGCGCGGCGACAGTCTGGGGGCGTACTGGACGTTGGTCGGCGCCAACCGCGCCTATTTGGACCTGGTGTTGATGGGCACCCGCTTCAACGGTAACAACACGTCCGACCGGGGCGTGAAGATGAAAACCGGGGGGAGCAACCTGTTGGCTTCAGCCGAAGCGGGATGGCCATTCCCGGTCAGCAGCCACTGGGAGCTGGAGCCCCAGGCCCAAGTCATCGTTGACCGTACGCGCCTGGATAACCAGAACGACGGTTTCTCCGAGGTCACCTTCCACTCGGACACAAACCTGGTCACCCGCTTGGGCGCCAGGCTGCGAGGCAACTACCAAGTCAGCGGCTTGCCTGTGCAGCCCTACGCACGTGTCAATGTCTGGCACGCCAGCGCCGGGACCCATACGGTGCGGTTCAACGACGTCACCGACATCGACACCGAACAGCAGTCCACCACCCTGGACCTCAAGCTCGGCGCCACCCTGAACGTGGCCGAAGGCGTCAGCCTCTATGGTGAAGTTGGCTACAACCGCAACCTGGACAGCAACGCCCTCAACGGGCGCGAAGGTACCGTGGGACTGAGAATGGCGTTCTAGGTTTGTATCGCAGTGTGTACAGAGCCCGCTGTGATACACCGCCTTTAATTCAGCGGCTTTTCTGAAACAGGCCAGATACAGCGCAGCGTTCAACTGAGCACCAGGCACACATCAAGCCGCAGGAGGCTCGCCATGCACACTCAGTTGACCCCTCGCTCCAAACGCCCACTCTTTCTGGCCTTTGCGCTGTTGCAGTTCGGGGCCCTGGGCGTAGCCCATGCCGAGATGCCCGAAATCAACATTCCGGCGCCCGTCAGCCAATCGGCCTTCAGCACGCTTAAACACGTCAAGGCCGGCCAGTTGGATGTGGCCTATGCCGAAGTCGGCCCGGCCACAGGCCCGGTGGTCATCCTGCTGCACGGCTGGCCCTACGACATCGACAGCTACGCCAACGTGGCTCCGCTGCTGGCCGCCAAGGGTTACCGCGTACTAGTGCCGTATGCCCGGGGCTATGGCGACACGCGCTTCCTGTCTGATAAAACCCTGCGCAATGGCGAGCCCGCCGCGCTGGCGCAGGACGTGATTGATTTCATGGATGCGTTGAAGATCAAGCAAGCCGTGCTGGGCGGTTATGACTGGGGCGCGCGCTCGGCGGATATCGTTTCGGCACTGTGGCCGGAGCGGGTCAAAGCACTGGTATCGGTCAGCGGCTACCTGATCGGCAACCAGGCCGCCGGCAAGAACCCCTTGCCGCCAAAAGCCGAATTGCAATGGTGGTACCAGTTCTACTTCGCCACCGAGCGCGGCGCAGCGGGCTACCAGAAAAACACCCATGACTTCGCCAAGCTGATCTGGCAGACCGCCTCGCCCCAGTGGAAATTCGACGACGCCACTTTCGACCGCAGCGCCAAAGGCCTGCAAAATCCGGATCACGTGGCCATCACCGTCTTCAACTACCGCTGGCGCCTGGGCCTGGTCCAGGGCGAAAGCCAATACGAGGCGCTGGAGCAGAAACTCGCGCAGTCGCCGTCCATTGGTGTACCCACCATCACGTTGGAAGGCGATGCCAACGGCGCGCCCCATCCGGCACCAGAGGACTACGCCAAGCGTTTCACCGGCAAATATCAGTTCCGCCTGATCAACGGTGGCATCGGTCATAACCTGCCGCAGGAGGCGCCCGAGGCGTTTGCCAAGGCGGTGATCGACGCGGACCACCTGTGATGAAGCGCCTGTGCATGGCCGTCATTGCGCTGGTCGGCTCGGCCAGCCCGTGGGTGTTCGCCGACGACAACGCCTCGCCGATCTACGGCGTGACCATTCCCGACGGCTACCGCCAATGGGAACTGGTGGCGCCCGCCCAGGAAGCCGACCCGTTGAACGAGCTGCGCGTGGTGCTGGGCAACAGTGCTGCGCTCAAGGCCTACCGGGAAGGCAAGTTGCCTTTCCCCGATGGCACGGTACTGGCCAAGTTGGCGTGGAAACACGAACAGTCACCGGACTTCAAGACAGCCTCCATTCCCGGCGCGGCCACCACGGTGCAGTTCATGGTCAAGGATTCGAAGAAGTACGCCGCCACCGGCGGCTGGGGCTTCGGGCGGTTCATCAATGGCAAGCCGGTGGACCAGGCCCAGCACGAGACGTGCTTTGCCTGCCACCAGGCCTTGGTGAAAGATCGGGACTACGTGTTCACCAAACTGGCGCCTTGAGCGCGGAGGTCCGGGTGTCACCGGACCTCTGCGTTTCTCGTCAGGCCGGCACGCCCAGGATGATGTGCGAGGCCTTGATCACGGCCGTGGCACTCACGCCCGGTGCCAAGCCCAGCTCGGCCACCGCATCGCGGGTGACGATGGAATACACCTTGGATCCACCGGCCAGCTCGATCACCACTTCAGCGTTGACCGCGCCATCGTTGACGCTCAACACTTTGCCTTCCAGGCAATTACGTGCCGACAGCCGAATGTCGCTGGACTCGGTCATCAGCATCACCCACGGCGCCTTGATCAGCGCCACGGCTTCTTTGCCGACGGCGATGCCCAGGTTGCGCACGCTTTCCATGGTTACGACTGCCACCAGTTGCTCACCACCGGGCAGGGTCAGGACAACTTCGGCGTTGACCGCACCGTCCTGAACCTGGCTGACCTGGCCTTTGAATACGTTGCGTGCACTGACTTTCATGGGGAGCGTCCTTTTCTTGACTTATAGGTTAGGAAATGCCGCGCATGATTAAACGTAGCGCTGTGTAAAAACAACTATAGCGCCCTGCTCTCTGCCACTCGCCGGTTAAAACGCTGGCGAAAGTGCGACAGTTGGTAGGCGATCCCCAGCCAGATAAACCACGCGGGCATCACGCACAGTGCCAATCGAGTGTCCGGGCGTAACGCCAGCAGGCACAGCACGAACGCCAGGAACCCCAGGGAGAACCACGCCATCGGCACACCACCGGGCATTTTGTAGAGGGATTTGGCGTGCAGGTCCGGGCGTTTTTTACGGTAGGCAATGTAGGAGGCGAGAATAGTCGACCAGGTAAAAATCACCAGGATCGCAGAGACCGTCGACACGATCGTAAACGCGGTCATCACCTCCGGCACCACGAACAGCAACACCAGCCCCAGCAACATCAACAGCGTGGTAAACGCCAGGCTGATAAACGGCACGCTGCGGGTGGACAGGCGTCGGAAGATCCCCGGCGCATCCCCAAGGTCCGCCAGGCCGAACAGCATGCGGCTGGCGGAAAACACGCCACTGTTGGCCGACGACGCCGCCGAGGTCAGTACCACGAAGTTGACGATACCCGCCGCCGCCGGAAACCCCGCCACCAAAAACAATTCCACGAATGGGCTCTTGCTTGGCGACACCTGCTGCCACGAGGTGACCGCAATGATGCACGCCAGGGCCAGCACATAGAACAGGATGATGCGCAGCGGAATCGAGTTGATCGCCTTGGGCAAGGTCTTCTCCGGTGCGCGGGTTTCGGCCGCTGCCGTGCCGATCAATTCGGTGCCAGCGAAAGAAAAGATCGCCATCTGGAACCCGGCAAAGAAGCCGAACAACCCATTGGGGAACGCCGCCTGTTGATCGAGCAAATGCCCCAGCGAGGCAGTCACACCGGTGGGCGACACAAAGGAGCTGGCAATCAGCACCGCACTCACACTTATCAAAGTGACCACGGCGATGATCTTGATAATCGCGAACCAGAACTCTACTTCGCCAAACAGCTTGACCGTGAGCACGTTCAGCGCAAACAGCGTCAGCAACATGCCCACGGCCGGCATCCACGCTGGCACGTGCGGGAACCAGTACTGGAAGAACCCGCCGACCACCACCGCATCCCCCACCACCGCCACGCTCCAGCTCAACCAGTACGACCAGCCCAGGAAAAACGCCGCGCGCGGCCCCAGGTACGCACCGGCAAAGTCGGCAAAACTCTTGAAGTTGAGGTTGGAGAGCAGCAACTCGCCCATGGCGCGCATCACGAAGTACACGAACAACCCGATGATCATGTAGATCAGCAGGATCGAGGTGCCGGACAACGCGATGATCTTGCCCGAACCCATGAACAGGCCCGTGCCGATCGCACCGCCCATGGCCATCAGCTGGATGTGGCGGTTACTCAGGGTGCGTTGCAACGCAGGCTTTTCGGCAAGCCCGGGCGTGGTTGTTTTCATCACAAAACCTCTTGTTATGTTTTTGAGTTTTGGCAGAAAAAAGGATTGAACGGTGGCGCTCAGGCGCTCTTGTTTTCGAAGCCATGCAGCACGTTGACGGCATTGATGCCGATCTCATCGACCATGTAGCCGCCCTCCATCACGAACAGCGTTGGCACGCCGACACCGGCGATGAGTTCACCCATGGCGATGAAGTCCGGGCTGTCGAGCAAGAAGTGGCTGATGGGGTCGTCCTTGAAGGTGTCGACGCCCAGGGAAATCACCAGCACTTCGGGGGCGAAGTGTTTCAATTGCCGACAGGCGTCAAGCAAGGCGACTTGGTAACTGGCCCAATCGGTGTTTTTCGGCAACGGGTAATTGAGGTTGAAGCCCTCTCCCGCCCCGGCACCGCGCTCGTGGGCATGGCCGGAAAAGTACGGATAGGACACGCTCGGCTCGCCGTGCAACGAGATGAACATCACGTCGGGGCGATCATAGAAAATGTTCTGCGTGCCGTTGCCATGGTGGAAGTCCACGTCCAGCACCGCCACGCGCTTGGCGCCCTGGGTGATGGCCTGTTGCGCGGCAATTGCGGCGTTGTTGAGGTAGCAATAACCGCCCATGTATTCGCGTGCCGCATGGTGCCCAGGTGGACGGCACAGGGCGAAGGCGCTGTGCTGGCCTTCATCGATCAGCGCCAGGCCAGTCAGTGCGATATCCGCGCTGGTTTTCACCGCGTTCCAGGTGGTGCGGGTGATCGGCGAGCCGGCGTCCATGGCGAAGAAGCCCAGCTTGCCATCGATGAACTCCGGCACCTGCTGGTTGGCCAGGTCGCGCACCGGCCACACCAGCGGCAGTGCGTCATGGCTGCGGCCAATGGCGGTCCATTCGGCCCAGGCGGTTTCGAGGAAGGTCACATAGCGTTCGCTGTGGGCATTGACGTAGCAGGCGCGGTCGAAGGTGCGCGGCACGATGATCTCGCCCAGTCCCACCCGTTGTACCCGGTCACGCACCGTGTCCGCGCGGCTGGGTTGTTCGAACGAGGGTTTGAGCACGCCATCTTTCAATTCGGTGCCATGGTGCAAACGGTGGTCATCACTAAAAACAGTCAACATTGCTGAGGTTCCGCCAGTAAAAGACAGGGTCTATTTTGTTCTGGCGGCGCCGGGCTTTCTTTGCTTTTACTTCCACCATTGTTAGCTTATTCGGAACTTCTTACCCTCGCGGCGCTGATAAATGAAAAATAAAACCAAACAGGTCGCTCTTGACGACACCGATCTCGCCATCCTCGCCCTGCTGCAGGAAGACGCCAGTATTTCCAATGCCCAACTCAGCGAACGCCTGTCACTGAGCCTCACGCCATGCTGGCGTCGCCGCAAGCGCCTGGAAGAAGAAGGCGTGATCAAGGACTACCAGGCCAACCTCGATCGCAAGCTGCTCGGGCTGAACATCCTGGCGTTCGTGCACGTGCGCTTCGCCATCCACGCCGACCAGGCGCCGGACGCGTTCGAGGCGGTGATGCGCGAACTGCCCCAGGTGCTGGCGTGCCACAAGATCACTGGCGATGCGGATTACCTGCTGCAGGTGCTCGCCGAGGACCTCGACAGCTACAGCGAATTTGTCGAGAACGTGCTGCGCCGGCAGCTGGGGATTGCGTCGATCCAGTCGAGCCTGGCGTTGAAGGAAGTGAAGGCGACGAGTCGGGTGGCGATTGCGGGGCGCTAAGGCTTCGAACAGCGCCTGGCCCGTTTAAAGTCCTACCCGACCAGGCCGATAACTGACTTGCAGTATTGAATCCGAACACTCGCTCCGCGCACGCCAGATCCTCTTACGATTACATGGAGTAAGCCTGCATGCCTGTCCGTACGCGTTTTCTCGAGCATTACCGCAAAGCCGACCGCATCATGCTGGCGTTGATCTGGCTGATGTTTTTGTTCTCCATTGGCCTGGCGTTCTGGCACGACACCTTGCTGCAAGCGGTGATCATCGGCGGCGGCACCGCTGTCGTGCTGACCGCGCTTTACCGTGCCCTTTCAGGCACCCGCGTGATGCGCTGCGCACTCGGCGCAGGCCTGATGGTCATGGCCGCCCTGCACATCAACCAGGCCCAGGGCGTGATCGAATCCCACTTCGGCATCTTCGCCTTGCTGGCGGTGCTCACGTTTTACCGCGACTGGCTGCCGATCCTGGTGGCCGCCCTCACCATCGCCGTGCACCACGTGGTGTTCCATGCCTTGCAGCATCAGGGCTTCCCGGTGTTTGTGATGGACCATCACGGCGGCTGGGGCATGGTGTTCGTGCACGCGTTCTACGTGGTGATGGAAACCGTCGCCCTGCTCTACCTCGCCGTGCACAGCCAGGCCGAAGCGGTCGAGAGCCAGGAAATGCTCGAAAAAATGCTGGCGGTCACCTCGCAATTCACCTCCCAGACCAGCCAGGGCGAAGGCAAGGTGCATGTGTCCCTGGCCAAGCGCTTTGATCACTTCCTGCAGCAGATCACCCACCTGATCGATGGCGTCACCCGCGACTCCCACGGCCTCGGCCAGCTGGGCCAGGAACTGGCCAGTGCCAGCGGCACCCTGGAAAAAGGTGCGAGGCACCAGCTGGCAGAAATCACTCAGATGACCGGCTCGATGCAGCGCATGGAAGACGCCATGGGCCACATCGCCGTGCACGTCGAACAAGCCGTCGAGCACGCGGGCAAGGCCAGCCAGCAAATCGTGCGCGGCCAGCAAAGTGTTGGCCGTGCGCAACACGAAATCACTCAATTGGCCTCCCGCCTCAACGGCACCCACCAAACCGTGGAAGGCCTGGCGGTACAGGCCGAACAGATCGGCACCGTGCTCGAAGTGATCAACAGCATCGCCAACCAGACCAACCTCCTCGCCCTCAACGCCGCCATCGAAGCCGCCCGCGCCGGCGAACAAGGCCGCGGCTTCGCCGTGGTCGCCGACGAAGTGCGCAGCCTGGCCCAACGCACCGCCGTTTCCACCCAGGAAATCAAGACCATCATCGAAGGCTTGCAACACGGCAGCCGCCAAGCCGTGGAAGCCATGCACGACAGCCGCCAGGGCGTAGAGCGGTGCGTGGAAGACAGCCAAGTCGCGGTGGATATGCTGCAAGCCGTGGGCAATGACATTGCGCATATCGATGAGCTGAATGGGCGGATCGTGAGTACGACGCGCGAGCAGACTTCAGCGAACCTGGAGATTGTGGGGCGGTTGCAGGCGGTGCAAGGCATTGCCCAGAGCACGGCGGACGACGTGGAGTTGCTGGCCAGGAGCAGTGAGCAGTTGCCGGTGATTGCGGTGCGGCTGGACGCGTTGGGCCGGCGGTTTCATCAATAAGCGCGCTCCCCTGTAGGAGCCGGCTTGCCGGCGATGCAAACAACGCAGTGCATCAGTCGCAACCCGTCGACGCCATCGCCGGCAAGCCGGCTCCTACAGAAAGCGGCATAATCGGCTTCCTACTCATACCAGGCTCGCATCAATGACCACCGAACGCTACGACCAACTGGCCATCTTCGCCATCGTGGCCCAGGAGCGTAGCTTCACGCGTGCGGCTGCCCGGCTAGGGATGTCGCAACCGGCTTTGAGCCGCGCCATGCGCCAGTTGGAAGATCGCCTTGGCGTACGTTTGTTGGCCCGCACCACCCGCAGCGTCTCGGCGACCGAGGCCGGTGAGCATTTACTGCGGGTGATCGCGCCCCGTTTTGAAGAGATTGATAGCGAGCTGGCTTTGCTCAGTGAGTACCGTGACAAGCCCATCGGCAAGTTGCGCATCACGGCGGGTGAACATTGTGCAGTCAGCGTGCTGCAGCCGATGTTGGCCAAGCTGCTGCCGGGCAATCCTGACCTCAGTATCGAGGTCATCGTCGATTATGGTTTCACCGACATCGTCGCCCAAGGCTTCGATGCCGGCGTGCGCCTGGGCGAGCAAGTGGCCAAAGACATGATTGCCCTGCGCATCGGTCCGGACATGCGCATGGCGGTGGTGGGCTCGCCAGCGTACTTTGCACGTTACCCCGTCCCCACGATTCCGAATGAGCTGATGGCCCACAATTGCATCACCCTGCGCATGCCCACCCATGGGGGACTGTATGCGTGGGAGTTCGAGAAGAATGGGCAAGCCTTGAACGTGCGCGTCGAAGGGCAACTGGTGTTCAACACCATCGCCATGCGCCTGGACGCGGCACTCCAAGGCTTGGGGCTGGCGTTCATGCCCGAAGACCTGGTGCTGGAACATGTGGCGCAGGGCCGCTTGGTGCGTGTGCTGGAAGACTGGTGCGAGCCGTTTTCGGGCTATCACCTCTACTACCCCTGCCGACGCCAAAGCTCGCCCGCGTTCACCTTGTTGCGCGAAACCCTGCGCTATCCTGGTTAAGCAGGCTTGTCGGCCAAATGATAATCCAGGGCATCGTCGGCACGCCTGGCCGCCGCTGCATCGCCCTGCTCCGCCAGTAGCTGAGCGAGATGGCGTAACTGTTCAACCGTCACCCCCACCCGCAGGCTGGCGGCCACATGGGAGCGCAACTGCGACTCCACGCCCGACGTGGCAGCCAAGGCTGCAACCGTCGCCAGCTCGCGGCTCTGCCAGTCGAGGTTATCGCGTGCAAAGATGTCGCCGAACAAATGCGCTTGCAGGTAGCGATTGATCACCGGCACGAACTCGAACAACGGCCCTTGCACCGGAGCACCGGCGATTTTGGTCTGGTTGGCCTTGCCGAGTACCAGCAACTGTTCGCCAACCGGAATGACCGCCATGGGCTCACGCCCCAGGTCATCCTTGATGCCCTGCTGCTTGCGCGCCTCCACCACCCGCATCAACTCACCCAATGCATTCAGGCTGCGGGGGAAGCCGGTGTAGGCGTAGAGCTGCACGAGGATTTCCTTGGCTTCGTTGATGGCTAATCCAGCGTCCAGGCCACGATTCAACGCTGAGTTGAGCGCGGGCAAATTGCTGGTGGCCATCGAGGCCGCAATCAGGGGAATGGACTGTTGCCTGGCCGACAACGCCGTTTCACGGCTCGCTGCTTGGCTTGTCGACGCGGCGTATTCAGCATCCGTGACCTTCTCCATCCAATCGACGTTTTTGCCGTCCACCGTGCCTGTTACTGCCAGGTGGGTCATGGCGCTGTTGGGCGCAGCGCCGTGCCAGTGCTTGATGCCTGGCGGGCACACAATAACGTCGCCCGGCAGGATCTGCTGCACCGGCTTGCCCCACTCCTGGGTCAGCCCGACACCGGACATCACCACCAGGCGCTGGCCCGCCGGGTGGGTGTGCCAGGCCGAACGCGCGCCCGCTTCAAAACTCACATAGGCCCCGGAGGCGTTGAGTTCATCGGTGGCGGGGAACAAGGGATCGACACGCACCCGCCCAGAGAAATAGTCCTCAGGGCCGGCGACCGTTGCCTGGGTGTTTGCACGGCGGATCTGCTGGGTTTCAGCGACGCTCTCCGCGCCTGCGGCAAAAGGCGTGGCTGCGCACATCGCAATACCAAGAAGGGTTTTGCTCATGAGGCTGGCTCTCCGAATCAAAGGGTTCTGGCGTAGAACGCGGTCAACTGGTCGATGGCGATATCCACATAGGCGGGCACCCAATAGGTCTCGATGTGCGTTGCGCCCTCAATCTTGAACAGGTGTTTGTCCTGGGTACCCGTCGCCTTGGCGAATGCCTGCTCGCTCATGTAGAGGCTGTCGGCCTTGCTGCCCGCGATCATCAGCAGTGGCTTGTCGATCAATTCGAGCTGGTCGGTCGCGTCAAAACTCATCAGGTCCAGCAGGCTGCTCAGGGTGTATTTGAAGGTGGAGTTGGGGTGCGCGTGGGTCTTGCCGTAATACTCGAACCCCTGGCGGTAGAGGTCGAATGGCAGCTTGGCAACTTGTTCATCGGTCAGCTTCACGTCGCCGGTGTACACCACCTCGCCACCGGCCGCCTCTTGGGCGCGTGCGGCGGACGCCTGCTGCAAACGCTGCTGGATCGTGGCGACCTGTGAGTCCTGGTAGCCATTGCGGCGCACCCGCCCCGAGTTGAACAGGCTCACGGTGGCGATTGAAGCGAAGCGTTTATCGGTGCGCGCCGCCGCCAGGGAGTAACCACCGCCTCCGCAAATACCCAGCAGGCCAAGACGCGCGACATCGGCGCCGGGATAGTTGGCGATGTAATCCGCCATGCCGTGAATGTCTTCGATGCGATACGCCGGCTTGTCGACGTTACGCGGCTCGCCGCCGCTGGCGCCTTGATACGCCGCATCCGCCGTGATGGTGATGTAGCCCTGGGCGGCCATGCGCTGGGCATACAGGCCAGCAACCTGCTCCTTCACGCCGCCGTTGGGGTGAGCGACCACAATCACCGGGTACCGCTTGCTCGCGTCGTAGCCAGCCGGGGTGTAGACGTTGGCGGCGATGGTCAGGCCATTGAGCGTGTAGTGGACCGGGTGGATGTTGACCCTGCCCGGTTCGTTCGTCTTCAACGCGCCGTCGTAGGCCAGGGTGAAGGGGTTTTGCTTGTAGTCCGCCGCCTGAAGCTCGGCGCCTGACATACCGATCATGGCCGCCATGAACGTGGCTTTGAGTGGGGTGCGCATGCGGTGAATCCTCCCGACTGATCAATGAATGATGGCGTGGGGAGGAAACTACCCGTTCAGGCATTGATCGATAAACGGGGTGAATCGTATAGGACTGATATCAGAAACACATAAATAGGCTCAGGCCGGCCCTACTCGGTAGGCACATCGTCTTGCCCCTAACTGGATATGTTCCACGCGCTCTACCTTCGCCTGCAGCACCTGTTCAAATACCTGCAACTCCGCCCGGCAAAAGCCCTGGCATGCCGTGGCGGCGGCACAGATCGGGCAGTGGTTTTCCACCAGGATCAAGGCGCCGTCGGGTTGTTCGCTCCATTCGGCCATATAGCCTTCACGGGTTCGCAGCGTGGCCAGCCGTTCGACCCGTGCCTTCAGGTCCGCCAACCCTTCCATTTCTTGCTCATACAAGGCTTGAGTCTGGCGCTCGCGCACGTCGATCAGGCGATCGATGGCGGCCTCGCCGAAGGTTTCGCGCACGGTCTGCAGCAGTTGCAGGGTCAGGTCCGAGTGGGTGTCCGGAAAGCGTGCATGCCCCTGGGCCGTGAGTTGCCACACCTGCGTCGGGCGCCCTACCCCGCGCACCTCAGAAGTGGCCTGTACCAGGCCGCTGGCCGCCAGTTTCACCAGTTGCTGGCGCGCAGCCTCACCGCTGGTGCCGAGGAATACGCCCGCATCGGCGGCCAGCTGCGGGCCACGGGTCTTGAGCAGGTGCAAGATGCGATCAGCCGGAGACGCCGAAGAGTTTTCCAAGTCATTTCTTGACAAAATATTTAGCCCCACCGCAATATTCAAAGCAATTGCTTGGCAAATTAACCCAAGCCTGACGCTCATGCAAACCATCGGGGCCTACCGGCGCCCGTATGACAAGGAATTGTGGATGGACACCCAGAACAGCAGTTGGGGCGAATTGCTCCGTGGCAGGAACGCCGCCCGCTCCCTTGCCCTCTCGGGGGGCATTGCGCTGTACGCTACCAACACCTATATCGCCACCACCATTTTGCCGTCGGTGGTGGCCGAAATCGGCGGGCTGGAGCTGTATGCCTGGAGCACCACGCTGTATGTGGTGGCCTCGATCCTGGGCTCGGCCCTCACCTCCAAGCTGCTGCTACGCAGCGGGCCGCGCCTGGCCTATGCGGTTGCGACCCTGGTGTTCATGGCGGGTGTGATGATCTGCGCCTTGGCACCCAGCATGCCGGTGATGCTGGTCGGGCGGTCGATCCAAGGCCTGGGCGGTGGTGTATTGCTTGCCCTGTGCTACTCAATAATTCAACTGGTGTTTGAGGAACGCCTGTGGCCGCGCGCGATGGCGTTGGTGTCGGGCATGTGGGGCGTGGCGACACTGGTGGGCCCGGCCGTGGGCGGCGTGTTTGCCGAAATGGACGCCTGGCGCTACGCCTTTGGCGCGATGGTACCGGTGAGCCTGGCCTACATCGTGCTCACCAGCCGGGCGCTGCCACCTCGAGATAACGCGGCGACCACCGCCACACGCCTGCCGGTGGCTCAACTTGTGCTGCTGGCTGCGGCGGTGTTGGCGGTGTGTGCGGGCAGCGTTTCGCCGCTGCCGAGCTGGAACCTGCTGGGCATCGCAACCTGTGCCGTGCTGGTGCTGCTGTTGATCCGCCAGGAATCCCGCGCCGCTGTGCGATTGCTGCCACGAGACGCGCTGAAATTCAGCACCCCACTCTGCGCGCTCTACGCCACCACCTGCCTGCTGGTGATCGGCATGAGCAGCGAGATTTTCATGCCATATTTCCTGCAGCACCTGCACGGCCAATCACCGTTGGTGGCCGGCTACATGGCGGCGTTGATGGCGGCAGGCTGGACGGTATCGGAGATCCTCAGCTCCGGCTGGACCGGGCGCGGCGCCCATCGCGCCATCCTTGCAGGGCCGCTGCTGATCGTCGCCGGGTTGGTGATATTGGCGATCACCACACCCACGGCAAGTGGAGGTGATTGGGCGCTCCTGGCGCCTATCTGCCTGGGGTTGTTTTTGGTGGGATTCGGTATCGGCCTGGGCTGGCCGCACCTGCTGACACGCATCCTGCAAGTGGCCTCGACCCAGGATCAGGACACCGCTGCATCGTCGATTACCACGCTGCAACTGTTTGCCATGGCGCTGGGTGCGGCACTTGCGGGTGTGATATCCAATATGGCGGGCATCAACGACGCAGCCGGCGATGCGGGTGTCGCCAATGCGGCGCGCTGGTTGTTCGCCGTATTTACCCTGGCACCGATGTTGGCGCTGGTGATGGCGGTTCGGGCGACGCGGGCCAAGGAAGATAGCGGTGAGTTGGCGGTTTCTCAGCACTGACCCTTGGGTTTCCAGCAGAATGCCGTCAAACGAAAGAGACCTGCCGATGAACATTCAAGCCCTGGAAGAAAGCAACATCCTGTCGATCTCGATTGACCAAGCCCATCGTTTCTTTGAAATGACCGTCAGCTTGCAGGACGGTGCTTATTGCAAGTTGAGGGCCTGGAACGACGATGGACTTAAACTGGCTATCCGGCTTGGCGCATTGAACTTGCACGCCCGCGCTGGCCTTGGAGAGTTAGAGGGCATCAGCCTTGCAGACAACGTACTGATCCTGGAAGGTGATTTCGGCGATATCGAAATTGAAGCCACGAACGTGGTGGTGGAAAAATTGAAGTAAGTTTTCCGTGACCTTAACCTTCAAAATGATCACCTGAGTACCCAGATGCTATCCGCACAACAAGCCAGCGCTATCGTCCTTGACCTTCATGAAGGCTCCTTCAGAGAGGGTCGCCCGGAGCGATTTGCCATTTCGTTCTGCGAACTCTCTGCCAACCGCGACTACTGGGTGGTGCGCTGCAATACCGAAGAATGCGTGCTGCACGGCAAAACCGAATACTGCTACGTCGGCGTCAACGCGCACCTAGTGGACGTACACACCGGGGCGCTGGAGACGGTAGCCAGTTGCTTTACGGTGGACCAATACCTGTATGACAAGCGATATCTGCAGGCTGCCGCCGGCAATAGCTATGTGCTGTGCCCGACGTTCTCTCGTGTGGACAAAGCTTTGGTGATCAAGTTGCGGCAAACGCTGTCGTGCTCTTACACCGAGAGCTTCGCTCTCCTTTCGGTTACGGGTCGCCAGTGGTTGACGGGCATACACAGACACCTGGAAGAGGCCAAGTGCTTGCTGGCTGAGGAAGGGATACCAACGGACATTGAATTGGTTTCAGAACCGAAAGGCGCCACGGCCATCGGACCTGAAACCTGGCACATCGCTGCGGTACTGAAGGCCATTCAAAAGACGCTTCAACGTGGGTGATTCATTCGGTTAATCACTCGCCCCTGGGTAACCCCCTGCATCAACGAACAACGTGCGAAGCTTCTTTTGCGCCGCCGCTGAAAGACGCGGTGAGTAGCGCTGAAACTCTTGTTCAGCAGCATCGGGCTTGCCGTTCCTGGCCAGCACAAAAGCGTAGGCAAGCGGGTGTTGCGTGTAGTTGTAGAAACCCAATCCCCCTGTCGACAGATGCTGCCTGACCCGCTCAAAAGCATTGGGCAGGTCGGCTATCGAACGCGCCGAGTTCCAGAAGGATTCTGCGGTTGGAATAACTGCCCTGAGGATATCGGGTGCGCACTTCGCAATGGTTTCGGGCCCGTAGCTATAGGAAATATCAAGCGCCCGATCACGCACATCAAACGTCAGGTCAGGTCGCGCCGACTTCACAGTTCTGTGCCACTTGAAGTCATTGCCGGACAGGTGCGGGACAAAATCCAGGGACAACCCCCATGAAGGCGCGAGCGCACCGCCCTTCCACTGCGCCAGGCGAAAGATCTGCCGGATGGGGGCATCAGCACTGCGCACCCAGGACAATGGGCCTTGTACTTCAAAACCCGATGGCAGCAGAAGTGCGTCTACGGTAGGCGAAACTATTTCGTGGATCTGGTCGATTCGCACGACCTGAAACGCTGTTCCTTGCATTGCGGGCTCCTCACATTGTGCGGTGGAGTTTTCTCGATTGACGCACGGGATTCAAGGCCCTGAGTTTTTTGCTCAAGCCCCTCACCGATCAAAGCGCAGGCGCTCGGCGAAATTCGTGCTTGATTTAAATATATGGATATCCGTATATTCGGTTATCCATATTTACCGAGCCTCCCATGATCACACCCCCCGAAGTCTTCAAGAGCCTGTCTGACGAGACCCGCGTGCGGGCCACCCTGCTGATTGCCGATCAAGGTGAGCTGTGCGTTTGCGAGCTGATGTGTGCGCTCGACGACAGCCAACCGAAAATCAGCCGCCACCTCGCCCAGCTGCGCAGCAGCGGGTTGTTGCTGGATCGCCGCCAGGGCCAGTGGGTCTATTACCGCCTCAATCCGGACCTGCCCGCTTGGGTTCACGAGGTTCTGCATGTGACGTCCAAGGCCAACGCGGGCTGGCTCAAGGGCAACGCTTCACGCCTGCAAAACATGGATGGCCGGCCCGTGCGCGAAGCGGCCTGCTGCTGACCCCTGATCGAGTGAGTGTTCAATGTTTGTCGCCGTGGCTGTTTTTGTATTCACCCTCGTGCTCGTCATCTGGCAACCCAAGGGCCTCGGCGTTGGCTGGAGCGCCACGGTCGGTGCGCTGATCGCGCTGGCAGTGGGCGCGGTGTCGCTGCAGGACATCCCGACGGTATGGGCCATCGTCTGGAATGCGACCGCCACCTTTATCGCGGTGATCATCATCAGCCTGTTGCTGGATGAAGCCGGTTTCTTCGAATGGGCCGCGCTGCATGTGGCGCGTTGGGCGAAAGGCAGCGGCTATCGGTTGTTCGCCTTCTGTGTCCTGTTGGGCGCTGCCGTGTCCGCCGTGTTTGCCAATGATGGCGCGGCGCTGATCCTCACGCCCATCGTGATGTCGATGCTGCTGGCGTTGCGCTTTTCCCCCGCCGCGACCCTGGCGTTTGTCATGGCCGCCGGGTTCATTGCCGACACCGCCAGCCTGCCGCTGGTGGTGTCCAACCTGGTGAACATCGTCTCCGCCGACTACTTCGGGCTGGGTTTCACCGAGTACGCCTCGGTGATGGTGCCGGTGAGCCTGGTCAGCGTCGCTGCCACCCTGCTGGTGCTGTTTGTGTATTTCCGTCGCGACGTGCCCCCTCGTTATGCGCTGGATGCGTTGCAAGAACCCAAAGCGGCCATTCGTGACCGCGCCACCTTCATCGTCGGTGGCTGGACGTTGTTGATGCTGTTGGTCGGCCTGTTCGCACTCGAACCACTGGGCATTCCCGTCAGCGCCGTCGCGGCTGCCTGCGCGGCCTTGCTGTTCGCGGTCGCCGCCAAGGGCCACCGAATCTCGACGCGACGGGTGCTGCGCGAAGCCCCGTGGCAGATCGTGGTGTTCTCGCTGGGTATGTACCTGGTGGTGTATGGCCTGAAGAATGCCGGCCTGACCGATTGGCTCGCCCGGGTCCTCGACCACCTGGCCGGACAAGGCCTGTGGGCCGCTACCCTTGGCACCGGCCTGCTGTCGGCGTTGCTGTCGTCGGTGATGAACAACATGCCAAGCGTGTTGATCGGCGCGCTGTCGATTCAGGCCAGCAACGCGGAGGGCGTTGTTCGCGAGGCGATGATCTACGCCAACATCATCGGCTGCGACCTCGGCCCGAAAATCACCCCCATCGGCAGCCTGGCCACGCTGCTCTGGCTGCACGTGCTGGCGCGCAAAGGCATGCGCATCACCTGGGGTTATTACTTCAAGGTTGGCGCGCTGCTGACCCTTCCGGTTCTGTTGATCACCCTCTCGGCCCTGGCCCTGCGCCTGAGCCTTTGACAACCGCCCCAAGCGAAAGGAGCACCCCATGCGAGTCCTGTTCATGTGCACGGCCAACAGCTGCCGCAGCATCCTGTCCGAAGCTGTGTTCAACCACCTGGCCCCCGCTGGCTTTGAAGCGGTGAGCGCCGGCAGTTTCCCCAAGGGTCAGGTGTTGCCCCGCAGCCTGACGACCTTACAGCAGGCCGGCATCTCCATCGACGGCTTGCACAGCAAAGGCAATGACGCCTTTGAAGATAACCCGCCAGACATCGTCGTTACAGTCTGCGACAAGGCAGCGGGCGAAGCTTGCCCGGTGTACTTCGGCCCAGCGTTGAAATCCCATTGGGGGCTGGAAGACCCGTCCGACGTGCGCGGCGACGAAGCGCAAATCGAGGCCGCGTTCCACGCGACACTGGCGACCATCGAACAACGCTGCAAAGCCTTCCTCGAACTGCCTTTTGCCCAGCTCAACCGCGACCAGCTCAAGTCTGAGCTCGATCGCATCGGCACGCTCTAATCTCAGGAGGATTCATGTCAGAACACCCACCTAACCTCGACCCTAGCCTGTTCCCAGATTTGCCAGCATCAGGCCACAAACCACGCATCCTGTTGTTATACGGATCGACTCGCGAGCGTTCCTTCAGTCGCCTGCTGGTTGAAGAAGCCGCGCGCCTGCTGGAGCACTTTGGCGCCGAGGTGCGTATTTTCAACCCCAGTGGCCTGCCCCTGCCAGACGATGCCCCGGTGGAACACCCCAGGGTGCAAGCGTTGCGCGAGCTGGTGCTGTGGTCCGAAGGCCAGGTCTGGTGCTCGCCGGAACGCCACGGCGCGATGTCGGCCGTGTTCAAGGCGCAGATCGACTGGATCCCCCTGGAGCTGGGCGCCGTCCGCCCGACCCAGGGCAAGACCCTGGCGGTGATGCAAGTGTGTGGCGGCTCCCAGTCCTTTAACGTGGTCAACCAACTGCGCGTGCTGGGGCGCTGGATGCGCATGTTCACCATCCCCAACCAATCCTCGGTGCCCAAGGCCTACATGGAGTTCGATGAGGCCGGACGGATGAAACCGTCACCGTTCTACGACCGCGTCGTTGACGTGATGGAGGAACTGGTGAAGTTCACCTTGCTGCTGCGAGACCAACAGAATTTTTTGGTGGATCGTTACTCGGAGCGAAAGGAGACGGCGGAGCAACTGATGGCGCGGGTCAATCAGCGTTCGATTTGAGGCGGTCATGTCTACCGCGAAGCCCCTCAGCGTCTTCTCGCGCTATGGCCGAACATTAATGACCGGCCGTATTTGACAAGACGCCGGGGTTGGATACAGTGATAGCACATGGATATTACCAGCGAGACTACGAGCCCAGATGGTCAGCCGGTCTCAATCAAGGAGTGATTAGATGCGTTTAAAACTTGCCGCCATTGTTTTTGCCTTCGTGTTATCCGGCTGCGAAACCTCTTCCCAGTTGCAGCCGGTCTCCAGCATCAAGCCAAACGTTGCCAGTGAAGGGACACTGACCAATGAAAAGTTGGCGTCTGACACCACCGCCGGCCTGCAGAACATACTCGGCGCACCCGCGTTTACTGCAGAAACAAAAATACTGAAGTTCGTGATCCAGCAACCTGTTGGCAGCCCTGGCGCCAGAGCTTGGCGGGAAATGTGGGTTGTCGAGTCGCAAGGTGCCCGTTCTTCGTTCTTGATAACCTTCAAAGAAAAGGGCATGGGCAGCGCTGATTTTGAAATAAAGAAAATGAATCAGCAAAGTTCTGCGCCGCCTGCAGATTGCCCTCAAAAAATCGGCGATTACAAGGCAGGCGAAGCCACTTCACAGCAGATCCGAAGCTGCTTGGGTTCGCCATTTCATGAGAACAAAAACCCGGATGGTCGATACGTCTATCTTTATAAAGTCCAAAGCACTATCACGGTGGCATTTTTATTTGATACCTCAGGCAAACTGATCAACACCCAGGCGTATAAGCAAGACTGAGCACCTGGTGCACAGCGGCCGCTTCAAACGCTGCTCTTCTTCACTGCCCACTGGCAATGACTGACATGCAGATTGAGTGCAAAAGATGTAGTCAAGGTTGCGTCCTGGCAATGCGTGTCCACGCCGCACAGATCTTGTTGTGGGTATGCAACGAATGTGAAGCGACGTGGTTTAGTGAAGAGGAGGTGAATGTCGGTCAATTTGAAGACTACGGAACGTTCATGAACGGCATTGGGCGCAGTGATTTATGGTCAGAACTGGAGCCGCAATAAAAGCGCTCCACTGCCCCCATTGTCCAAGCGCCCCACCCCCCTTATCCTCAACGCTCCCCGTCCCCCGCGCACACGGAGCCGCCATGGACCTCGCCACCCTCTCCCTCTTCCTCCCCGCCTGCTTCGCCCTGAACATGGCGCCCGGCCCGAACAACCTGCTGTCCGTGAGCAACTCCACTCGCTACGGCTACCGCACTTCGTGCCTGGCGGGTATCGGCCGTCTGCTGGCCTTCGCCGGCATGATCGCGCTGGCTTCTGCGGGTTTGGCGGTGGTGCTGCAAACCTCGGAGCTGTTGTTCTACGGGATCAAGATTCTGGGGGCGGCGTATCTGTTTTATTTGGCCTTTCAGCTATGGCGCGCCAATCCCCAGGCAGAGGCGGAATCCGCTACGGCCAAGGTGGGATTGTGGGCGTTGGCGCGTCAGGAGTTTCTGGTGGCAGCGGGCAACCCCAAGGCCATCCTGATCTTCACTGCATTTCTCCCGCAATTCGTGGTGCCGGGCCAGCCGATCACCCCGCAATTCGCCCTGTTGGGTGCGATGTTCCTGGCACTGGAATGGATTGCCATCAGCGCCTACGCCTACATGGGCCTGCACATGCGTCGCTGGTTTGCCGAGCCCCGTGGCAAGCGGATTTTCAATCGTTGCTGCGCGGGGTTGTTGTCGGCGGCGGCGACAGTGTTGTTGATGGCGCGCAGGGCCTGAACCCGCAGGCACTCAGGCGCTTGACGCCACACGCGTGGTGATTGCTGCGAGCCATTGCGGCTGCTGCTGAATGAGGGGCATCAGCCCGTTATGGCCCGCGTCGGGAATGACCAGCAACTCCTTGTCCTGGGCGTGGGTCGCTGCCCCCAACAGCCGCTCGGGGATTTCCAGCGGGATGACGTCATCCTGCTCCCCGGCGATCACCAGCAGCCGGCCCTTGAACCGGCTGAGAATGTCCCACGCATCGCTATCGGCCCAGCTGCGGTGCTGGCGGATGATCGCCGAAAACGAAGGGCCAAACGGCACCGTGTAAGCCTCGGGGGTGTAGATGCCCGGCACCACCAGAATCAACGTCTGGGCGCCCAGGGTTTCGCTCAACCGCACCGCGTTATAGGCGCCCATGCTGATGCCGATCAAGGCGCTGGGCTGCACCCCGCGGTGCCGAATCACCGACAGCGCCTGCTGGTCACGCCGGTGAAGGGATGAGTCGGCGAACACACCACCGGTTTGTCCATGGCCGATGCAGTCCAGGGCCGTAGAGCCAATGCCCTGCCCGTGCAGCGTGTGTCGCACCTCGGCGAATACCGAGCGGCAACGCGCGCCGCCGCCGTGGATGCAAAACAGGTGAGGGTTGCGTTCGCCTGTCAGGGTATCGGCGTGCAGCGTGTAGTTTTCGAAGGCAACGGTGAATTCGAGCGGTTGCATGGGGTGCAGGATTCCCGGTGGGCAGGCAGACCGCGATTATGCCCGATCAGGTGGCAGCGTCACCGCCCGCTTTTAAAACTAGCTAAGCAAGTTAGCTATATGCTAGTTTCTTCCTCCTCACAACGCCTCGCCCATGAACCGTGGACTGCCTCTGCCCATGAAGTCACCCAAAAACCAAACCCCCGAAGACCCACGCCGCCTGCAAATCGCCAGCGATACCGTCGGCCAGCAGCTGCAACAGATCGCCATCCTCACGCGCAAGTCCGCCAGTCATCTGGGCACCGCCCTGGGTATCAACCAGACCGACGTGGCCGTGTTGGAACACCTGATCACCGACGGGCCGCTCCCCCCCACCGAGCTTGCCACGCGCCTCTCGGTCACCACCGCAGGCATTACTCAGGTCATTGACCGACTGGAACGCGCCGGGCACGTGGTGCGCGAGCGCCAGCTCAATGACAAGCGCCGGGTGCTGGTGCGCCCGGTGCCTGAGTCGGTGGCCCAGGCGTATCGGCACATCGCGCCGATGCTCAACGGGCTCAGCAGCGTGCTCGGCGCACTCGAGGGCGACGACCGCAGGGTGATCGAGGCCTTTCTCGGGCAGGTGATCGAGGTCTACCGCACCACACTGCCGGGCAATGCGCCCTCCTCTCACGAAGGTCAGGACGCCTGATGAAAGCACAAAAAATCCTGGTGACGGGCGCGAGCATTGCCGGGCCGGCGCTGGCGTATTGGTTGTCCCGACAAGGCATGGACGTGACCGTGGTGGAGCGCGCCCGCACCTTTCGCGACGGCGGACAAACTATCGACGTGCGCGGTGCAGGCCGTGTGGTGGTGCAACGCATGGGGTTGGAGGGATTGATTCAGGCCAATACCACCCATGAGCAAGGGATCGCCTTCGTCGACGTGCACAACCGGACCAAAGCATTCATTGGCGTCAATGCCTTCGACGGTGACGGCCCCATCGCTGAGCTGGAAATCCTCAGGGGCGAACTCGCCAAGCTGTTGATCGGGCACAGCCAAAACCGCGTGACCTACCGCTTCGGCGACAGCATTGAAGCCCTCGAAGACCATGGCGACAGGGTGCACGTGCGCTTCGAACAGGGTGGCGAGCAGGTCTACGACTTGGTGATCGTGGCCGAGGGGATCGGCTCCACCACACGCAGTCAGGTGTTTGGCAGCGAAGTCGAGCGGCGCCCGCTGGATCTCTACACGGCCTACTTCACCGTGCCTCGACAGCCGAGCGACAGTGACGTGATGCGCTGGTGCAACTTCCCCGGGGGGCGTTCCATCTGCCTGCGCCCTGACAACCTGGGTACTACGCGGGCGTTTCTATCGTTTCAACAAGCACCGAGCGGCTACGAAAAACTGCCCCGGGCCGAGCAGATCACCCTGCTCAAGCATGTGTTTGCCGACGCCGGCTGGGAGGCACCACGGGTACTCGCAGCCCTGGAGAGGGCGACTGACCTGTATCTGGATGCAGTGGGCCAAGTGAAGATGGCGCGTTGGTCCAAAGGCCGTATCGCGCTGGTGGGTGACGCGGCGTATTGCGCATCGCCCATCAGTGGCATGGGCACCAGCCTGGGGCTGTGCGGGGCCTATGTGCTGGCCGGGGAATTGGGGCGCCACACGGATCACACTCAAGCATTTGCGGCGTATGAAAACCTGATGCGCCCGTACGTTGCCCAGGCGCAAAGCGTGCCCAAATGGGCGCCCAGGTTGGCATCGCCGCACTCACGCGCCGGTATCGCACTGGGCCACGCGGTGTTGAGGATGGCTACCGCGCCAGGGTTAAGCACCCTGTTCGGTAAAATCCTTTCGCCGAAAGCGGACGCGATAGAGCTGCCGATTTATGACGATCAATGACCGACATTGGCAGCGATATTCCGATACTGCCCCTTGAAGTACAGCAACGGCTGCGCCCCAGGCGCTTGCAGGTTCAACGCTTTAACTTCACCAATCACAATCAGGTGATCACCTGCAGCGTGTTCAGCGTGAATTTCACAATCGAGCCAGTGCAGGCTGCCGGCAATGATCGGATTGCCCAGCGGCGACGTGTGCCAGTCCACGTCGTGCCATTTGCCCGTGCCTCGCCGAGCGAACTGATTGGAAATACCCACCTGCTCGCCCGACAGGATGTTGACTGCGAAACGACCGGCCTCGCGAATCCTGGGGTAGCTCGCCGAACTGGACATGACACTGAATGACACCAGCGGCGGGCTCATCGACACGCTGTAGAACGACTGGCAGGTAAAGCCAATCGGTTCGTCATCAAGGTGGGAGGTAATCACCGTGATACCGGAGGCGTAGTGCCCAAGCGCTTCGCGAAAGTGCAGTGGCTCGATAGCCGTAGGGAGACGTGACATAGAAAGCCTTGAATAGTCGGTGGCGTCGAACGGGCAAAGTGAGGCCGGAAGAAGGCGGGTGAGGGTTAACTCCACCGCCCTCCTCCGGCGTTCGCTCAGCCTTGGTTCAACAGCTCTCTGCGAACGATTTCTGCACCGGCGCTCAGGGCATTCAGCTTGCCTCTTGCCACATGACGAGGCAGAGGGGCCATGCCGCAGTTCGTGCACGGGTAAAGCTTGTCGGCGTCCACAAACTGCAGCGCTTTGCGCAGGGTATTGGCGACTTCCTCAGGTGTTTCAATGGCATGGTTGGCCACATCAATGGCACCGACCATCACTTTCTTGCCGCGAATCAGCTCGATCAACTCCATGGGTACATGGGAGTTGTGGCATTCAAGCGAAATGATATCGATGCTGGATTTTTGCAGCTTGGGGAACGCCTCTTCATATTGGCGCCATTCCGACCCCAGCGTTTTCTTCCAATCGGTGTTGGCCTTGATGCCGTAGCCGTAGCAGATATGCACGGCGGTTTCGCATTTGAGGCCTTCGATTGCACGCTCCAACGTGGCAACGCCCCAATCGTTTACCTCATCAAAGAACACGTTAAACGCGGGCTCATCAAACTGGATGATGTCGACACCGGCCGCTTCCAATTCCAGGGCTTCCTGGTTGAGGATCTTGGCAAATTCCCACGCCAGTTTTTCACGGCTCTTGTAGTGGTTGTCGTACAGCGTGTCGATCATGGTCATCGGGCCAGGCAGTGCCCATTTGATCGGCTGGTCTGTTTGCTGGCGCAAGAACCTGGCATCTTCAACAAACACCGGCTTTTGACGTGCAACGGCGCCGACCACGGTCGGAACGCTGGCGTCGTAACGATCACGAATCCTGACGACCTCGCGTTTCTCGAAATCCACGCCACTGAGGTGTTCAATAAACGTCGTCACAAAGTGCTGGCGAGTTTGTTCACCGTCACTGACGATATCAATGCCCGCCTGCTGTTGCTCTTGCAGCGCCAAACGCAGGGCATCGTGTTTGCCTTCAACCAACTCATCATCTTGCAACTTCCAGGGCGACCAGAGTTTCTCGGGTTCTGCCAGCCAGGACGGTTTAGGCAAGCTGCCAGCGGTTGAAGTAGGTAACAACTTTTTCATCATGAACAACCTTGTACGTTTAATTAATCAAAGCGCGCAGTTAGCGGACCACTGCTCAAGCACAGCCTGGTAGGGTTTGATGAAGTTTTCCTCAACAAACTTACCCTGCTCAATCGCCAGGCGGCTGCGTTCTTCTCGGTCGTAAACAATCAGTGTCAGCGAGTAATCCTGATGGCTCAAGCTTGGCTGATAGGATTTACCGGCGGCCGAATTCGCGTTGTAAATCTCGGGGCGATAAATCTTCTGGAAGGTGTCCATAGTGCTGATGGTGCTGATCAGCTCGAGGTTCGTGTAATCCCCCAGCAAGTCACCCGAGAAGTAGAACGCCAACGGCGCAACACTGTTGGGCGGCATGAAATAGCGAACCTTCAAGCCCATTTTCTGGAAGTACGCGTCTGTCAACGAATACTCATCCTGCTGGTATTCCACACCCAGCACGGGGTGCTGGTTTTCCGTGCGCAGGTAGGTCTTGCTGCTCGAAACACTCAGGCAAATGACGGGCAGCTTGTTAAAGTTGGCCTTGTAGGCGCTTGAGTTCACGAAGTGCTTGAACAGCTTGGCGTGCAGGTCGCCGAAATTATCGGGGGTGCTAAAACCCGCGCGATCCTTGTTATGCCCCAGCAACAGCACGCTGAAGTCGTAATCGCGTACGTAAGATGAGAAGTTGTTTCCTACAATTCCTTCGATACGCTCGTCCGTTTTGCGATCCACAATATTGGTTTTCAATATTTCAATCAGCGGAATGGCGTTGCCGGTGCTGCCGGCATTTACGTCCATTTCAACGGAGATAATTTCAAGTTCGACCGCGTAACGATCACCCTTTGGATTATCCCAATGCGCCAGGGCATTGAAGCGGTTATCAATCATCCGCAAGGTGTTACGCAGGTTTTCCTGGCGACTCTTCCCACGCGCCAGATTGGCAAAGTTGGTGGTAATGCGGGTATTTTCGGAAGGGTGATAATGCTCGTCAAACTGAATGCGCTTGATAGCAAATGTAAAGTCTGTACTCATTTTAATTTCACACCCATACACCCGAAGCAACACCTGAATGTATCGACTGATAGCTTCTGGTGTTGCTCAGCAATATTAATAGTCTCAATCATTGAGGCTATTTTAGGTCGAGCCCTTGCTCCATAGATAATGAATTGATTTCACTGAATCTTTAGCGCTCCTCATGGTGTGTACGATTGCGCTCAAGCCTTCAACTGTCATGATTTGCGCCCATGCTTGAAGGGCAACAGCACGGACTCACCGCAGCCAGGCAAGGAGCATTTCAATGATTCGCAAGGCACTACCTTCTGATGCAAACGCCATTGCCCAGGTGCATATCCGCAGTTGGCAAGAGGCCTACCGTGACCTGATGCCGGCCGACTACCTGAGCGCGCTGGATACCACCCTGGCTCGGCGTGAATCGTTCTGGGCCCGCTCGATTGAATCGGACGAATCCGGCGTATGGGTGGCGGAGCGGGACCAGCAGGTGGTTGGCTGGGTATCCGTCGGAGTCAGTCGCGATGACGACGCCGAGGTCAATACGGGTGAAGTCATGGCCATCTATGTCCTGGCCGGGTACTGGGAAACGGGTGTCGGGCGGGCGCTATGGAACATCGGCGTGCAGCATTTACTCCAGCAAGGTTTTACGCGAGTGACATTGTGGGTGTTGGCGCTGAATGAACGGGCAATTCGGTTCTATCGCAGCGTTGGATGCGTTGAGGAACCGGGTAGCGAGCGTAACCTGATAAGGGGCGGTGTAACCCTTGCGGAAGTGAGGTATGGGTTGTTCTTGCGCACATAACTTGACCTTGTTCGCGTCAGGATTGCGAGGTTTGGGATTGGGGCGCGCCCGGCGCGAGCAAGCTCGCTCACTACAGAACCCGACGCTCCACAGCATGCACCACCTGCGCCGCCATCCCTTCAACAGTGCCCTCCCCGTCAATTCGCAGGACAGGCACGGTCTGTTCTGTAATCCACGCTTCGTGCCGCGCTCTGTTGCGTCCGGAAAAGTGGGGATCGTCATACTGCGAAGCCCATTCCCGAAACGCCACGTGTATCCCGTGCATGTCGCCACCGGGTGCGATGCGCGCCCCAAAACGTGCCTGCTCACGCGCAGCCAGCCGCTCGAGGCGCACCGAGGTTGGCGTGTCCACAAACACGATCAGATCGGCCTCGGCGATCAACGCGTCGCCCCACAGGTTGCACGAGCCCGTCAGCACCCAGTCATCGTCCCCGCGTGATTGTTGAATCAAGCTCACGCGATCTTCAGGCGCACGTTTCGTGGTATAGGGCGGGTCCGTGGGCATCCAGTAAAAGTCATCGACATCGACTTGTCGCAAGCTGAGCAACGTCGCGAGGGTGCGCCCCAACGTCGTCACGCCCGAGCAGGAAGCGCCTGTGATGTAGATCCGCATGTGCACTCCAGGAATGTAAAACGACGTTGGATGCTACAAGAAAAGTCGACCATCCTGGACGAACGCTTTTAAACCTCAGTGGAGCGCCCCATGACCCGCGATCAACTCGCCGCCCTTTACCAAGGCTACATCGATTGCCTCAACCGCCAGGACTGGGCGCACCTGGGCGATTTCGTGCACTCGCAGGTGACCTACAACGGCACCACCGTCGGCCTTGACGGCTACCGCGCCATGCTCGAACGGGATTTTCGCGAGATCCCCGACCTGGTGTTTCGCATTCAATTGCTGGTGGCCGACCCGCCCACGGTGGCCAGCCGGTTGAATTTCAAGGTCAGCCCCAGGGGTGAATTTTTCGACCTGCCGATCAACGGCAAGACAGTGACCTTCGATGAAAACGTATTCTACGAAGTCATCGATGGGAAATTCGCGCACGTCTGGTCCGTGATCGATAAGGCGGCGATAGCACAACAGCTTTGATGGAGGCGCCAGCCATGGAGAACCCGCTGTTCACCTTTACCACCCAACCCTACCCGCCACGCCAACGCTTCGAGGTGTGGCGGGAGGAAGTGAACGCGATCTTCGACATCACCATCAGCGAGCCGGACTCCACGGCCTTCAATTACCGCCTCGCCACCGGCTACCTGGGCGCATTGCTGATGGGCTGCGGTGCCTGGGATGGCACCGGCGCCCCGGTGCCCTACCGGGTCAAGCGCTCGGCCCAGATGATCCGCCGTGACCATCTCGACCATTACTACCTGTGCCTGGGCTTGTCTCACTCGATCAACGGCACGGCGGGCCGCACGTCCCTGGCCGCCGGCAATTCGCAGATTTACATCCTCGACCTGGCCCGCGAACTGGACTGCCTGATCACCGCCGGCGACACGGTGATTCTTACCATCCCCCGCGACCTGCTGGCGCAGAGCCTGGGCCATAAAGACCTGCACGGGCAGGTGTTGCAAGGCGGCTTGAGCGAACTGCTGGCCGACCACATGCGCGCCTTGCAACATCGCCTGCCACGCCTGGTGCCAGGGGAAATCCCCCACGCGCAACAGGCCACCCTGGGCTTGGTCTCGGCTGCCATCGCACCGTCGCTGGCGAACCTGCACATGGCCGCGCAGGAGATCGACCACACCCTGCTCAACCGTGCTCGCCGCCTGATTGAACAGCACCTGCGCAACCCCGAGTTGTCACCCGCCTTCCTGTGCCAGCAGTTGGGCATTTCGCGAGCGCACCTGTACCGCTTGTTCAGCCAGGAAGCCGGTGTGGCGGCGTATATCCAGAAGCGTCGGTTGAACCGGGCACGGGTGATGATCCAAAGCGACAGCGGCGCGCGGCATCGGGTCTCCGGCCTGGCGTTCCAATTTGGGTTCAAGAGCGATGCGCACTTCAGTCGTGCGTTCAAACAGGCTTTCGGCTATTCCCCCCGAGAGGCCCGGGACGTGGCGGGCGTGCACCTCAAACAGGGCCAGGTGAGCCGACATGATGGCTTTTCGCTGCGATCCATCCTGGGCCAGATGACACCCGCGTGAGACAACCAGGCAAGTAATTGAGACGCTGGGACAGCAAGATTTTTTCCGCGTTTTTTTCGCCGTTTTATGATTGGCCTCAGTTTCAGAGCCCTGAATCAACGGAGGAAATCATGGCCCGTCGTGCACTCATTCGTAACGCCATCACCCCACTGGTCGCCGCGGTTTTGCTGTCAGGCTGTGCCGGCGGCAACAACGGCCTCAGCAGCCTCAACGGCCTGTCCATACCCGGTATCCAGGGCAAGTCAGGGCCGGACATTTCGTTGTTCGACACCACCTACGTGCGGACCCATATCGTGTCCGGCAAGACCACCGCCCAACAGCTCAAGGCGATGTACGGCGAACCGCAGAACCAGTCGATTGCATCCGACGGCACCGAAACCTGGGACTACTCGCCTTCCACCACCGCCAACGCTTCCATGCGGCACTTGCTCGGGCTGGTGTCCAACCATATCCCCGGCAACACCTACGACAATGCGATCGACACGCGGCGCACCGCCATCGACAACATCGCCCCCGAACAACAGAACCGTCGCCTCAATATCCACCTCAACAATGGCGTGGTCAGGGACTACACCATCATGTAACGCTCGCAGGCACCGCCGTTGTCTAGACTCCATGGACCCATCCGCCCATGGAGACAGACCATGAACCACAAAAACACCCTGTGCCTCTGGTACAACGGCACCGCCCTCGAAGCCGCCACCTTCTACGCCAAGACCTTTCCGGACAGCGCTGTGCACGCCGTGCACCATGCCCCCGGTGACTTTCCGTCGGGCAAACAGGGCGACGTGCTGACCGTCGAATTCAGCGTGATGGGCCTGCCTTGCCTGGGCCTCAATGGCGGCCCAGCGTTCTCTCACACGGAGGCGTTTTCGTTTCAGGTAGCCACCGATGATCAAGCTGAGACCGACCGCCTGTGGAATGCCATCGTCGACAACGGCGGCCAGGCGAGCGCCTGCGGCTGGTGCAAGGACAAATGGGGCCTGTCGTGGCAAATCACCCCCCGGGTGTTGACCGCCGCTGTCACCCACCCCGACCCGGCCACTGCCAAGCGCGCCTTCGACGCGATGATGACCATGACCAAGATCGACATTGCCGCGATTGAAGCGGCGGTGGCCGGCCATTAGGGCTTCGACCCTGGCATAACTGGCTGCGGCTTCGAACCGCCTATACAGATAAACCCGTGGCCGTTAGGCTTGCCGCCTCAAGATTACGGGCTGCCTGCCGTCATCCTTACATCCCTGAATGGACTCAATGAGGCTTCTGTGCGCGTTATTTCTTCCCTGTTGTTGCTCGGTGGCATCGCCACACTGGCCGGTTGTGCCACCCAAAAATCCACGGTTGACCGCATGTTCGCCAGCACGCTGACCCAGCCGCTGGTGGAAAACAGCATCGTGCGCGAAGGCGACAACCTCAGCTTCGAATTGCTCATGCCGCAGTCTACGGCCGGTGTGCGCCGCACCATGCAGTTCGAGGCCGCGTGTTCCTCACCCCAGTTGTATTTGCTGTACCTCGATGGCGCCCAGCGCGTCTACCCGACCGCCGCCGGCCGCTACAGCGGTGCACGCAAGCTGTCTGCCGACCTGCGCGCCACCCTGGCGACCAACCCGACGTTCGTGCGTGCCTGTGCCGACACACCGAAACCCGACTGGCGCCTGGTGCAGACCAACGAACGCGAGAATTGGGTACTGATCGACGCCAACAGCATCAAGAACGTCAATGGCGAAACCCGTTTCTGGGCCGCCTTCGACAACCCGTCCGTACTGAACGACTTGCCCTACAACGCGCCTTATGCGCAAAAACGCGAGCACTTTGCCGTGTCGTGCGCCGCCGGCACCTACAAGGAACTGGCCGGCTACGACATGGACGCCGACAACCGCGTCAGCGATGGCCGTGTCGACAGTTTCCCGACGCCCCAGAAGATCGCCGGCAGCAACGCCGACTACGAACTGCTGTTCAACAACGTCTGCACCAACCCGGAAAAAATCGCGGCCTTGCCGGCCTTCAAGCCGCGCCTGAAAGCCCCGGTGACCATCGCCCTCACGTCGGTACAACCGCAAGTGCTGGCTGCGATCACCCAGTTGAATCTGGACAAGCCCACCCGCAGTTTCAAATACGTGCACATGGTCGGCACCTCGACCTACAAAGGCACCACCAGTGAGTTGTCGAGCCAATACTTCATCAGCCAGGACGGGGCCAGCGGCCAACTGAGCGTGGCCAACCGCGGCAAGGGCTATGAGTCGCAATCGGTGAGCTGGCGCAACCTGGTTGAACTGGTGTCCAAATCCAGCTACGGCGGCGGCAGCATGGCTGAAAGCTCGACGGTGACTCAACTCAGTTTCACCGGTAACTGGAAAACCCTGCCGGTGGGCGAAACCGTGACTTACCAGTTCACTCGCGCCACCCTCAACAATATCGTCGGCAGCTACGGCAAACCCAACCTCACCCGCTGCGTGGTAGAGCGCGAGCTGCAAGCCAGCGAACTCAACCCGAAACTGCTGGGCACGGCCAAAGCCTTGTCATGCACCTTCGACGCCGACGAATACAAGCGGATCAGCCATCGGTATTACCTGACCGACTACGCCTATTTCTTTGAGTCGAGCACCGATAAAAACCCGTTCTACTATTCCGACTCGCGCATCGACACCTTTGAGTAAGCCCCATGAATGACGGCGTCAAGATCGACCCACGGACCTTACCCGTCCCCCACTCGATCAGCCCCGAGGCCCAGGCGCTGCTCAAGCGCCTGGTGGGTGAGGACGGTGTGCCGCTGAATGCACTGCACGCCATGCCCTCATCCGACGACCACGACGGCTGGCGCCGCCTGCAAGGTGCCGTGGCCCAGCATTACGCCACCACCAACGCCGGCCAGGAAGCATCGCTGCGGGCCAGCCTGGCGACGATCACCGTGGGCAGCGCCACCGTCCACGTGGCGACGCCGGCCACCGGCATGGCTGACTTGGCCTACATCGATCTGCATGGCGGCGCGCTGGTGTTCGGCGGCGGTGAGAACTGCCGCCTGGCCGCCGCCCGGCAGGCCGACCTGCACGACCTGGTCTGCTACGGCGTGGACTACCGCATGCCACCGGATCATCCCTACCCGGCTGCGCTGGATGATTGCCTGGCCACCTATCGCCATGTGCTCACCCGGCACGCGCCGAAGCACATCGTGATAGGCGGCCGTTCTGCCGGTGGCAACCTCGCGGCGGCGATGGTGCTGCGGGCTCGCGACGAAGGCTTGCCACTGCCGGCCGCGCTGGTGCTGTTGTCGCCGGAAGTGGACCTCACCGAGTCGGGTGACAGTTTCCAGGTCAACCGCACGATCGATGTGGTGCTGCCCAACCCATTGATGAGCGCCAACCTGCTGTACGCCAATGGCGCGGATTTGACCCACCCGTACCTGTCACCGTTGTTTGGTGACTTTACGAAAGGGTTCCCGCCTACCTTCCTGCAAAGCGGCACGCGGGACCTGTTCCTGTCCAACACCGTGCGCATGCACCGCGCCCTGCTCAAGGCCCAGGTGCCTGCGCAATTGCACGTGTTCGAAGCGATGCCCCATGGCGGTTTCATGGGCGCGCCGGAGGACTTGGAGCTGGCCGCGCAGGTCGCGCAATTTGTGCGAGAACACTTGCGGCGGGCTTGACACAGTCGCCAGGCTCCCCTGAAGATGGGGGCCTTATCCAGGGTGTGACAATTTATGTCTGCTACGTCGTTCGTTAACTTTTCCGCTATTGGCTTGATTGCCAAGGCGCAAGGTTGCGTAGCGCACGCCCTCAAATCGAAGAAACAGTCGCTCATGTGACCGGGGCGCGCTGTCCCGTCAGATGAGCTGACAGGACATTGAGCGCGACGGACTCCCTCCCCCTTTGCACAATTCCCTCTGCCCTTCTGACGGTGACTCAAGCGGTCAATCATCAGGAGAAAGTGCATGTCAGCGTTTCAAGGTATCTGGGTTCCCGTGGTCACGCCGTTCCATGACGGTGCCATCGACTTTGTCGGCTTGCGCCGGCTGGTCAGCCACCTGCTGGAAAAACACGTGGCCGGGATCATGGTCTGCACCACCACCGGCGAAGCAGCTGCGCTGAGCCGCCAGGAACAACTGGCCGTGCTCGATGCCGTGCTGCAATTGGTGCCGGCACACCGCGTGGTCATGGGCCTGGCGGGCTACAACCAGATTGAGCTGCTGCAATTCCAGGCACAGATCCTCAAACGCCCGGTGGCCGGTTTGCTGGTACCAGCACCCAGCTACATCCGCCCGTCCCAGGCGGGCCTGGAAGCGTTCTTTCGCAGCGTGGCCGACGCGTCCAGCGTGCCGATCATCCTGTATGACATCCCCTACCGCACCGGCGCGACCTTTGAGCAGGCGACACTGCTGAACATCGTCGCCCATGAACGCATCGTCGCGATCAAGGATTGTGGCGGCAACCTGGGCAACACCCTGGCGCTGTTGGCCAGTGGCGAAGTGGATGTGTTGTGCGGCGAGGACATCCAGATCTTCAACGCCCTGTGCCTGGGCGCCAGCGGCGCGATTGCCGCCTCGGCCCATGTGCACACCGAGCAGTTTGTGGCGCTGTGGCAGCAGGTACGGGACAACCAACTGGCCGAGGCCCGGGCGACGTTTTTTCAGTTGTTGCCGTTGATCAACACAATGTTCATGGAGCCCAACCCCGCACCGGTCAAGGCCGCGTTGGCCATGGAAGGGTTGATCAGCAGCGAATTGCGCGCCCCGATGCAGCCCGCCAGCGATGTCGTGAAAGCCCGGTTGCACACGGTCCTCAACCCAAACACATAACCTGTAGGAGCTGGCTTGCCGGCGATGGCCTCCACGCGGTGTTCCTGAAGAAATACCGAGGCGCCTGCATCGCCGGCAAGCCGGCTCCTACACGGGCCTGGGGCCCACTTGCCGTGCCATCTGCAATCGGTGCAGCGTGATCTCGCGCACGGCCTGTTTGCTCAACTCGATATGTCGCGTGAGCAGTGCCTGGGCCACGTCACTGCGCCGTTGCAAGATGGCCTCCAGGATCTGTGTATGCTCCTGGTAGGTCGCGGCAATGCGCTCGACCTGGGTAAAGTCGAGCCGGCGAATGATGCGGATCTGCTCGGTAATCGCGTAGTGCATGCGCGCCATTTCACGGTTGCCGGTGGCCTCCACGAGTGCGCAATGAAAACGCTCATCCAGTGCAGACACTTCCTGAGGGTCTTGCAACCGTTCGTCCTCCGCCACGAGCCAAATACTCTTCAGTGCCTGCAACACCGAATTGCGCGATGCCTCCATCCCGCATAACCGGCTGACAGCCGCCAGTTCCAGCACGATACGCACGTCATACAGCTCTTCAAAATAGGCAAAGTCGAACGGCTTGACCTGCCAGCCGCTGCGGAAATACACCTCCACATAGCCTTCCTTCTCCAGGCGATACAGCGCCTGGCGCACCGGCGTTCGGCTGACGTCCATGCGACCTGCCAGATCGCCTTCGCTGAAGCGATCCCCCGGCAGCAGGCGGAAGTCGAAAATATCCGCCTTGAGTTGCGTGTACACCTGCTCGGCGAGGTTGTCAGGACGCGGCATGTTCACCCCCGGCTCGCAATAAACGTGCGCCAGCCGCCGAACTCGGTGATATCCAGCGCTTCGGCCAACGCCCAGGGTTCACAGATAAAGCCTTTGACGCTACGCCCGTCCGCCAGCACCACGTTGCCGATCCCCAGGGGCGCGGGGATTTCTGCGACGAACTCACCGAAGCGTGCGAGAGGCATGTCCCACAGTTCCACGATGATCGAACGCCCACTCTCGGCCTTGGCCAACCCCGGCTTGGGCGGCACGGTGCCCGGCAATGCATACAGGCGATAGCTGTCAGCCGTGTGGGTTTGCTCCACCAGCACCGCATTGCGCTTGGTCAGCTGGAAGTTCAGCGGCATGCCCGTCAGGTGCGCGCCCACCACGGCCACTCGCACAGCCCCCGGCGCCTGCACGGGTACGCCGGGTGCGGGCAGAGAACGCCCGGTCGCGCCCAGGCTGAGGTCGAGATTGGCCTGCCAACGCTTGCCCAGATCAGCCAGAGCCGTGTCATGCCAGGCGGGTGCCAATAGGGTAATGCCAACGGGCAAACCATCGACACGCAACCCGGCGGGAAGCGCGAGGGCCGAGAGGTCTGCCAGGTTGGTGAAGTTGGTGTAGTAGCCAAATTGCGAGTTGTAGCACACCGGCTCCTCGGCCATTTCCGCCAGGGTGCGAAGGGTCGGTGACGTGGGAACCAGCAAGGCATCAAAACCCGCCAGGCTGTCGTTGATACGCCGGCTCAATTCGGCGCGCAGGTATTCGGCTTTGTAAGCATCACACGCCGTGTATTGACGGCCGTTTTCAACGATACCGCGCACCACGGTGTTGATCGCCTCGGGCTGACGCTCAAGCATGCCTTCCAACGCCACCGTGCGTTCGGCCACCCACGGCCCGTAATACAGCTGATCGGCCAGGGCCTTGAACGGTGTGAAGTCCACCGGGGTAATCACTGCACCCAACGCCTTGAATCGCTCGACAGCCTGCTCAAACACCGCTTGATTCTGGCTATCGCCGAAGAACTCCAGCTCAGCCGGGATCGCCAACTTGATCTGCGCCCCCACCGCCACCGGCGCCGTGTTGGGGTTGACCCGCGAGTAGGCGTCGCTGGCGTCGTAGCCAGCGGCCACCTGCGCCACGCGCTCGGCATCGGCCACGGTCAAGGCGAACACCGAAATGCAATCCACCGTGCGGCAGGCGGGCACCAGGCCGGTGTTGGACAGCCGCCCCTTGGTCGGCTTCAAACCCACAATATTGTTGAACCCCGCCGGTACACGGCCCGAACCTGCGGTATCGGTGCCCAAGGCGAACGGCACCAGCCCACGGGACACCACCGAGGCCGAGCCGGAGCTGGAACCGCCGCTGACGTAAGCCGGATCGAAGCTGTTGCCTACCGCACCATAAGGCGAACGCGTGCCCACCAGGCCGGTAGCGAACTGGTCGAGATTGGTCTTGCCCACCAGGATCGCGCCCGCCGCTCGTAGCTTGGAGACGACAAACGCGTCTGACCCAGGTGCGTAGGCAAACTCAGGACAGGCCGCCGTGGTATCCCATCCCGCCGCATCGATGTTGTCCTTGATGGCAAACGGCACGCCATACAGTGGCAGCTGGGCCATGTCGCCGCCTGCTGCCGCCAAGCGTTCGCCGAGTTCGTCCAATTGCGCCTGCAGTTGCGATGAACCGGCGCGGGCGATCCAGGCATTGTCTTCGGCCGGGTAGGCGTCGACCAGGTCCAGCAAAATCTCTGGCTTGATTGCGCCACTGCGGTAAGCCGACTGCCATTCGCCAAGGGTCCAGCCAAAAACGTTGTGCATAGGAAATTCCATCTTGTATCCAAGTTTGGATTTCCTTTAGCAAAGCCCGGGCCATACAGCCACACCCACTGTTTACGGGGCTTCGCCAGTCCTACGCTGGTTAACCCCTGCCCACTGATGGCGCACAGCTGCATCGCCCATGCGCCAAAAAAAGACATTCATCGGACCGCCCGGTTGCGACCCGACCGATAGCGGCCTATGTTCCAAGCCATGCGTTTTAATTTGCTGTCCCCCTCCCTACGCCCTTCCCGTACCCAGGTGACGACATGCCCACGCTTTCCCGCCCCGCCGTCCTCGAACTGATCGGCAACACGCCGCTGGTTCGGGTCAGCCGTTTCGATACCGGCCCGTGCACGCTGTTTCTCAAGCTCGAATCCCAGAACCCCGGGGGCTCCATCAAGGACCGCATCGGCCTGGCCATGATCGACGCCGCCGAGCGCGATGGCCGCCTGCGCCCCGGAGGCACCATCATCGAGGCCACCGCTGGCAACACCGGCCTGGGCCTGGCACTGGTGGGGCGGGCCAAGGGCTACCGGGTGGTGCTGGTGGTGCCCGACAAGATGTCCACCGAAAAGGTGCTGCACCTCAAGGCCATGGGCGCTGAGGTGCATATCACCCGCTCCGACGTGGGCAAGGGCCATCCCGAGTATTACCAGGACGTGGCCGCCCGCCTGGCCAAGGACATTCCGGGTTCATTCTTCGCCGACCAGTTCAACAACCCCGCCAACCCGCTGGCCCATGAAACCAGCACCGCCCCGGAGATCTGGGCACAAACCCAGCATGACGTGGACGCCATTGTGGTGGGCGTCGGCTCGGCCGGCACCCTCACCGGCCTGACCCGTTTTTTCAAGCGTGTGCAGCCTGAGCTGGAAATGGTGCTGGCCGACCCCGTGGGCTCGGTGATGGCCGAATACAGCCGCAGCGGCAAAATGGAAACTCCTGGCTCCTGGGCCGTGGAAGGCATCGGCGAGGACTTCATTCCGTCAATCGCCGACCTTTCCAGCGTGCGCCACGCCTACTCCATCAGCGATGAAGAAAGTTTCGACCATGCCCGCCAACTGCTGCGTGCCGAAGGCATCCTCGGCGGTTCGTCTACCGGCACCCTGCTCGCCGCCGCCTTGCGTTATTGCCGCGAGCAGACCGAGCCCAAGCGCGTGGTTACGTTCGTGTGCGACACCGGTACGCGCTACCTGTCGAAGGTCTACAACGACCAATGGATGAAAGACGCGGGCCTGCTGCAATACAAGCATTACGGCGATTTGCGCGACCTGATCGCCCGCCGTTTCGAAGACGGCCGCGTGATCAGCGTGAGCCCCGACGACACCCTGCTCACCGCCTTCCAGCGCATGCGCCTGGCTGACGTTTCGCAATTGCCAGTGTTGGTGAATGGCCAGGAGCTGGTGGGTGTGATCGACGAATCCGACATCCTGCTAGGCCTGCACCATGACGCGGCGGACTTTTCGATGATCGTCGCCAGCGCCATGACCGACACCTTGCAAACCCTGACCCCCAGCGCCAGCCTGGCTGAATTGCAGGCGGAACTGGACCGCGGCCTGGTCGCCATCATTGCCGACGCGTCGGGCTTCCATGGCCTGATCACCCGCGTCGATCTGCTCAACCACCTACGGAGATCCCTTGCATGAGTCCGTCCGATAAAAGCGCGTTTGCCACCCGTGTGATCCATGCCGGGCAATCCCCCGACCCGACCACGGGCGCGTTGATGCCGCCGATCTACGCCAACTCCACCTACCTGCAAGACAGCCCCGGCGTGCACAAGGGCTTTGACTACGGCCGCTCCCACAACCCGACGCGCTTTGCCCTGGAACGCTGCGTGGCCGACCTGGAAGGCGGCAGCCAGGCGTTTGCCTTTGCGTCCGGGCTAGCGGCAATCTCCACTGTGCTGGAACTGTTGGACGCCGGCGCGCATATCGTCTCCGGCAACGACTTGTACGGCGGGACCTTCCGCCTGTTCGACAAAGTGCGCCAGCGCAGTGCCGGGCACCGCTTCAGCTTTGTCGACTTGAGCGACCTGTCGGCATTCGAAGCGAGTTTGCAAGACGACACGCGCATGGTCTGGGTCGAGACCCCGAGCAACCCGCTGCTGAGCCTCAGCGACCTGAGCGCCATCGCACGCATCTGCAAGGCGCGCGGCATTATCTGTGTGGCCGACAATACCTTCGCCAGCCCTTGGATCCAGCGCCCGCTGGAGCTGGGCTTCGACATCGTGGTGCATTCCACCACCAAATACCTGAATGGCCACTCGGACGTCATCGGTGGGATTGCAATCGTTGGCCACAACCCGGAGCTGGCCGAACGCCTGGGCTTCCTGCAGAACTCGGTGGGCGCCATCGCCGGGCCGTTCGATGCGTTTCTTACCTTGCGCGGCGTGAAGACACTGGCACTGCGTATGGAACGTCATTGCAGCAACGCCCTCGATCTGGCGACCTGGCTGGAGAAACAGCCGCAAGTGTCGCGCGTCTACTATCCCGGCCTGGCCTCACACCCGCAGCATGAGCTGGCACGTCGGCAGATGCGTGGGTTCGGTGGGATGATTTCGGTGGACCTCAACAGCGACCTGGCGGGCGCCACGCGCTTCCTGGAAAACGTCAAGATCTTCGCGCTGGCCGAAAGCCTTGGCGGCGTGGAAAGCCTGATCGAACACCCGGCCATCATGACCCACGCCAGCATCCCGGCCGCCACGCGCGCGCAGTTGGGCATTGGTGACGGGTTGGTGCGGTTGTCGGTGGGGGTTGAGGATGTGGAAGACCTGCGGGCAGACCTGGCCCAGGCGTTGGCCCGCATCTGATAGCCCCCCTCTGTAGGAGCTGGCTTGCCAGCGATGGCGGTGGGTCAGCTTGCAACTCTGCTGGCTGATGGATCG
>NZ_JBWKPU010000002.1:55335-190999 GCF_059418405.1 Pseudomonas sp. GW821-FHT09A09
GCGATCGCCGGCAAGCCGGCTCCTACAGTGAGTGCAGGTCAGTGGGTGTACTCGGTCAACTGTGGGAGCTGGCTTGCCAGCGGTGGCGGTGGGTCAGCTGCAACTCTGCCGGCTGATGGACCGCTATCGCCGGCAAGCCGGCTCCTACAGTGAGTGCAGGTCAGCGGGTGTACTCGGTCAACTGTAGGAGCTGGCTTGCCAGCGATGGCGGTGGGTCAGCTTGCAACTCTGCCGGCTGATGGATCGCGATCGCCGGCAAGCCGGCTCCTACAGTGAGTGCAGGTCAGTGGGTGTACTCGGTCAACTGTGGGAGCTGGCTTGCCTGCGATAGCGGCGGCACTGTCAACTGTGATTTCACCTGACCCACCGCCTTCGCAGCCTCGCGCAAGCGAGGCTGCTCCCCCAGGTGACCTTGTGTCAGGCCGAGGTGATGTTGGCCCGTGCGGCGTGCAGCTTCTTGTAGCTCTCGATCAGACGCTGATGGCGGTCCAGGCCTTCGAGCTTCAGGCTGGTCGGCGTCAGGCCGTAGAAGCGCACGTCGCCGGTGACCGAGCCAATCACCGCGTCCATCCGCTCGTTACCAAACATGCGGCGGAAGTTGGCTTCGTAGTCAGCCAGTTCCAGGTCGTCGTCCAGTTTCATCTCCAGCACGGCGTTCATCGCCTGGTAAAACAGGCCACGTTCTGCGGTGTTGTCGTTGTACTGCAGGAACATCTCCACGCACTCCTTGGCCTCTTCGTATTGCTTGAGGGCGAGGAAGATCAGCAACTTCAACTCCAGGATGGTCAACTGCCCCCACGCGGTGTTGTCGTCGAACTCGATGCCGATCAGGGTGGTGATGTCGGTGTAGTCGTCCAGCTCGCTTTCGATCAGGCGCTCGACCAACGCGTGCAGTTCTTCCTCGTCGAGGCTGTGCAGGTTGAGGATGTCCGCCCGGAAAAACAGCGCCTTGTTGGTGTTGTCCCAGATCAGGTCGTCCACCGGGTAGATTTCCGAGTAATCCGGCACGAGGATGCGGCAGGCGGTGGCGCCGAGGTGTTCGTACACGGCCATGTACGACTCCTTGCCCATGCCTTCGAGGATGCCGAACAAGGTCGCGGCTTCCTGCACGTTGGAGTCTTCGCCTTGGCCGGTGAAGTCCCACTCGACAAATTCGTAGTCCGACTGGGCACTGAAGAAGCGCCAGGACACCACACCGCTGGAGTCGATGAAGTGCTCAACAAAGTTGTTCGGTTCGGTCACCGCCTGGGCTTCGAAGGTCGGCGCCGGCAAGTCGTTCAGGCCTTCGAAGCTGCGGCCTTGCAGCAGCTCAGTGAGGCTGCGCTCCAGCGCCACTTCCAGGCTTGGGTGCGCGCCAAACGAGGCAAACACGCCACCGGTGCGCGGGTTCATCAGGGTCACGCACATCACCGGGAACTCACCGCCCAGGGACGCATCCTTGACCAGCACCGGGAACCCTTGCGCTTCCAGGCCCTGGATGCCGGCCAGGATGCCCGGGTACTTGGCCAACACCTCGGCCGGCACGTCCGGCAAGGCAAATTCACCTTCGATGATTTCGCGCTTCACCGCCCGCTCGAAAATCTCCGACAGGCACTGCACCTGCGCTTCGGCCAGGGTGTTGCCAGCGCTCATGCCGTTGCTGAGGTAGAGGTTTTCGATCAGGTTGGACGGGAAGTACACCACTTCACCATCGGACTGGCGCACGAAGGGCAGCGAGACAATGCCGCGCTCCTCATTGCCCGAATTGGTATCGAACAGGTGCGAGCCGCGCAATTCGCCCTCGCGGTCGTAGACCTTGCGGCAGTAGGCATCGAGAATTTCGCTGGGCAGCTCGTCGTTGGGGCCCGGCTGGAACCAGCGCTCATCCGGGTAATGCACGAACGGCGCGTTGGCCAGTTCCTCGCCCCAGAACTGGTCGTTGTAGAAGAAGTTGCAGTTGAGCCGCTCGATGAACTCGCCCAGGGCCGACGCCAGTGCGCCTTCCTTGGTGGCGCCCTTGCCGTTGGTGAAACACATCGGCGAATGCGCGTCGCGAATGTGCAGCGACCACACGTTAGGCACGATATTGCGCCACGAGGCGATTTCGATCTTCATGCCCAGGCCCGCCAGAATGCCGGACATGTTGGCGATGGTCTGCTCCAGCGGCAGGTCCTTGCCCGCAATGTAGGTGCCGCCGTCGGAGGTCGAGTTGGGCATCAGCAAGGCCTGGGCATCGGCGTCGAGGTTTTCCACTTCCTCGATCACGAACTCGGGGCCGGCCTGCACGACTTTCTTCACGGTGCAACGGTCGATGGAACGCAGGATGCCCTGGCGGTCCTTGTCGGAGATGTCGGCCGGCAGCTCGACCTGGATCTTGAAGATCTGGTTGTAGCGGTTTTCCGGGTCGACGATGTTGTTCTGCGACAGGCGGATATTCTCGGTGGGGATGTTGCGCGTCTGGCAGTACAGCTTCACAAAGTACGCCGCACACAACGCCGACGACGCCAGGAAATAATCGAACGGGCCCGGGGCCGAACCGTTGCCTTTGTAGCGGATCGGCTGGTCGGCAATCACCGTGAAATCGTCGAACTTGGCTTCAAGTCGTAGGTTGTCGAGAAAGTTGACCTTAATTTCCATGCGGGCACACCAGAATAACGGGCTAAACAAAATGGCCGCTATTATGAAGTTTTTTGCCGGGAAGTCCCGGGGTTTTCCGCGTTGGCTGCCGATCGGTTAACGTGTGCCCCATCCCCCTTGAGGCCAGCGTTCCATGTCCATTGCCGATAACCTCCTCGCCTTCACCTTCGCCGCCACCCTGCTGACCCTCACCCCGGGGCTCGACACCGCCCTGGTGTTGCGCACCGCCACGGTGGAAGGCAAGCGCCAGGCGCTGCAGGCCACCCTGGGGATCAATGCCGGCTGCCTGCTCTGGGGCGCGGCGGTTGCCTTTGGCCTGGGCGCGTTGATCGCCGTGTCGGAGCTGGCCTTCAACGTATTGAAATACTGCGGCGCGGCCTACCTGGCCTGGCTGGGCTTGAACATGTTGTTGCGGCCACGCCGTTCACTATCGTCGGTTGAGACTAACGGCCAGCCGAGCAGCAACTGGTTCCTCAAGGGCATGTTGGGCAACGTGCTGAACCCCAAGGTGGGGATCTTCTACGTGTCGTTCCTGCCGCAGTTCATCCCCCAGGGCCATTCGCTGATCGCCTGGACCTTCGGCCTGGTCAGCATCCATGTGGTGCTGGGCCTTGTGTGGTCGCTGGTATTGATTGGCGCCACGCGGCCACTGTCCGGCTTCCTGCGCCGTGAAAGTGTCATTCGCTGGATGGACCGCACCACGGGAATGATCTTTGTGCTGTTCGCGGCGCGCCTGGCGTTCAGCAAGCGCTGAGCGCAGGCTTCTTGACCAGCAGCGACCCTGCCACCGCCACCGCCAGCATCACCGCCACGGCACCGGCGAGGTACACCGATGCCACCCCCGCCGACCCCGCCAGGGCACCGGCCAATGGGCTGCTGATGCCCAGTGCGATGTCCAGGAACGCCACGTAGGCGCCCATGGCCAGACCACGGGTTTGCGGTGGCGCTCGCTTGATCGCTTCCACACCAAACCCGGGGAAGGCCAACGAATAGCCGAAGCCGGTCAAGGCCGCCCCCACGTACGCCATCACCGGCGAGCCAGCGCCCCAGATCAGCAATTGCCCAACCGCTTCGATCAGCACGCAGACCAGCGCCACCTTGGCGCCGCCCAGCTTGTCCGGCAAGTGCCCGAAGAACAGCCGCGCACCGATGAACGCCAAGCCAAAGGCGGTGAAGGCGAATGAGGCATTGCCCCAGTCCTTGGCGGCAAACAACAGCGCGATAAAGGCGGTGATCACACCAAACCCGATACTCGAAAACGCCAGCCCCAACCCGGGTAGCCAGACCGCACCCAGCACAGTGTAGAACGACGTGCGCCGCTGGCTGGTGGGCGCAACGCCCTTGGCCCCGGCGACGATGGTCAGCGCAAACAGCGGCAGGATCAGCGTAGCCACACACACGCCACTGAAGCCCCATTGGGCGTTGAGCGCCACGCCCAAAGGCGCCCCCAGCGCAAATGCTGCGTAGATGGCGATGCCGATCCAGGCCATGACCTTGCCGGCGTTCTGCGGCCCCACCAGGCCCATGCCCCACCCCATGGAACCGGTGATGATCAGGCTTTCACCCAGGGCCAGCACCACACGCCCGGCCAGCAAGACCCACACCGACAGCGCCGGGGTTTCCACGAACCCCAGCGACGCCAGGTACAACAGCCCTGAGCTGGCCGCCACCAGCATGCCGATCAGCATTGCGCGCTTGGCCCCGCGCATATCGGCAAAGTTGCCGGCCCAGGCCCGCGACAGCAGCGCAGCGGCAAACTGCGCACCGACCACCACGCCCACCACCAAGGTGCTCATGCCCAGGGTGTGGTTCAGGTGCAACGGCAGCACGGGCAACTGCATACCGATAATCAGGAACGCGACGAACACCGCCAGGGTGATCGGCAGCAGTTTCAACAGCACCGAAGACGTACCGTGTTGTGTCATGGGAACGCTCCTGTCAGAGACTGAAATAGCCCGCTTGATCCAAGTCGCTCAGCAGGTCCGGACCTGTCGGCGCCCACCCCAGGCGATCCCGGGTCTGCGTGCTGGACACCGCCATCTCGGCGCCGGCCATGTTGGCAAACCAGCCAAAATGTTCACGCGGCCGCGACGCCACCGGCACGCCCAGGCGACGCCCGATGACCTCGGCAATGGCTTTGAACGGCACGGCCTCGTCCGCCACCGCGTGATACGCGGCCTGGGTCACGCCCTCCTCCAGCGCCAGGCGATAGACCCGCGCCGCATCGGTGCGATACACGCCAGACCAGCAGTTGAGCCCCTCATCGAGGTAGGCCGACACGCCGGTCTCCCGCGCCAGGCGAATCAGGATTGGCAGGAAGCCGTGGTCACCCAGCCCATGCACCGACGGCGCCAAGCGCACGGTGGCGGCGCGCACACCGCGCTCGGCCAACGCCCTGGCGGCGAATTCGGATTTGCGCGGCGACGCACCGTTGGGCAGGTCCGACTCGGTGGCGCCACGGGTCAGCCCGGACAACCCCGAGGTGACCAGCAGCGGCGTGTCCGAACCTCTCAAGACACTGTCCAGGGCCTCGATCACCCGGCGGTCCTGCTCGCAATTTTCGACAAACCGCGAAAAGTCATGATTGAACGCGGTATGGATCACCGCGTCCGCGGTCCAGGCCGCGCGGCGAATTGCATCCAGGTCATCCAGGGACGCGCGCAGTACCTTCGCGCCGGTTGCCGCAAGGGTTTTGGCCTTGTCATCGCTGCGGGCCAGTCCGGAAACCAGATGGCCGGCCCCGATCAGGTCCTTGACCACTTCGGAGCCGACCCAGCCGGTGGCACCTGTGACAAATACGTGCATAGGGTGACTCCTCAATTAACCCAAACGAATGGACAGCTCGATGTCATCGGCAAACGGCACCGACAGGTAACCGTTGTGCGGCGAGCGCACGTGCGCCAGGTATTCCGGGCAATAGTTGGTGTTGTCGGCCACCACCAGGGCGCCCGGGCGCAGGTGTTTTTCCACCAGGCCAAGCACGTCGCCGTACAGCGCCTTGGCGCCGTCGAGCAGCAGCAAGTCCACCGACGGCGGCAGGCCGGAGGCCAGGGTCACCAGCGCATCGCCTTCGCGGATTTCGATCAGGTCGCTCACACCGCCTTCGGTGAAATGCTCACGCGCCAAGGCGATCTTCGACGGCTCGAATTCGCTGCCGATCAATACGCCGCCACCGTTGTCACGCAGGGCGGCGGCCAGGAACAGCGTAGACAAGCCGAACGAGGTACCGAACTCCACAATGGCCCGCGCCTGGGTACTGCGCGCAAGCATGTAGAGCAGCGTGCCGGTGTCCCGCGAGACCGGCAGCCACAAGTCCTTGAGCAAGGTGTAAAGCGCCAGGTATTCGGTTTTGCTGTGCATCAGGCGGTTGCGTTCCGCATCGGGCACGTTGGCCAGGTCCGGGCTGGTGGCGGCCTCTGCCTGGGCGTAGAGACGTTCAATCAGGGGCGCCAGTGGCGCAGTCGTCAGGGTATTCATCATTGATTTCCGTGAGGTCTGGACTAAGATGCGACTAATTCGTCGCATTAAAAGTATGCGAGTGATTCGTCGCATTCGCTATTCGCGTTCCCCCACGCCTTGGAGCCGCCCATGACCACCCGCCAAACCGCGCGTATTTCCTCGCGCAAACAGCCGCAGCAGGCTCGTTCCACCGAGTTGGTGGCGGCGATCCTGGAGGCGGCTATTCAGGTTTTGGCCAAGGAAGGGGCCACCCGCTTCACCACGGCGCGGGTCGCCGAGAAGGCCGGTGTGAGTGTGGGTTCGGTGTATCAGTATTTCCCCAACAAGGCCGCGATTCTGTTTCGCTTGCAGAGCGATGAGTGGCAGCAGACCACCCTCATGCTGCGCCAGATTCTGGAAGACCGGCAGGTCGCGCCGTTGCAGCGCTTGCGCACCCTGGTGCAGGCCTTCATTCATTCTGAGTGCGAGGAAGCGCTGATGCGCGGCGCGCTGGATGACGCGGCGCCGCTGTATCGCAACGCCCCCGAAGCGTTGGAAGTTCGCGAGGCCGGGCGTCAGATATTCCGCGATTTCATGCTGGAGCTGCTCCCCGACGCATCAGACGCGACCCGCCAGCTGGCCCACGATTTGATCCAGTCGACCCTCAGTTGCGCGGGCAAGGACTTCTCCTCAACCCCGCGCACACCCGAGGCCATCGCGGTTTACGCCGGCGGCATGGCCGACATGTTCAGCGCCTACCTGACCGCGCTCAACACACAATAAAGCGCGCTTGTAGGTCAACTGCACGCCGCATGCCGTCACGGGTTTCAGTTGAGCGGTGGGGATTGTTTAACAAAACCATACCTGAAGGTTCACAAACCCTGATTGAACGTGCCTGCGCGCTTTGGGAGCATCGGCGACCATGATTTCGCTCTTGCGCCCCCTCCGTTGCCACCTGTCCGCTTCGCTGCCGAAGGCGCAGGCGCGTCCCTGCGAAAACCCGTTGTTCCATATCATCCTGGCCTTCTGGGCGCTGTGGCATTGCCGCCATGCACGTCCGCCCGACGCCCTCCTCTGATCAAGTCGAACCTGCCCACCGGCATTCATTTATCAGAAGGATCACCCCATGCCCGCCGCCCTACGTACTGCCGAGCGCAGCGCTTCCTATTACACCGCCAGCCTCAATGACCTCACCCAATATCCGACCTTGCAAGGCCAGGTCAGTGTCGACGTGGTGATCATCGGCGGTGGTTTCACTGGCGTCGCCAGCGCCGTCGAACTGGCCGAGCGCGGGCTCAAGGTCGCGATTGTGGAAACGCATCGCATCGGCTGGGGCGCCAGCGGGCGCAACGGCGGGCAAGTCACCGGCAGCCTGTCGGGCGACGAGGCCATGCGCCAACAGATGCGCAAGCGCCTCGGCGATGAAGTCGACGACTTCATCTGGCACCTGCGCTGGCGCGGCCATCAAATCATCGAGCAACGCGTCAACAAGTACGCAATTGCCTGCGACCTCAAGCACGGCCACCTGCACGCGGCCATGAAGCCCTCGCACCTGCACGAATTGCGCGCGTTTCATGACGAAGCCCAGCGGCGTGGCATGGGCGATCAGGTCATCCTGCTCGACAGGGCCGGCGTGCGCGAACACCTGGACAGCGAGCTGTACCTGGGCGCCCTGAAAAACACCCGCAACCTGCACCTGCACCCGCTCAACCTGTGCCTGGGCGAAGCCCGTGCGGCCCACAGCCTGGGGGCGTTGATTTTCGAGAATTCCGAGGTACTGCAGATCGTGCACGGCGATCGCCCTGCCGTGATTACCGCCCAAGGTCGTATTGATGCGCGCCAGGTGCTGCTGGCCGGCGACGTCTATCACAAGCTCGAACCCGGCCAACTCAAGGGCAAGATCTTTCCGGCCATGGGCGGCATCGTCACCACCGCGCCGTTGGGCGCGCTGGCACGCACCCTCAACCCCTATGACCTCGCGGTCTACGATTGTCGCTTCGTGCTCGACTACTACCGGCTCACCGGCGACGGGCGATTGCTCTTCGGCGGTGGCGCCAACTATTCCGGACGCGACTCACGGGACATCGCCGCCGAACTGCGGCCCTGCATCGAGCGCACCTTCCCGACCCTCAAAGGCGTGGACATCGAGTTCCAATGGAGCTGCGCCATGGGCATCGTGATGAACCGCATCCCGCAATTGGGCAAGCTGTCGGACAACGTCTGGTACTGCCAGGGCTACTCGGGGCATGGCATCGCCACCAGCCATATCATGGGCGAGATCATGGCCGAGGCCTTGACCGGCACCCTGGCCAAGTTCGACACCTTTGCCGGGTGCAAGCACATCAAGGTGCCGCTGGGGGATGTGTTCGGCAACCCGATGCTGGCCGCGGGGATGTGGTACTACCAGATGCTCGAAAAGCTGCGCTGACAGCGCTGGCTTGCACTCTGCCAAAGTGCCACTACGCTGAACACAGATCTGCGGGCAGCCGTTCGGATTCATGCGCCGATTCGCCAGGGCGGATTTCAATAATGGAACGTTGAAATCAGGTGAACGACTGTGAAAAAACTTACGTTAGTGACGAGCGTACTGTTCTGCGGGCTGCTGATCAGCGGCTGCGCCGTGAATCGACAGCTTGAGACTCGAGTGGTGTGGAGCGACACGTGTATTGCCAACCCATCGCTCACCGAGGACAACCGCAGCCTCTTCCTTGGGGCGATCGCGGTGGCGCTTGTCCCCAAGCTGGTCGAAGGGGCCGTTGACTCGGCAGCCACAGCGCTGAAACAGGCGGGTGAACGCGCCGAGCTGGCACGCTCAAGCGGTCAGGTATTGAGCCAGCCTTATGCTGTCAGCAAAGATGCTGATCTAAGTATCTCGCCAGAGCATGGTTGCCTGATTGTGGCCAGGGGCGCATTTGCAGAGAAGTCCCCTCCAGGCAGCCAAGCCATTGGCGAACTGAAGGACTACGTACTGATTTATCAGGCAAAGGTCCAGTCACTCAAGGGCGAGCCCTACTTCCAACTGGTCCCCTACAGCCTTGAGGTCGGCACCTTCGAAGGGTCATCCTTCTGGTCGCCCAAGCACCGCGATTTCAACATCGCGCTATCCCTCGCCACGCCCGGAGGTGACAAGCCATTCGCGTCGACGCTCTTCACATTCGAGAACATTACGGAAAAGCTCAATGAAGGTGCGAATAGCTGGCTGCTTGCGGGCAAGACAAGCGCACCATTGCCACTGCCGCCATTGCCAGAATCCGGTAAAAAAGCGCAGGCCAAGCAAGAGGCATTCCTGGCCCCGTATGTCCTGGCCAAATCCGTGCAGGACAGCTTGGCAAACCCTCCCCAACCACGCCCCGATCTGCCGTCAAACCCATTGGCCTCAAAAGCCATCCAGTCGAAGATCGATAAGCTGTGCAAAGACATGCAGGCCTACAACAAGGCCAACCCGAAGAGCCCCATCTCCGACCCTCAGTGTGCCTACGCCAGCACATTGGCACGCAGTGAAGTCGACAAGGCGATACTCGCCACACAATCGCCCCAGGCGTTGAAGGGCTGGGCAGACTCAGTTTGCCCTTCTCACTCAACCTGCGGCGATGACGTTGAACGGCCCGTACAGGCGAAGGCCCGGTTCGGCTACATGCAGATGAATGCCTCGATTGTCGAATCGAGACAAGGCAACAAGTTCGCAGCATTTCTGGGCGACGCGTTAGGAGCGGCCAAAGGCGACATTGCCAAAGCCGCCACGCAGCAGATCATTCCGGCACAGCGGCAAGCAGCAGAAGACGCCGAGGACGCAGCCAAGCGGACCGCACATCGCGCTGTGATCCTCGCCGACCTGACGGTCACGCAATCCGAGCAGCAACTTGCCGAGCTGCTTGCTGAAGAGCCCACGCCTGCACCATCGGTTGTCACCCAATCACGCGCCTCGCTGATCAAGGCCAAAATCGCCGCAAACGATGCGTATCGAACGGCGAACCTGCCACTGCCCTATCCGGAGCTTCAGTAATGAGCCGGCGTAATGGGTTGGCCACCCTGATCCTGCTGACACTCTTGATGGGCTCCACCAGTTGGGCTGGCCCCCTCGTGCCCAATGGGCCAAGTCCGCTCTCCACACCCAAACCGGATGTCTACAAGGGAACCGAAGCCCAAACGAACAACAGCCTGTGGCAGGTGGCCTTGGTGTATCGCTCGCTGCCCCATGTAGAGGGGTTGTTTTGTGGCGGAACATTGATTGGCGGGCAGTGGGTGTTGACCGCCGCCCATTGTTTTTTTAATCCGACCACCTGTACCCGGGCTGTTGGCAAAATCGATTTCTATGTGGCCCATGGCAGCGTCTCCCTGGGCAAGCGTGTTCAACTGGAGTCGGCTGAAAAGGTGATATTCGCGCCAAACTGGGACTGCAAATCCAGACGCGGGGATGTGGCGCTCATCAAACTGAACCAGTCGATCGCACAGCAAACAGTGAAGTTGGCTGACGCGGCTGAATCTGAAATTCCCCTGAAACCTAACGCTCCCGCATTGATATCCGGGTGGGGCTTTACTGAATTCGGTACGCGTTCAGTGGACTTGATGGAAGCACCTATTCGGATCGTCGACTTCATTACCTGCAGCAAAGCCTACAAAGAAGCCCTTCCTGATAAAACAGTGTGTGCCGGCGACGGTGTTCACGACAGCTGCAGAGGCGACAGTGGCGGGCCGTTGTTTATTCGCTCAAAAGACGGCCAGGCCACGCAGCTGGGCATCGTCGGCTTTGGCCGAGGCTGTGGGCAGAAGGAGTTTCCCGGGGTGTATGCGCGGGTCGCTGACTACAAAGACTGGATAACGTCACAGACAGTATTTAAATGCACCGCCGATGATATAGAGGCCAGATTGTGTTGATGATCAAGGACCTCACCGCTGCATTAAGCCCGCGTTGCTGACGGCCGTTCTCCGGGGCAGACCCGCCACGCCATGGCGCAGCGGCTGCCCCGCTCAAAACCGTGGGCATATTCGGCCGTCAGCATCTCTGCCAGGTGCGGGTTCGTTGCCGGTTCAAACCCCAGGCGGCAGTAGAACGGCGCGTTCCACGGCACGTGCTTGAATGTCGTCAGCGTTACCGAATCCAGCCCGTTTGATCGCGCGTGCTCCATCGCAACTTCAACCAGCTTGCGCCCCCATCCTTGACCTTGCACCGCCTGTGCGACCGACACTTCAACGATATGCAAAGCGTCACCCTGGCGCTCTGCACTCAGGAAACCCTGCGGCGCGCCCTGTGCATCGACGACCACCCAGCATGTCGACAAGGCAATCAATTGTTGATGGCGCTCTACGCTCAGGGTGACGGTATCTGCCAACCACGCCAAGCCTTCGATCTCACGGAATACCTGGGCAGCGGAATGTTCCACACCCGGCAGGAAAGGCGCGTCATCGCGTTGAGCCGGTCGAATGTGTGCAAGCATGAAGTCCTCCTCTACTGCGCAGGCTGTTTGCGGTACATCCCGGTGAAATAAGCCGGGTTGTCCGGCGCCGAGTTATGCTCGATCACCGCGAAATTTTTCACCAGTTGAATGTGATAAGGGCCGTTACGCTGGGGCGCCAAAGGTTCGGGCACGATGATCAGGTTTTCGGTTTCCATCGCCTGGGTGTACTGCGTGGTGACGATGACGTTTTCCGTGCCGGCGTCTTTTAGCGTCAGCGTAATCTGAGCCACTTCCCGGCCTTCGGCGTTGCGCTCGGGCAGGACAGTGATGTCGAGGTCGCCGTCACGGTCGAGGAAGTCCTGGCGCATCTGGTAATGGCCGTTGCGTTGGTCACGCGCGACCTCGTCGAACTTGTCGTAATCGGGCTCCTGGTACTCGTCGTGCAAATAGATCGCCAACTCCCGCGTGTCTCCTTTGGTGCCGCTGACCCAGGTACCGCCGTAGTCCTTGGAGATCCGCCAAATGCCGGTCTGCCGACCTTCATCGGTGTATTCGTGCAGGTTCAGGAAGGGTTCATCGGCATAGTCTTCACGCGAACCAATCAACAGGATCGACTGGCCGTTGCCACTCTTCGTGTAGCGCAATTGCCCGATCACCACCGCGCCCTGGTCCTGATACCAGAGTTCGACGGGGATCTTGCCATCCAGCGTGCCGACCAGCCTGCGCGCATCTTCGTTGACCGGGCCTTCGAGCCGTGGGGTTTCTTGCCATTGGCCGTCTTTCCACTCCCCGGTGGTTCGCAGCATGTAGCCGCGCGGCATACTGGAATTTTCACCGAACTCGGTGGGCGGGACTTCTTCCTGAGTGTAAAAACCCAGCCGGAGCAACTGGCCGTCGCGCATCTGCCACTGGCCGGAGCGCGTCCAGCAACAGCCGCGGTCGGTTTGCGAATGGATAATGCCGTCCTTGGGATTGACTGTGAACATCCCGCCGCTGGTTTCATTGGCGAGGTCGGTCAACGGGCGATTGAGTACCCAGTGCGGTGCCGAAGGATCTTGCAGGTAAACATCGTAATTGGGCTGCAACTCGCCATCCGGGCCCCTGCCGTTGTTGATGGCGACGTCCTGGCGACCGTCGAAGTTGAAGTCGCCGAAGTACAACAGGCCGTACTCGCCGACTAAGTGCCAATCCTCGGTTTTGCCGTTGCGATCCAGCGGCACCCTGCCGGCCGGGGTCCGCAATTGCTGCAAGATGTCCAGGCTGGCTTTGTCGCGCACGGTGATGAGTGCCGGTGCCAGTTGTTCGCGCTCTGGCGGTAGCTCCGCAAACAACACTTCAACCAAGTAGTGACCGCTGGGGTCAATGACCGAAAACGAACGGGGTTCGGCCAACACCTGGGCGGTACCGGCCATCAACACCCACATACCGAGCAGTAACGCGCGCATCCAAAGCATCCTTGCTGAAATTCGGGGCCGCAGTGTAAAGGCAAACGGGCGAGGGTTTCGAACAAATCACTGTGTAGGCTCACGCGATGGCTGATATGTTTTGCAGCTCGCACGCACAAGGACAGGCCATGGCACCGTTAGACGCAAACACCGCATTGCTGATCATCGACATGCAACAAGGCATGAACCGCCCTGGCCTCGGTCGCCGCAATAACCCCGACGCCGAACAACACATGCAGGCCTTGCTGACGGCATGGCGCCAGGCCCAGCGCCCGATCGTGCACATCCGCCATATCTCGCGCACCCCAGGCTCGGTGTTCTGGCCCGGCCAACCCGGCTGCGAATTCCAGCAGGCGTTGCAGCCGCTCGCCCACGAGCACGTCGTTGAAAAAAACGTCCCGGATGCGTTCGCCGCCACCGGCCTTGAACGCTGGTTGCGCACGCGCTCGATCCAGAAGGTGGTGATCGTGGGCGTCATCACCAACAACTCGGTGGAGTCGACGGCACGTTCAGGCGGCAACCTGGGCTTTGAGGTGACGGTGGCGGCGGATGCTTGCTATACGTTTGATCAGACTGATCTGTCCGGGCGGGTCTGGCCTGCGGAAGATGTGCATGCGTTGTCGCTGAGTAACCTGGCGATGGATTACGCCAGGGTGATGGGCACAGCTGAAATCCTCGGTTGATAGGCTTATGGAGCTGCTGAGTCAGGGAGCGCTACAGCCTCTTTCACCCAGCCGCTCCACCAACCGCACCAGATACCCATCCGGGTCCTGCACCAAAAACTCGCGCTGCCCGACCTCTACCTCACCCGCTCGGTACCAGACATCTGCGCACGCTTTGAACAGCGGATACGCCGCCTGCTCCAAGCGTTGAAGCACCGGTTCTACCGTCGTCACATCAATCTGCAGGTTCAAGCCGCGTCCGAATGGGCGTTGCAACTCACCGGTCTGCCACTGATTGGCGAGGGGATCGACCTGTTCGAGCATCACTTGGGCACCGTCCAGGTCGAGGTAGGCAAAGCCCTCTTCCAGCCGCTGGTAAGCCACCGTAAAACCCAGGCAAGACACCCAGAAGTCCAGGCTTTTACCCAGGTCGGTCACCATCAGCTCGGGCACCAATCTGTTTCTTTGCATCATGCGTTTGCTCCAACACCACCCGTGAGGTTCAACAACCGCGCGATCTTCTCGCGCAACTCACCGTGCTGTTCTTCGGCATAGGGCGTGGCGGTTTTCCAGTCGTAGAACCACACGGGCATCTTGCGTTTGTCATCCGGCTCATCGGCGTAGCGAGGAAACAGGTGGCAGTGCAACTCCGGCTCGGAGTTGCCCAAAATCTCGTAGTTCATGCGCAGCGCGCCAGTGGCTTGCAGCACTGCGTCGCCCAGGCGGGCCATGTCGAGAAGGTAGACGGCACGGGCTTCGGGATCCAGGTCATTCAGGCTGGTTACTACCGGGTCTGGCAGCAGCAGGCAGTAACCCGGCAGGAACTGCACATCTCCCATCACCGCCCAGCCGGAGGCCATGCGGCAGATGACTTTATTGTTGGCGCCGTCGCGGGCCAGTGCTACACGTTCCGTGATCAGGGGCATGGTCGTCCTTGAGGGTAAAAGTATCGACGCCATATTATCCCTATTTGAGCCCGAGAGGCCCCGTGTAGCCGGTTCGATCATCAGGTAAAGTACCGACACACTCCACCGACAAAGGATTGAGCGTGAGTACTCCTCAGGACTGGCTGACAAGGCTCAAGAACCGCGAAGTGCCTTCATCTTTCTGGGCAAGTCAGCGGCTTAACGAAGCATCGGAGGTGCTCGCGAACGCCGAAAAAATGGGGAATTGGGTAGAACTCAGCCGCCATCACAACGGCTTTATTCGAGAGGTCGCAGTACGGGAACTGTGCACTCAATCTTCTCCCCAAGCGTTGGCGGCATTGACTGAGCGACTGAATGATTGGGTTCCACAGATCAGGGACCTTGCCGCAGCCGGGCTGGAACGCTACCTGTGTTCGGCGCAGGTCACCGCTCTGCTGTACGTGCTGGAACCGATCATGGCCTTGGCCGCTCGCCAACGGGTTGATCACGGCCCGTCCCTCAGCGCAATTCGTCGGGTCCTGCAATCACCTGATGTCTACGCTCAGGTCTACGCACATTTTCTTTCGCGGCAGGGCAAGGCAGCGCGTTATCTGTTCGCGCTGCTACTGGAGAAAACCGCTGAACCCGAGACGCTCTTGAGGGCCGCTCTCGCCCATAGGGAATTGACGGTTCGATTGCAGGCCCTATCTGCCTGCAAGACGTTACCCGCTGAAATAGCGTCGCCGCTGTTGTTGGAGGCGCTGTCCCGACCGGGTGCCAAAGTTCGTGTCTGTGTGCTGAACGCGTTGCTGCCTGTGCTTGCCGACCCGCAACCGGTACTGCGTCGTGCGCTGCTGGACGCCTCCCCTGCGATTCGCAGCCTCGCGCGTTGGGCAGCTCCTCGCCACGGTATCGACGCCCTTGAGGTGTTGAATCTACGATTGACTGAACACATGCCGGACACAAAGCGCGACTGGCTGGGCCTGATGGGGCTGGCCTTTGAGCTGGATGCCGAGATGCCCGAGAGTTGGCGCACGAACGCGCTAGGCTCCCCCTACGCCACGGTACGACAAGCCGCAATCCGCCTGCTGCGCGGCAGCTCGCTATCCGCCCTGTTTGCGGCGCTTGAGGATCCTTCGTCCAAGGTATTCAACCTGTCGATTGCTCAACTCAACACGTGCCCTTGGGCCAGCATCAGCGTCGAGTTGAGCGCACTACTTGATAGTGACTGGCACCCCTTACCGACGCCTCGGCGCGAAGCAATCCTTCAGCTGTTCCCGACCTGGCAGCAAGCGGCCTACCTGCTCAAGCGAATGGAATCAGAACCGGTGGTTCAGGCTTATTGGCTACGCCAAGTGAATGAGTGGATTAACCGCCAGTACGCAGTAGTCGACCCGGTCACCTCCAAGGCCGAGCGCGGCGCGCTGGTGAACACGCTACATACCTTGGCCAAGGACGGCCTGATCAACCGTGACCACCTCGCCCGTATTACCTGAAGGGTCCCATTCCTATGCGCATAGCGTGTATGCACACCGCCACCAGTAACATCGCCGTCTTTGCCGCAGCCGCCGAAGCGCTGGGCGTTACGCCCGATAGCCTGCGCCACGAAGTGCGTGCCGACTTGTTAACCGCCGCCGAATTGGCCGGTGGCTTGACCGAGGACATCAGCCGGTCAACCGTTGCAGCGCTGGTGGTGCTCTCTGAAAACGCTGACGTCGTGCTGCTGACCTGCTCGACGCTGGGCCCTGCCGTTGATGACGTACCCACAAGCGTACGAGTGCCGATTGTGCGCACGGACGAGGCCTTGGCAACCGCTGCGGTTCAGACAGCGGGAAAAGTCGTGGTGCTATGCGCCGTTAGCACGACCCTTGAGCCCACCTCAAACGTGTTCCACACAGCAGCACTGCAAACGAATGCAGCTATCGACGTAAGGCTCGTCCCCGGGGCATGGGCATTGTTCAAAGCGGGTGATAACGAAGGTTACCTGTCGGCTATCGCAAAAGCGGCCGACCGCGCCTACGTTGATGGGGCGTCAGTCGTTGCGCTGGGGCAGGCGTCAATGGGTGAAGCCGCCAGCCGTGTCGTCGCAGGCCCGCCACCACTGACGAGCGCAATGACCAGTCTGAAGGCGGCTTTAAAAGCGATCGAAGGTTGAGGCATCAGCTCAACCGCTTACGCCGATACTCATCCGGCGTTTCCCCGGTGAGCTTGCGGAACATACTGATGAACGCCGATGAGCTGCTGTAGCCCAGATCGAAAGCCACCGCCTCTACCGAGTCGCCCGCCTTGAGCCTGACCAGCGACGCCGTGACCTTCAACCGCTGCTTCCACTGTGCCAACGACATGCCCAAATCCCGCTGGCAACGCCGCAACAGCGTGCGCTCGGTGGCATTGACCAGCTGCGCCCATTGCGCCAGCGAACGACCGTCCGCCGGGTTCTGCTCCAGGGCTTCGAGAATCGGCGCCAGCACCGGGTCGGTGGACCCTGGCAGGTAGCTGCCCACCCGCGAGGTACGGTTCAAACGGTCGAGCAACACCGTCAACAACCGGCCCTCCTCGTCCGTCTGTACCGGCCCGGGCGGTGCCGCGTGAAGCTCTTCGAGCAATTCGCGGATCAGTGGGGTGATGGTCAGCGCGCAGGCCTCCTGGGGCAGGCGCTCGCACAAGGCCGGCGCGATGTAGAGTGAGCAGTGGCAGGCCTCCTGATGATTCATCGCGTTGTGCTCCACGTTCGGTGGCAGCCACACGCCATATTGCGGCGGCGCGATGAAATGCACGCCGTCGAGCTTGAGTTCCATGACGCCACTGAACGAATACACGAACTCACCCCACGGATGGCGATGCCACGGGTACGCCGCCGACGCGGGCATGCGTGCTGCACGGAAGTAGATCGGCGTGGGCAACTCGTCGGTGAACGGCGCGAGGATCAGGTGTTCGGCTGGCGAGTTCATGGGCGAGGCTTCCGGGCGGCGTTGACGCGCTCAGTATGGGCCATCCCTGTTTGCGCAGCTTGGTCACGCAAGCGCTCGAGCAGCAAACGAAACGCCGGCTTCAGCTGTCGGCGGCTGGGATAATACAAGTGATAGCCGGTGACCGTCGTGCACCAGTCCTCCAACACCCGCACCAGCTTGCCCTGGGCAACGGATTCGGCGACGACGTCCTCAGGCAGATGCGCCAGGCCGATACCGCCCAGGGCGAAATCCAGGATCAGCTCCACACTGTTGCCCACCACCTGCCCTTCGGGGCGTACCTTGAGTTCACGTTTGCCTTTCCTGAACGGCCAACTCCACAACCCACCCGAAGTCGGCAAGCGCAAGTTGATCCCGGTATGCGCCACCAGGTCATGGGGCGTCAGGGGCTTGGGACGGCGCTCGAAGTAGGCCGGCGAGCCCACCACGGCCATGGGAAAGTCCGGGCCGATACGCACGCTGATCATGTCCTTGGCCACTGATTCCCCCCAACGAACACCGGCGTCGAAGCGCTCGGCAACGATGTCCACCATGGCGTAGTCGTCGCTGATTTCCACGCTGATCTGCGGGTAGTCCTGCATCAACCCACACACCGCGGGCGTCAGCAGTGTGGCAGAAGCATGCTCCAGCGAGGTAATACGCAGGCTGCCGGCCGGTTTGCCACTCAGTTCCGACAGCTCGGCCAGGCCCGCTTCGATGCCATCGAAATGCGGACCGAGGCTTTCGAGCAAGCGTTCGCCCGCATCGGTGGGCGCCACACTGCGGGTGCTGCGCGTGAGCAATTGCACGCCCAGGCGCGCCTCCAGCTTGCGCAAGGTACGGCTGAGCGCCGGCTGCGACACGCCCATTTGCGCAGCCGCTTTGGTAAAGCTGCGCTCGCGGGCGACGGTCAGGAAGGCTATCAGGTCATTCACGCCGTCGAGCACCATTGATACCTCTGGGTTATAGGTCCATTCCCATCATACCGTCTAATCATGAGTCAATGCCGCTGATAGATTGGCCCGCCTCGAAGAACCTCACGGAGCAAAGGCCAGCACATGACCCACGTATTGATACTCGGCGCCACAGGCAACCTGGGCACCGCGACGGCGCGCGCACTCACCGACCACTTCCCTGACATGCGCTTGCGCCTGGCCAGCAGCCGCCCCGCAGGCGTGGCCAAACTGCAAGCGGCCTTCCCCGCGGCGCAGGCCGTGCAGGCCGACTGGTATGACCCGGCCAGCCTGCTAAAAGCCGTCGAAGGCACCGACAAGGTGTTTATCGTGACCCCGGATTTTGTCACCGATGAACTGCAAGTCACCCCCAACATCATCAACGCCATCAAGCGCGCGGGCGGCACGTCCCAGGTGATTCGCTTCATCGCAATTCCGCCCGGGCTCACCGCGCAAGACCTGGCGCCGGAGTTTCTCGCGACCCGCTGCGGCGCCAACCTGCATACCCTGGCCAAGCCATTGCTCGACGCCAGCCGCTTGCCGGTGACCTACATCAACGCGGCGTGCTGGATCATGTTCAACCTGCCGTGGTTCGTGGCCAACGACGTAAAAACCAAACGCCAGTTCATCATGCCGTCCGTGAGCGATGCACCACGCCTGCACCTGTCGGAACTGGACATCGCCGCCGTCGCTGCGCGCATCATCGCCGACCCTGCCGCAGAGCACGTGGGCCAGGATTACCTGATCACCGGCACCGAGCGCCTCGACTACCGCCAAATCAGCGCATTGCTCAGCGAAGTGATCGGCGAGACCGTGACCTACGTCGACAGTGACAGCACCTTGCGCGAAATCCTCGGCGACTATTTCGAGCCGGTCATGACCTATTACCGTCACGAAGTCGAGGCCTACAAGGACGTGCCGGTGACCGACACCGTGCAGCAACTGACCGGCCGTGCCACCACGACTTTGCGTGACTACCTGCTCGCCAACAGACACCTGTTCGCTTGACCGCCCGGGCTCCCGGGTGCGGGAGCCGGCTTTTCCAACAATAAGAAAATGGACCCCGCCATGCGCTTTCTTGCCTCAACCACCTTTACCCTGGCCCTCACACTCAACCACGCTCTGGCCGCGCCACTGGAAGGAGGCGCCGTCGCGGCGCCCGACGAATATGGTGCACAGGTCGCCGCCCAGGTGCTCAAGGCCGGAGGCAATGCGGTGGACGCAGCGATTGCCACCGCCTTTACCCTGGCCGTCACCTACCCCGAGGCCGGCAACATCGGCGGGGGCGGTTTCATGACCCTCTACATGCACGGCAAGCCCTACTTCCTCGACTACCGGGAAACGGCCCCCAAGGCCGCGACCAAGACCCTGTACCTGGACGCCAACGGCGAAGTCATCGAAAACCTCAGCCTGATCGGCGCCCGCGCCGCCGGCGTGCCCGGCACGGTGATGGGGTTGTGGGAAGCCCATCGACGCTTCGGCAAGCTGCCCTGGCGCGAACTGGTGAAACCGGCCATCGGCTACGCCAACCAGGGCTTCAAGGTGGCCGGACAACAGTTCCAGTACCGTCAGAACGCGATTGCCCTGTTCAACGGCAAAACCAACTTTGGCGACTATTTCGGCGCGATGAAACCGGGGGCCACCTTTCGGCAGCCGGAGCTGGCCAAGACCCTGCAACGCATCGCCGCTAACGGCCCGGATGAATTCTACAAAGGCCAGACCGCCGACCTGCTGGTGGCACAGATGCAGCGTGACGGTGGCCTGATCACCCATCAAGACCTGGCGGACTACCGCGCCCTGTGGCGCGATCCCATGGGCATCGACTGGCAAGGCAACCGCCTGTACACCGCGCCTTTGCCCAGTTCCGGCGGCATCGCGCTGGCCCAGTTGCTGGGCATGAAGGAACAGCGCAAAGCGGATTTTGCAGGCGTGCCACTCAACTCTGCGCGTTACCTGCACCTGCTGGCAGAGATCGAAAAGCGCGTGTTTGCCGACCGCGCCGACTACCTCGGCGACCCGGACTTTTCCGAGGTGCCCGCGCAGCGCCTGACTGACCCGGCCTACATCGTGCAGCGCGCGGCCCAGATCAACCCGGACGCCCTCTCGCCCACCGAGCAGGTGCGCCCCGGCCTTGAGTCCCACCAGACCACGCACTTCTCGATCATCGATGCCGAGGGCAACGCCGTCAGCAACACCTACACCCTGAACTGGGACTTCGGCAGTGGCGTGGTGGTCAAGGGTGCGGGCTTCCTGCTCAATGACGAGATGGACGACTTCAGCGCCAAACCAGGCGTCGCCAATGCCTTCGGCGTGGTCGGCAACGATGCCAACGCCATCGCCCCGGGCAAGCGCATGCTCTCCTCCATGAGCCCGAGCATCGTTACCCGTGACGGCAAGGTCAGCCTGGTGCTGGGCACGCCAGGCGGTTCGCGCATCTTTACGTCGATCTTCCAGGTGCTGAATAACGTCTACGATTTCCACCTGCCGCTGGACAAAGCCGTGGCCGCGCAGCGCGTGCATCACCAATTGCTGCCCAAGGACACGCTCTTCTATGACGCGTATGCGCCGCTGACCGGCGAGGTTGCCCAGCAACTGCAGCGCATGGGCTACGTGCTCAAGGACCAGGGCTGGTTGATGGGCGATATCCAGGCGATCCAGGTCAACGGCCGCACCGTGCAGACCGCTTCGGACCCACGGGGCCGTGGCGTGGGGTTGGTGGTACGGCCTTAACTGTCGATCACCCGCTGCAAATGGATCGCCAGCTCCGTGGCAAACCGGCGCTCCGGCGTCTCCACATCAATACCGAACAACTCCTGGATACGCGCCAGGCGGTAACGCAGCGTGGTCACGTGCACGCCCATCGCGTCGGCGCAGGCCTGGCTGCGGCAGCTTTCGCGCAAGTAGGCGGTGAGGGTTTCCAGGTACGGCGTCTGGTGCTTGCGGTCGTGCTCCAGCATGGCGCCGACGCTCTCGTTGACGAAGGTGCGGATGTCTTCGCCGCCCACCGCAGCCACGAAGATCGGGATGGGCCCGAAGTCCTGGTCAGAGATCGGCCCGCTGCGGCCAAACGAGCGGGCGATGTCGATCAGGCGGCGGCACCGTTCCCAGGCGCCGGGGTAATCGGTGAGGGCGTGGCAGACGCCGCTGGCCAGCAGGAGCGGCTCGCCGCCCAGGTAGTGGGCCAGGTCTTCGGCGATCTGGCGCTTGACCTTGGTGCGGCGTTCGCGGCCCTTTTCGCCTTCGGCGGGCACCAGGCACACCAGGCCGTTATCGACACTGATGACCGTGGCCGGGATCGACGCGCGAACCAGGATGCGCGCGACGTTGTGGTGCAGGTTCTTGGCTTCGCGGGCCTTGGCGCCGTAGTCGATGATGATCATCTGCTGCGCCTGGTTGAACTGGATGCCCAGGCGCTGGGCCCGTTGCTGGATGTCGTCGGCATCGCGCCAGCGGCCTTCGAGCACTTCGAACAACAGTTCGGTCTGGGTGCGGGTCTCGAAACGGAAGCGGATAAAGCTGCGCATCATCTGCACGCTGAGGGCGAACTTGGCGCTTTCGAGCATCAGCAAATCCAGTTCATTGACCGGCGCCGCCACCGGGAACAACACCAGCGCACCCACCAGCTCATGGTCGACCATCAGCGGTTCGATCTGTGCCCGCAGGGTGAACTGGCGCTGGCCGTCATCGAGAAACAGGTTGACGGTGTTACGCAGGGCACTGCGCAGGCTGTCCTGGGCGGTCTTGGTGATCTGCACACTGAGCACACCGGCCGCAGCCGCCTGCCAGCTGCTGTCGTCGAACAGCGCGGTGTCCGGTGAGCGCCCCGCCACCACCTGGTTGGCGGTGAAGTCCACGGCGATCACCGGGTTGGGCAACTGGTTGCCGACCATCAGCGACAGCGACCCCACCGAACCACCGCCCAGCACGTGCTCCAGCATCGAGGTGTGCACATGCAGCGCCTGCTGCATGCGTTCGGCAGCGCGGCGTTCGGCTTCCAGCTGACGCTGGCGTTCCACGGCGATGGCGCCCAGGTGGATGATCATGCCGAGGAACACCCGGTCTTCTTCGGACACGTCCATCAAGGTGCGGGAAATCACGCTGAGCACCATGGGCCGGCCGTCAAAGTCGGTGCAGTTCATCGGCATCACCATCACCGTGCGGTAGTCGCGCTCCACCGATTCGCGGCGATAGCCCGGGTACTCGCAATCACGCACGTCGCGGATAAACACTGGTTCGTTGCGCTGCAACGCGGTCATCACCGGGCTGGAGGACAGCTCCCAACTGTCCACCAGCGGGCGCTGTACCAGGGTGGGGTCGTGACGGGCGATCACATGGCCGAACCCCGCCTCCATGTCGATGGCCATGATCGAACTCATGGTCCAGTGGGTATGGCGGCAGCTGGCGTACACCAACTGGTGCAGCATCGACTGCAAGTCGCCGCCGGAGTTGATCTGGCTGGCCACGTCGCGCAGCGACAGTATCTGCATTTCTCGATTCAAGGCGCTCACCTGAACGGGTGGAACATGGCAGCCAAGGTGCCTGCCCGGCCCGCCTGATACTTGCTCCACTTCGTAGCAATGTCCACTGTTTTTATGCGCCGAAACGGAGGAAGACGGGTTTTGCCTTTGCCCATAGCCTTGGGTCAAACCAACAGCCACAAGGGCGACACCTCATCATGAATCTGGACAATCTGGGCGTCAGGAAATACTGCACCTTCATCGAAGAAACCTTTATCGAAGGGGGCAAGGACGCCGGCAAACCCATCACGCTGATCGTGGTGGCCGCCATCTTGAAAAACCCCTGGGCCGGCCAAGGCTTCGTCGAAAACCTGCGCCCCGAGATCCTGCGCCTGGCGCCCGGCCTGGGCCACGAAATGACCCGCCGCCTGATTGCGCTGATGCCGGGTGGCAAAGTCGAAGCCTTCGGCAAGGCCGCCGCTGTGGGCGTCAACGGTGAGATCGAGCACGCCTCGGGCCTGATCCACACCCTGCGCTTTGGCAACCTGTTCCGCGAAGCCGTGGAAGGCACCGCCTACCTGAGCTTCACCAACACCCGCAACGCCCCGGGCGCCCTGCTCGCCTTGCCAATGGTGCACAAGAGCGAAACCGGCAAGCGCTCGCACTTCCTCACCGCCAACTTCCAGGTGGCCGATGCCCCGGGGCCGGATGAAGTGCTGATCGCCATTGGTGCCTCGGACGGTTCTCGCGCCCACCCACGCATTGCCGACCGTTATCAGGACATGGCGGAGATGGAAGCCGAGCAGCCCAAGGACTGAGCCCTGCGCTGAAACCGCGCAAAACTTTCCAGGGTATTACCCGTGATCGTCGCAAGCCTGGGGTTGAAACCGCCCGTAGGCTTGCTTGACACCCCAACAACAGGAGCACTCCGATGCCGAGTACCGACAACGTTGCAGCCGTCGACCCGGGCGCCTTGCGCCAGGCCTTCGGCACCTTTGTAACCGGCGTGACCGTGATCACCACCCATGACGCCGACGGTAACCCTCGGGGCATGACCGCCAATTCGTTTACCTCGGTTTCCCTCGACCCGCCGCTGCTGCTGGTGTGCGTCGGGAAATCCGCCGCCAGCCATGGCGCGTTTGCGGCCAGCGAACACTTTGCCGTCAACTTGCTGCATGAAGGGCAAGTGGATGTCTCCGGCACCTTCGCCTCCAAGTCGCCGGACAAGTTCCACACCGTCAACCACGACACCGTGCACACCGGTGCGCCCATCCTCACCGACAGCCTGACCTGGTTCGACTGTAGCGTGCACCAGCGCATCGACGCCGGCGACCACCTGGTGCTGATCGGCCAAGTGCGCGCCTTCGGCACCAGCCCCAAGTTGCCCCTGTGCTTCTGCCGTGGGCGTTACGCGAATATCCAGGACCCGCTGCCAGCCAGCTGGCTGGACTCGCACAAGATGATCATCGGCTACCTGATCGAAACCGACGGCGCGATTCTGTTCCGCGCTGACGGCAAGGGCGGCTGGACCCTGCCCGTGGCGGGCAAGCGCAAGGGCTTTATCGACGCCGGCAGCAGTGCCCTGCCGGTGGAGCTGGAATCGACCTTCTTGTATTCGGTGTTCGATGTGGATGACACCGACCCGGGCTTCTTGATCTATCGCGCCCAACTTGGCGGGCTGGAGGCCGAACTGCCCGACACCCTGCGCTTCTTCCCGCTGGACGACCTGCCCATCGACCTGATGCCGGTCAACGAACTGCGCTCGGTGGTGCGGCGCTATGCCCGCGAACGCGAGAACCAGCAATTCGGTATCTACACCGGCTCCGCCGCCAGCGGGCGCATCGCGATGCTCGAAAACGCCCCGCTTTGATCCGCACACACAGGACACTTGCATGAAAACCACGGTCAGCGCCCTTGAGGGCAATCGTCTCAACCTGTTTATCGACGGCCGCTTCGCCGAACCGGCCAGCGGCACCTATGTCGACAGCTTCGACCCCACCACCGGCCAGGCCTGGTACCAGTTCGCCCAGGGCGACGCCAGCGATGTCGCCCGCGCGGTGGCATCGGCCAAGCGCGCCTTCCACGACCCGCAGTGGCGCGACATCACGCCCACCGCACGGGGCAAGCTGCTCTATCGCCTGGCGCAACTGGTGGCCGAACACGCCGAGGAACTGGCCCTGCTGGAAACCCGCGACAACGGCAAGCTGCTGCGCGAGATGAGCGCGCAAATGAGCGCCCTGCCCGACGCCTACACCTACTTCGCCGGCATGGCCGACAAGCTGCAAGGCGAAGTGATCCCGGTGAACAAGCTCAACCAGCTCAACTACAGCAGCCGCGAGCCCCTGGGCGTGGTCGGCATGATCACGCCGTGGAACTCGCCACTGATGCTGCTCACCGGCACCCTGGCGCCGTGCCTGGCGATCGGCAATACCGTGGTGATCAAACCGTCGGAACATGCCAGCGCGTCCACCCTGGCCCTGGCCGAACTGATCATCCAGGCGGGCTTCCCGGCCGGCGTGGTCAACGTGGTCACCGGCAACGGCGCGATCACCGGCGATGCCTTGACCCGCCACCCGGACATCGCCAAGTACGTGTTTACCGGCAGCACCGACACCGGCCGCCGCATTGCCGGCAACGCGGCGAACAACCTGGTGCCGTGCCAGATGGAGTTGGGCGGCAAGTCGCCCCACGTGGTGTTCGCCGACGTCGACATCGAGAAAGCCGTCAACGGCGTGGTCTCGGGGATTTTCGCCGCGGCCGGGCAAAGCTGCGTGGCCGGTTCACGTTGTTTTGTCGAAGCCTCGATCTATGACCAATTTGTAGAAGCACTGGTGGCGCGCACGCAAAAAATCACCGTGGGCCACCCCATGGAAGCGAACACCGACATTGGCCCGCTTGCACTGCAGGCCCAACTGCAAAAAATCGAAGGCTATATCGCCAGCGGCCTGCAGCAAGGCGCCCAGGCCGCCATCGGTGGTAAACGCCCGAGCGCGGCGCATCTGAGCGAAGGCTGGTACTTCGAACCGACGGTGATGGCCAACGCCAGCAACGACATGCCGTTCATGCGCGACGAGCTGTTCGGGCCGGTGGTGGGCGTGATGCCGTTCAGTTCCGAAGAACAGATGATCAGCCTGGCCAACGACACCTCCTACGGCCTGGCCTCGGGCATCTGGACCCAGAACATCGACCGCGCCCTGCGCTTTGCCAACCGCATCGACGCCGGCACGGTGTGGATCAACACCTACCGCAGTTCGGCCTACATGTCGGCCAACGGCGGCTTCAAACAGAGCGGCTACGGGCGACGCGGCGGCTTTGATGTGATGCGCGAGTTCTCCCGCGCCAAGAACGTGATCATCGACTACTCCGGCGAGATGCAGGACCCGTTCGTGATTCGCCTGCGCTGATTATTCAAGGAGCCACACATGAAATTTGCCGTATCCCTGAGCATGGAACGTTTCTCCCCGGACGTGCCGATGCAGACCGTCATGGCCAACCTGCTGGAGCTGGCGAAGATCGCCGACGAAGGCGGCTTTGAAACCCTGTGGACGTCCGAGCACCACACCCTGGAATGCACCATCGCACCCAACCCGTTCCAGACCCTGACCTGGCTCGGCCAGCACACCGAGCGCATCCGCCTGGGCACCGCGACCATCGCGGCCGCCTACTGGCACCCGATCCGCCTGGCCGGTGAAGCGGCGCTGTGCGATCACTTGACCAAAGGCCGCCTGGAGTTCGGCATCGCCCGGGGTTCCTACCAGTACGAATTCGACCGCATGACCCCTGGCCTGCAACAGCAGGAAGGCGTCGGCTACATGAAGGAACTGGTGCCGGCGGTGCAGAAACTCTGGGCCGGCGACTACGCCCACGACGGCCATTACTGGAAATTCCCGCTGACCGCTGCGGTGCCCAAACCCTTGCAAAAGGACCACCCGCGCATCTGGGTGGCGGCACGTGACCCGGGCACCTTCGACTGGGCGGTGGGCATCGGCGCGAACATTCTCTCCACCCCGCTCTCCTTGCCCGCGGCGGAAATTGCCGTGCTGGGCGAAAAATTCAACAAGGCCGTGGCCGACAACCCGCACGTGCCGCGCCCGCGCTTCATGATGCAGCGGCGCACCTGCGTCTACGCCAACCCGGAAGACTGGCAAGTGCCGGTGCAACACAGCATGGACTTTGGCCGTGCGTTCGAAAACCTGATGCAGAACGTCGGCACCGTGCACAACGGTTTCCCCGAGCCGGTGCCGTTTGAGGCGGTGCGCGGCAAGGAGAACTACAACCCGGACAACATCCGCCGCAACCTGATGTTCGGCACCCCGGACGAAATCATCGCCAAGCTGCTCGACTATGAAGCGGCCGGCGTCGATCAATATTGCCTGGGCCTGACCTTCAACCTGCCGTTCGAATTGCAGAAGCAGACCCTGCGCCTGTTCATCGACGAGGTGATGCCGGTGTTCGCCGAGCGCGAGCGCGCCAAACGCCGCGAAACGGTTACGGGGTAAGCCATGGGCGACGCACAACAACTCAGCGTGGCGAATGTCACGCTCAACTACCGACTCGATGGGCACGGGCCTCGGCCGCTGGTGTGCATCCACGGCGTGGGTTCCAGCCTGGACGCCTGGGCCGAGGTGGTGCAGGGCTTGAAGGACGACTTCACGGTACTGACCTTCGACCTGCGCGGCCATGGGCAGTCGTCGCGCACACCAGGGCGTTATGAAATCGACCATCTGGTCGGTGAAACCCTGGCGCTGGCCGAACACGTGGGTTTTGGGCGATTCGACCTGGCGGGGTTTTCGCTGGGGGGCCTGATCGCCCAGCGGCTGGTGCTGACCCATCCTGAGCGGGTACGCCGGCTGGTGCTGTTGTCGACCGTGGCCGGGCGTAATGCCGAAGAACGCGAGCGGGTTAAAGCACGCCTGGTCGCGCTGCAAGCCGGTGAGCCTGTGGCGCATTACGAAGCCTCGTTGGCGCGTTGGTTGACCGAGGCGTTCCAGGCACAGAACCCGGATGTCGTGCTGCGCTTGCGGCAATTGAATGCCGCCAATGACCCGGGGTGTTACGCCGCGGCGTACCGGGTGCTCGCCGAATCGGATTTCGGCGAGCAACTGGGGCTGATCCGCTGCCCGACACTCATTGCCACCGGCGCCGATGACCTCGGCTCCAACCCGCGCATGGCGACGTACATGCACGCGCAAATCCAGGGCTCGACCCTGCGGATTCTGCCGGGGCTGCGCCACTGCATCCTGATAGAGGCACCGCAGCAAGTGGCGACGCTGATGCGCGACTTTTTAACCGATTCGGAGACTCACCATGGATAAGTCATTGCAGGCCGGTGGCGAACGCGTACGCCGCCAAGTGCTGGGGGACGCCTACGTCGACCAGGCCCTGGGCCGGGCCGACGAATTCTCGCGGCCGTTCCAGGACGTGTTGAATGAATATTGCTGGGGCATGGTCTGGACCGACGACGCCCTGGACCTCAAGCAACGCAGCCTGCTCAACCTGGGCATGCTCGCGGCGCTGGGGCGCATGGAGGAGTTCGGCGTGCATTTTTGCGGTGCCCTGCGCAACGGTTTGACCGATGAGGAATTGCGCGCAGCCCTGGTGCAAATCGCGGTGTATTGCGGCATTCCGGCGGGCGTCGAAGCCTTCCGCGTGGCGCGCAAGGCCCGGGAAGGCATGGCCCCGATGGAATCGCCTACCGGCTGACGCCCACCCCTTGCACCCGCCACACGCTCATGCTGTAACTGCTTTGTCGAACAACAAGAAATTTTTGCGTTGCCCCTTGCGACTGCACCACCGACGGACCTTTGACTGCCAGTAGCCCAAAAATTTCTCTTGATGAAATTTCCGCAGATAGCAAAACAACAATTGGAGGCAATTGGTGAGCGAACGACTAAAGATCGAGAACCTGTATAAGGTGTTCTCTTCGGCGCCCGACCGAGCCATGCAGCTCTTGACCGCTGGCGCCAGCAAAGACCGGATCCTGGCGGAGACCGCCACGGTGGTCGGCCTCAACAACGTGTCGCTGTCGATCCCCAGCGGCGCGATCTACATGATCATGGGCTTGTCCGGCTCGGGCAAATCCACCCTGGCGCGGTGCATCAACCGCCTCAATGAGCCGACGGCGGGCAAGATCCTGCTGGACGGCCGGGACCTGGTCACCCTCAACGAAAACGAGTTGCGCGACGTGCGCCGCACGCGGATTTCCATGGTGTTCCAGCACTTCGCGCTGCTGCCGAACAAGACCGTGATCGAGAACACCGAGTTCGGCCTCAAGCTGCGCGGCGTGCCCCTTGCCGAACGGCGCAAGCGTGCCCTGGAAGTGCTCGGGGTGGTTGGCTTGGCCAAGTGGGCCGACCACCACCCTCACGAGCTGTCGGGCGGCATGCGCCAGCGCGTAGGGTTGGCCCGGGCGCTGACCACCGACGCCGACGTGTTGATCATGGACGAGGCGTTCAGCGCCCTCGACCCGCTGATCCGCACCGAGATGCAGGACGAGTTGCTGCGCCTGCAGCGCACGTTGAAGAAAACCATCCTGTTCATCACCCACGACTTCCAGGAAGCCCTGAAGCTGGGCACGCGCATCGCGATCATGGCCGACGGCCAAGTGGTCCGCGAAGGCACGCCCCAGGAAATCGTCGCCGACCCGGGCAGCGATTATGTGGCCGGGTTTACCCGGGAAGTGGACCGCTCGCGGCTGTTCGATGCGCGCTCGATCATGCAGTCGGCCAGCACCCTGCTGGTACAGGGCGACACCCGCGTGGTCGGCAATGACAGCGCCCATGCCTTTGTACTCAATGCGGCCGGCAAAGCCGTAGGCGTTCTGGATGCCGGCGCGTTGCTGGCGGTAGGCGCAGGCGGTGATACCTTGCAGCGCCTGTCGCCGCAGTTCGTCAGCGTGCCGGCCAGCGCCAAGCTGGTGGAAGTGGCGCGCCTGCTCAAACCGGGCCACCCGGTGGCGGTCGCCGATGCCGACGGGGTGTTTATCGGCACCTTGAACAGCGCCCATATCCTCGATTGCATCGCCAGCGTCCCGCCCCCTCGCCCTGCCGTTTCGGAGGTTGCACATCATGCTTAAGTCAGAAGACCTCGCTGTTTTTCCCGTGGACCAATGGATCAGCGGCGGCGTGGAGTGGATCGGCATCCACCTGCGCCCGATCTTCCAGGCCATCCGCTGGCCGGTAGAACACTTGCTGGGCTTCAGCGACACGCTGATCCACGCCATTCCGTTCCCGGTGATGGTGGTGCTGATGTTCCTCATCGCCTACCGCGCCGCCACCCTGGGCGTGGCCATTTTCAGTGCCGCCGCGCTGGTGGTGATCGCCGCCTTGGGCGTGTGGGACGAAGCCATGACCACCCTGTCGTTGATCACCACCGCGATTGTGATCTGCATGGTGGTGGGTATCCCGGTGGGGATCTGGTGCGCGCGCAGTGAGCGGGTGTGGGCGGTGATGCGGCCGATCCTCGACATCATGCAAACCACGCCGACCTTCGTGTACCTGGTGCCAGTGGTGATGCTGTTTGGCGTGGGCACCGTCTCGGGTGAAGTGGCGGTGGTGATCTCGGCGTGCCCGCCGCTGATCCGCTTTACCTACCTGGGTATCCGCATGGTCGAAACCGAACTGGTGGAAGCCGGCCTGGCCTTTGGCGCCGACCGCAAGCAGTTGCTCTGGGAGATCCAGTTGCCCCTGGCCGTGCCGACCATCCTGGGCGGCCTCAACCAGACGGTGCTCACCGCCATGGTGATGTCCGTCGTTGTCGCCATGATCGGCGCCGAAGGCCTCGGCCTGGTGGTGCTGCAAGGCCTGGGACGCATGGACGTAGGCCGCGCGGCGGTCGGCGGAATCGCCATTGTGCTGCTGGCGATGATGCTCGACCGCATCACCCAGAACCTCGCGCAGCCCACGCCGGGCAAGCGCAAATCGCTGTTCAAGCGGCTGTTCACCCTGCGGGCGGTCAGCGCATAACAAGAAATCATGAACGTCGTTTTTTGACTGCCATCCCTTAACCATAACGAGAAAAACAAAGAGGAAATCATGATGCGTCCATTCAACGCCTTGCTCGGATTTGCAGCCGTGCTGTACCTGGGGAGCACTTCGGTCATGGCCGAAGACCTGCCCGGCACCGGCAAGACCATCCGCTTCGTGCAGTCGGAAAGTACCGGTGGCAACTACGTCATCACCAAGATCGCCATCGAGGCCGCCAAGCGCCTCGGCTATGGGAGCAAGCTGAGTACCGTCAACACCACGCTGTTCTTCCCGGCCGCCGCCCAGGGTGATCTGGACCTGTCGATGGACGTGACCCTGCCGCAGCTGCAACCCAGCTTCGACAAGGTCAAGGACCGCACCGAAGTGGTCGGCGGCGGCTCCATCACCGGCGCCGGCTACAACGGCTACATGATCGACAAGAAAACCGCCGACGCGTACCACATCACCAGCCTTGAGCAGTTGAAAGACCCGAAGATCGCCGCGCTGTTTGGCAAGAACGGCAAGGCTGACCTGATCAGCTGCGACCCGGGTTGGGGCTGTGGCGATGTGGTGGATTACCAGCTCGACAAATTCGGCCTCAAGGCCACGGTGAACCCGGTGCGCGGCAAGTATGAAGCGCTGATGTTCGAAAACGTTGCGCGCCTCAAGCGCGGCGAACCGGTGTTTTTCTACGCCTGGGCACCGTCGTGGATGACCAACACCATGGTCCCCGGCAAGGACGTGGTGTGGTTGCCGACGCCGTTTGATGCATTGCCCGGCAACGTGCCGAGCACCACCAGCGCCCTCACCCCCGGCGTGGAAGGGTGTGCAGGCGGCGCCGACCCGTGCCGCATGGCGATGGCCGCGTGGAACTGGTACGCCATCGGCAACAAGCAATTCATCGCGGCCAACCCGGCGGTGAAGGCGCTGGTGGAACAAATGACGTTCCCGCAGTCGACCTGGAGCTACTGGGAAAAAACCATCAGCCAGGACGGCTCCAGCGAACGCAACATTCGCAAGCTGGCGGATGACTGGATGAGTGAAAACAAAGCCACCTTCGACGGCTGGGTCGCCACCGCAAAAGCCGCCAAATAACCCGGCATGTAATCCGTTCTCCTGTGGGAGCCGGGCTTGCCCGCGATGGCATCACCTCGGTTTAGCAGTTGCACCGAGGCGCCTGCATCGCGGGCAAGCCCGGCTCCCACAGAAATCACCGGAAATGGCACCTGCAATCAGAAAAAACCCACTGCCCCACCCCCGCCAAACCCGCCTTTTCTTGCGCCGCCCTGCCCTAACATGACTGCACTCAGACGATTGGGAGCCACCACCATGACTTACAAACACCCACTGCTGTTCAAGGCGCTGTGCTATGTCGACGGCCATTGGGTCCACAGTGACAGCGCCAGCACCCTCGCCGTGTACAACCCGGCGACCCAGGACGTGATCGGCCATGTGCCGATGCTCGAACAAGCGCAGATTACTGCCGCCGTGGAGGCCGCGCATCGCGCCTTCCCGGCCTGGCGCGAACAGAGCCTGGACGCCCGCGCAACCGTCCTCAAGCGTTGGGCCAGTTTGATCCTGGAACACCAGGAAGACCTGGCCCGCATCCTGAGCCAGGAGCAAGGCAAATCCCTGGCCGAGTCCCGGGGCGAAATCGCCTATGCCGCCAGCTTCATCCCCTGGTTTGCCGACGAAGCGCGGCGCCTGTATGGGCAGAACATCCCCAGCCATATTCCCGGTGCGCACCTGGGCACGCTCAAGGAACCGGTGGGTGTGTGCGCCTTGCTGACGCCGTGGAACTTCCCCTCGGCGATGATCACGCGCAAAGCCGCTGCCGCCCTGGCAGCGGGTTGCACGGTAGTGGTCAAGCCGGCCCATGAAACGCCCTACTCGGCCTTTGCCCTGGCGCAACTCGCCGAGGAAGCCGGCTTACCGGCCGGAGTGTTCAACGTGGTACTGGGCGAGCCGCAGATGGCCATGCAAACCCTGGTGCAAGACAGCCGCGTGCGTTCGGTGAGCTTCACCGGCTCGACCCGCGTGGGCAAATTGGTACTGCAAGCGGCCGCCCAGGATGTGAAGAAGGTCGCCCTGGAACTGGGCGGTAATGCGCCGTTCATTGTGTGTGCCGACGCCGACCTGGGCCTGGCGGTGAAGGTCGCCGTCGAGGCCAAGTTCCAGACATCCGGCCAGGACTGCTGCGCCGCCAACCGGATCCTCGTCGACCGTTCGATCTACCCCGCTTTCCTCAAGCGCTTTGCCGCCGCCGTGCGCGAACTGCGCGTGGGCCCTGCGATGGTGGGCGGCGAAGAGCACGCCGTGGACGTTGGCCCGTTGATGCATCAGGCCGCGTTCGATGTGACCGCCGCACGGGTGGAAGACGCCTTGCAACGGGGTGCGCAACGCCTGGTGGGCGGTGAAGCCCATGCACTGGGCGGTTTGTTCTACCAGCCCACGGTGTTGGCGGATGTCACGCCCGAGATGCGCATCTACCGCGAAGAAAATTTTGCGCCGATTGCCGGGGTAATGCCCTTCGACAGTCTGGAGCAGGCGATCGCCCTGGCCAACGACACCGAGTACGGCCTGGCCGCCTACATTTGTTCCAACCGCCTGGACCTGATCTACCCGCTGATCCGTCGCCTCGACCACGCCATGGTCGCGGTCAACGGCGTGAAGTTCACTGGCCACCCGATTCCGTTCGGCGGCATGAAAGCCTCGGGCCTGGGCCGCGAAGGCGGCACCGAGGGCTTCGAGGCCTTTGTCGAAACCAAATACTTTTGCCTGCACCACCAAGGACAATTCAAAGGAGACTCGCTATGAACCACGAACTCGAACACCTGTTCGCACAGGACCGCGCGCACTTCATGCACCCGTCCACCCACGCCCATGACCATGCCAGCGGCGCGCTCAAAGGCCGCATCATCCAGAGCGCGTCGGGCATCCGCATCCGTGACCATGAAGGGCGTGACTTCATCGACGCGTTTGCCGGGCTGTATTGCGTGAACATCGGCTATGGCCGTACCGAAGTGGCGGACGCGATCTATAAGCAGGCCAAGGAGCTGGCGTACTACCACACCTACGTCGGCCACTCGACGGAGGCGATTATCGAGCTGTCGAGTCGCATCATGGATTGGGCGCCAGAGGGCATGAAGAAGGTGTACTACGGCCTGTCGGGCTCCGACGCCAACGAAACCCAGATCAAGCTGGTGCGCTATTACAACAACGTACTGGGCCGTCCGCAGAAGAAGAAAATCATCTCCCGCGACCGTGGCTACCACGGCTCGGGCATCATGACCGGCAGCCTCACGGGCCTTGCCGCCTTCCATCAGCACTTTGACTTGCCAGAGCAAGGCATCCAGCACACGGTGTGCCCGCACTGGTACCGCAAGGCCCCGGCGGGCATGGATGAAACCGCGTTTGTGCGTTACTGCGCCGATGAGCTGGAAAAGATGATCCTTGCCGAAGGCCCGGACACCGTGGCGGCCTTCATCGGTGAACCGGTGATGGGCACCGGCGGCATCGTGGTGCCTCCGGCCGGTTACTGGGCGGCGATCCAGGCGGTGCTGAACAAATATGACGTGCTGTTGATTGCCGATGAAGTGGTCTGTGCGTTTGGCCGCCTGGGCTCGAAGATGGGCAGCCAGCGCTACGGCATGCGCCCGGACCTGATCACCACAGCCAAGGGCCTGACCAGCGCGTATGCACCGTTGTCGGCGGTGATCATTGGCGAAAAAGTGTGGGACGTGATCGAAAAAGCCTCCACCACCGACGGCGCCATGGGCCACGGCTGGACGTATTCGGGGCATCCAATCTGCGCCGCGGCGGCGCTGGCCAACCTCGATATCCTGGAGCGCGAAAACCTCACCGAAAATGCCGAGCACGTGGGCGCGTACCTCAACCGCCGCCTGCGCGAAACCCTCGAAGGCCACCCGCTGGTGGGCGAAGTGCGCGGCGACGGCATGCTCGCCGCCGTGGAGTTCATGGCCAATCGCGAACAGCGCACGCCGTTCGATGCCGCGCTGAAAGTCGGCCCGAAAGTCTCGGCGGCCTGCCTGGAACGCGGCATGATTGCGCGGGCCATGCCCCATGGCGACATCCTTGGCTTTGCCCCACCGTTGATCCTGACGCGGGAAGACGCGGACCTGATCGTCGACATTACCAAGGGCGCGATTGACCAGGTGGCGGGGGAAATCCTCGGCTGAATAAGGCGTACACCTGGCAGGTATGCGCTATCGTTGACGGCCATCGCTGGCAAGCCAGCTCCTACAGGGGCTGGCGACATGCGGAATCCGTGTAGGAGCCGGCTTGCCGGCGATGGCCGTGAGGGCGCCGTCATTCTATGGCCTGTGGAGTTTTTCCTAGATGCACAAGCTTGACCGTTATGACCTGAACATCCTGCGCATCCTTTCCGAGGATGGGCGCATCACCAAGTCCAGCCTGGCCGAGGCGATCAACCTGTCGGTCACGCCGGCCTGGGAGCGGGTGCGCAAGCTGGAGAACGCGGGCCTGGTCAAAGGCTATCGTGCGGTGATCGATTGGAACCAGGTGTTCAAGAGCCAGCAGTTGCTGGTGGAAATCACCCTGGCCCGTCACACCGCCCAGGACATGCGCCGCTTCGAACACCGCATGGGCGACGCACCGGAGGTGGAGTTCTGCTACGCCACGGGCGGCGGCGTGGACTACATCGCGATGATTCGCGCCGCCGACATCGACGCGTACCAACGTTTCATCGACCAATTGCTGCTGGAAGACCTGGCCATCGAGCGCTACTTCACCTACATCGTGACCAAGACCATCAAGACGCCGGGGGCGCTACCGGCTCAAGCCGTCAACGCGACAGCTCAGGACTGATCACACTCGGCAGGCCGACTTGCAACAAGTAGCCTTCCAACCCCGCCCCCTCATCGGACGAAAAGATCGCGCCGATATAGCCATCCGGGCGCACCAGCACCCGATCCCCTGCGGCCAGCCCGTAGGCGTGTTGAATCTGCCCTTGGTCATCAATCACGTCCCCTTGCAGGCCAACGTGGTGGATACGCAGCCCTGGCCTTGGTGCCACGGCGGCGGGCGTGCCGGCCACACACAGCAGCGTCCAATGCGGGCCGGCGTAGAGATCAAACAGGCGTAGCGATTGGCCTGCGGCGCCTCGCAGCCGTGCATCCGGCGCACGCGCACCGGCGCGGTCAACCCGACCCGCTGCCAGCGAGGAATGGGGGTAACCAATGTCCAGTTGATGCACTTCCCGGCCCCTGCGTACGTCGCCGCGTTGCAGGTTATCGAGCAGTTGGGTGGATAAGCCCAGTACCGAGGCCGCCACCGGCCGGCGTTCTTCTTCATAGCTGTCGAGCAACGCCTCAGGTGCGCCGTTGACCACCGCCGCCAGTTTCCAGCCGAGGTTGTAGGCATCCTGCACGCTGGTGTTGAGCCCCTGGCCGCCGGTCGGCGGATGGATGTGCGCGGCGTCCCCGACCAGAAACACCTGGCCGACACGGTACTGATCGGCCAGCCGCGCATTCATGCTGTAGGCCGATGCCCAGGACACCGCGTGCACCTGAATATCATCGCGCCCGGTGCGCTGGGCCACCAGCGCCGTCAAGCCTTCAGCACTGAGGTCCACCTCGGCGTCCAGCGCAATCGGCCCTTGAATCTGGAACAGCTGCGTACCGGCCAGCGGGCAAATGGCAACCTGACGTTGCAGATCTCCCTCGCCGAAACGGTGCCAATACGCCGACGACAGGCCGGACAACTGCACATCCGCCACCAGCGCACGCACGCCGAGGGTCTTGCCCGGGAAGCCGATATTCAAGGCCTGGCGCACAAAGCTGCGCCCTCCGTCGGCCCCCACCAGCCAGCGTGCACGCAGCGTTTGCGGGCCTGCGCGCCCCTTGAGCTGCAGTGTCACGCCGTCCGCGTCTTGCTCAAACCCCGTTAGCTCACAACCAAACTCTGGGCAGTGGCCCAGTTCGAGCAACCGCTCGCGCAGCACCTGTTCGGTCAGGAATTGCGGCACCATCAGCGGTTGCTGATAAGGCTCAGCCGCGGTCGCGGCGCTGTGTTCGATGGAATGGGCGTCGATGTGGCTGCCGTCGTCGCGGTAGCGACGCTCAGTCGGATAGACTCCACCCATGGCGAACAGGCGGTCGAGTACGCCGAGGTCTTCGAAGATTTCCTGCGACCGGGGCTGAATGCCTTTGCCACGGGAACCGTGGAAAGGCTGGTGGTTTTTCTCGATGAGGCGAAAGCGGATGCCGCGCCTGGCCAGGTCTATCGCCAAGGTCAAGCCGGCCGCACCGGCACCACAAATCAGAACATCGACCGCGCATTGCTCGTTCATAATGATCACCTATATGTGCAATATGCACATATTAAGATGGAGAAAACCAGTGTCAAGAAAAAGCGTGCAAAACGCACATATAAGCGCTCAGCTGCGTGATTTGCATGGGTCGTTGGTTGAGATCGTGGGGGTGATGAACCGTCCCCAGCGCGATGAGGCGATGGTGCGCGAGGCCGGAATTTCCCTGGACCGCGCGCTGTTTCCACTGCTGGTGCTGGTGGAACGGCTGGGCCCTATCGGCGTGGTCGAACTGGCCGACCGCGTCGGTCGCGACTACACCACGGTCAGCCGGCAAGTGACCAAGCTGGAGAGCCTCGACTTGATCCAGCGCCAGGCAAGCGCGCTCGACCGCCGCCTGCGCGAGTCGGTGATAACCGAAAAAGGCAAAGTCATGACCGACCGCGTTGACGCCGCGCGCGAACGCATTGGCGTGTCGATCTTTTCCACTTGGGACGAAGGCGACTTTGACAACCTGGTGCGCTTGATGCGCAAGTTCGCCGAGGACATCAAGGACGATTCTGTACGTGCCACCCAGGACCTGCGCTGATCCGATGTAAGTGACAACGCCGTGATTCGGGCCACGAAACGAATGACGATTCCTCGCTATCGCTTGTCGGATTTGCGCTATATCCCACTACTACGACACCCCCAGACTGACGCCATTGAGTCAGAGGAGTCGTACCGTGGACATTCGCCAGACGCTGGATAAAAAAGCCGCCGTGATGATGATCGGCGTGTGTGCCATCTGGGGGCTTCAGCAAGTGGCGATCAAAGTGGCCGCCGAGGATGTCTCGCCGATGCTGCAAATCGCCCTGCGTTCCGGTGTTGCCGCCGTGATGGTGGGCCTCATGTTGACCTTGCGCCGCTACCGCGAGCAGTGCCACTGGCAGACCTGGCGAGGCGGCGTGATGGTCGGGGTTTTGTTCGCCATCGAATACATCGCGGTGTCGGTGGGACTGGGCTACACCTCGGCTGCGCACATGGTGATTTTCCTCTACACCGCGCCTATATTCGCCGCCATCGGCCTGCACTTTCGATTTGCCAGTGAGCGCCTGAGCCGTCTGCAATGGATGGGCATTCTGATCGCCTTTGTCGGTATCGCCATTGCCTTTTATACGCCGGGAAAGCCGGGCGATGGCTGGGTCACACCGCAGCGGATGGGTGATGCACTGGGCGTGCTCGGCGCCATCGCCTGGGGCGCGACCACCTTGAGTATTCGCTGCTCCAGGCTGACCGATGCGCCGGCCCCCCTGACGCTGTTCTACCAACTGGCCGGCGCTTGCATCATCCTCGGGCTGGTGGCGCTGGTCACCGGGCAAACCCGCTTCCACCTCTCCGGCATCGCGTTTGCCAGCCTGGCATTCCAGACCGTGGTGTTCTCGTTCCTGAGCCTGCTCGTGTGGTTCTGGCTGCTGGGCCGCTACTTGGGGTCGCGATTGGGCGTGCTGTCGTTCCTCACCCCGTTGTTTGGTGTGGCGTTCGGTGTATGGCTGTTGAGTGAGCCGCTGGAGTCGACGTTCGTGCTCGGCTCGCTCCTGGTATTGGTCGGCATTGTGGTGGTCAGCGGGCATGATGTGTTGCGCGCGGACAAACCTGTCGTGCGGTTATCAACCTGAAAAATATTCAGGACAAAACGTATTGTTGTTGTACACAAAATATCGCTAAAGATTTCCCTGCATCGAGCCGAAACAGACAGTGATAGCAAATCGCCGCCCCTCGCCCGGAGTCGACGATTTGGCCGCCCTCCCCGTTGATGGTCGTCTCGATGAAAATAAAAAATAAGCTGGTACTTGCTTTCGTATCTGTCGCTTTTATCCCGGTCAGCCTGGTGGCGGTGATCTCCGTCATGAACACACGGACCCAGGCGGTCGAACAATTCATTGATGGCAGCACCCGTGAAATACGCCAGATCGATGGCAACATCCGGCAGTTCTTTGATGGCACACTGCAGAACGTCGATCAAATGTCCGCCGATCCTGTATACACTTCCGTGAACACGTTAAAGGATTACCAGCCGGCCAACGCGGCCAGCCAGCCAATGCCCGCCCAGGCACAGCAGGTCATCGACCAGTTCGCACGGTTTGGTGCCACCCACCCGTCAGCCGCCATTTTGTCCATCGGCCTGGAGGACGGCACCTACGCCAAGTGGCCGGATGACCCACAACTGGCCAAGTACGACCCGCGCACCCGCCCCTGGTACAAGGCCGCCATGGCCAGCCCCGGCAAGACCGTGCGCACCCCTGCTTACTACTACGACAAAGACGACGTGGCCCTGGTGGGTACCGCCCGCGCCTTGCTGGATAACGCCGGCAAACCCAAGGGCGTGTTCGTGGTGAGCGTGTCGCTGAAAAACCTCACCGAGTTGCTCAAGAGCATCAAGCTGGGCGAAAGCGGTTACGTGATGCTGATCGAAGACGGCGTGGTGCTGGTGGACCCGCGCAATGCCGCGCACAACTTCAAGCCGCTCAAAGACCTCGGCGCGCCGTATGCGCACCTGGCCGAAACGCCCCAGGGCTCTACCGAAGTGGTGATCGACGGGGTGCGCTACATGGCCAACGTCTGGACGTCGCCGGGCCTGGGCTGGCGGTATGTGGGCCTGATCGAATACAACGAAGTGATGGCCGCCGCCACGCGCATGACCTATATCACCACGGTCATCGTCGCGGTGCTGGTGCTGATCTTCGGGCTGATTGCGGCGGCGTTTTCCAAGGTGATCGTCAAGCCCATCGGCCAGGTGAGCACCGGCTTGCAATCGATCGCCCAGGGCGAAGGTGACTTGCGCCACGAGCTGCACGTGCAGGGCAAGGACGAAACCGCCGAGCTGGCGGGCTGGTTCAACAAGTTCCTCGCGGCGATCCGCCAGTTGATCCAGCACATCGGCGCGGCGTCGACCAACTTGCAGGACGCGTCCAAGGTCAACAGCGAAGTGGCGCACAACATGAACGAAGCGGCCGGGCGCCAGCGTGAGGCGGTGGAACTGGTGTCCACCGCGTTCAACGAGATGGTGGCCACTGCCAACGAAGTGGCGCGCTCGTGCAGCGGCGCGGCGGAGTCGGCCGAGAACGGCCATCGCCGAGTGGCCGAAGGCAAGCAGCAGATTGAAGTGACCACCGACAACGTCAACCGCCTGGGCCGGCGCCTGACCGAATCGTCCCAGGCCATGGTCGAGCTGGAAGCCGGCAGCCGCAGCATCAACCAGATCCTCGGCACCATCCGCTCCATCGCCGAACAGACCAACCTGTTGGCGCTCAACGCGGCCATCGAAGCCGCCCGTGCCGGCGACCAGGGCCGGGGATTTGCGGTGGTGGCCGACGAGGTGCGTGCGTTAGCCAAGCGCACCTCCGACTCCACCGGCGAGATCGAGCAGTTGCTCGGCACCCTGGGCAGCAAAACCGAGGAAGTCACCCAGAAGATGAGCAGTTGCCTGGACCTGTCCCGCGCCAGTGTGTCGTCCATCGAAAACGCACGGGACAGCTTTGAAGGCATCCAGCTGTCGGTCAATGAGATCCGCGACCAGAACCTGCAGATTTCTGCCGCCGCCGAGGAACAGCACAGCGTGGCCGAAGAGATCAATCGGCATATCCAGCAGATCTACGACGAAGCGCGCTTGGTGGAAAGCCTGGCCAACTCGGCCCAGGACGATTCGGGGCGGCTGGCTGACCTGTCGGCGGAGCTGAATGGGTTGGTGGGTCGCTTCAAGTCCTAAAGGTTACGCAGAACAGGGGAAGCGCACCGAAAATTCGGCGCCCTTCGCCAGGTTCTGGACGTGGAAATCGGCCTTGAGGTCGGCCACAAAAGAATGGATCAACCGCGTGCCCAGGCGTTTTTGCTTGGGCACCAGGGCGGCCTCGGGCAACCCTTTGCCGTTGTCACGTACCGAAAACACCACCGACTCCTCGTCACGGTGCAGGGTCACGGTGATGGTACCGGCCTGCCCGTCCTCAAACGCATGCTTGATGGCATTGAGTACCAACTCCACCGCCAACAAGCCCAGGGCGGCGCAACGCTCGGCCGACAACGTGATGCCGACCTCCTTGGACATGATCAACCGCAGGTTCTTGTCACTGGCGAACGCCTGGCCCAAGTCGTTGACCAGGCTGTCCATGAAGCTGGACGCGTCCAGGTCGACCTCGCTGTTCTGGGTCAGGGAAAACAGTTTCTGATGCACCAGCGACATGGCGCGAATTCGCTCCAGCGCTTCGGCGGTTGCGGCCTTGGCTTCGGGGTGGAGCATGGAGCGCACTTTGGCCGAGAGCAGGCCTTCGAACACATGGAAAGTGTTCATGACGCGATGGCTCAGCTCACGAGTCGCCAGTTCGCTGCGCTGCAACGCCTTGAGGGTATTTTGCAGCGTGGCGTCCGCCACCGAGCGCTCGACCATTAGCGCGGCGGTGTGGGCCAGCAGGTCGATGGCCTCCAGGTCTTCTGCATCAGGCAGGCGCGGTTGGGTGTGATAGATGGCATAGGTGCCAAGCACCACACCCTGGGCGTCCTTGAGCGGTTTGGACCAGCAGGCGGCAATGCCATGCGCGTGGGCCAGGTCGAGAAACGGTGCCCACAGCGGGTCTGCCGCAACATCACCGACCACCACCATCTCGCCGCTGTACGCCGCCGTGCCGCAGGACGGCGAGTGAGGGCCAATCTCGAAGCCATGGATGGCGTTGATGTAGCCGGCGTCCAGTCCGGAAGACGTGCTGTACAGCAGGGTTTCACGGGAGTCGTCGACCAGAAATACCGCAGAGCGCCCACCCAGGTGTTCGCTGCCGGCGCGTGCCAGGAACCCCAGCAACTCATCCAGGCCTTTGCGCGCGATGGCCATTTCCAGCGCCTGGCGCTGGGCTGACAGCAGGCGTGACCACTGAGGAGATTGCCCCTGGCGTGTCGAAGTGGTGTCCATGGGCTGTCCTCATTCAATGATCACAGAATCATACAGAGATCCCTTCAGCGCGGGCTGCGGCCTGATGAACAGCATCCGCGTGCCCCTGGAATTGCGCGATCTGCTGCCACATGGCAATCGGGTTGGAATACATCGGGAAATGCCCGCACTGCGCAATCGGCGCCAAGCGCACGCCGTGGGCCTGGATGTGCGGCAGGTAGGACAGCGAGGCGTTTTGCTCGCCGTACATGAACATCGTCGGGCAAGGCAGCCCGAGGAACTTGCCCATCAGGTCGCCATGGTCAGACAGCTCGACCATCGACTGGAAGATCCCGCGCACCGCCCCCGCCCGCACCTTGTGGCGCAGGCTCGCCGAATAGAGGGCGCTGGCATAGGCCGGCGCCTGGCGGGTGCGTTCGATAAACGCATTGAAAAACACCTCGGGATCGTCTGCGGGAAAGTCGACAATCTGGCGGCTGAGAAAGCAGTCTTCGGGGGCGATGTTGCCTTCGATATCGGTAAAGCTCAGCACCCGGCCGTGGAAGCGGTGCGCCAACATCAACGCGGTCAAGCCGCCCATGGAGTGGCCCACCAGGTGGAAGCGCTCGATCGCGAAGTGCTCCAGCACCTGCACCGCCGTTTCCAGCAAGAAAGGAATGCAGATCTTCGACAGGTCGGCACATTCGCTTTCGCCACAGCCGGGCGCGTCGTAAGCGATGAAGGGATGCCCGTCGAAGGCCGGGTGCAGGACGATATCGGCGTAGTCTTCCTTGGTGGACCCGAAGCCGTGCAAAAACAGGATGGGCGCACGTTCGCCGGTGCGATGCAGCGCGGCAATGTTCAGCGAGACGCCGTCTACCGTCAGCGGCAGGTGGGTGTGGACGAACGACATGACAGGGGCTCCCGGAACAGAAAAGCCGCCACTGTCAGGGGATTTGAGCGGCGTGTAAATAACGGATTCCGGAACGTATTCATACGCCAATCGTATGAGCCTGGAACTGCGCAACCACTTCCGTCACCAACGGGTTGGGCCGCTCGCTGTTCCAGGCCACAGCGGTGGTCACCACATGGAGTTTTTGCGTCAACGCCCGCAGCACCACGTTGTCCGGTGCGAGCTTCTTCAACGACGCCGGCACCAACGCAATGCCCTGACCGCAACTGACAAACGCGATTTGCGACGCCACCGAACGCACTTCATGCAACACCCGTGGCGAAAACCCACTGGCGCGGCAGGTGGCGATCAGGTTATCGAAGTACACCGGGCTGACCTTGCGCGAGAACATCACCAGTGGCTCGGAGGCCAGGCTCGACAGGCTGATGCGCGTGCGGGCGGCCAACGGATGATCGCTGGGCAGCGCCACCATCAGGCGGTCTTCCAGCAAGGGCAACGACTGCACGGCCGGGCCCAGGTCACCGTCCAGGCGGGCGAACGCCAGGTCGATGTCCCCCGCTTCCAGGGCCGGCACCGCCTCGACGCTGTCGATCTCGCGCACAGAGACGGTGAGGTGCGGATATTGCTGCTTGAGCCGATCGATCAGGCCCGGCAGCACATCAAACATCGCCGTGGAGATCGCGCCGATGGTCAACATGCCCGACTGCCCCGCCACCGCCTCCTCCACCGCCAGCTCCAGGCGCTCCAGTTGCTCGGCGAATTTGCGCACGGCGGGCAGGATCGCCGCGCCCACCGGTGTGAGCTTGGCGCCACGCCGCGAACGCTCGAACAGGGTGACCTTGAGCGCCTGCTCCAGCACCTGGATCTGCTCGCTCAACGGTGGCTGGGACATGCCCAGGCGCTTGGCGGCGCGGCCGAAGTTCTGTTCTTCGGCAACGGCGAGGAATAGCCAGAGGTGGCGAATCAGGCGGAAGTTGATCATCAAAGGTCCATAGGCTTGGCGTATGCAACGTTAAGTTGAACGCCAATATACCTATCTATCCCTGTTGTGAAACCATCCAGGCCACAAAGGTATCCAGACGACTCAAGAACGCGTCGCGCTCGGCGCTGGGGTTTCTGGCTTCGAACAAAAAGTACGCCACCTGAACGCGCATCGTGGGGTACTGCTGGACGAACCCACCGACGTGCTCTTCCAGCGTGCGCGGCCAGCCTGGCGCGTCATGCTCGCGCAGTGTTTGCGTCGAGCGGATCAGCTTGCGCGACGCCTCACGCTGCAGGCGCAGACGCTCCGGTGCGTCACTGGCCAGATCAATGCGCTCGCGATACGCCGCCAAGATCTGTTGGAAGTCCCCGTTGAGCGCCTGCGCAATGTCCCGCGACGGTCGGAACAGTTCAAAGTGCGGCGCAAGGTCATCGCCCCAGACACAGCGGCAACCGTGCTTGAGCCAGTAGCCCCAGCGGTTGTTCTGCTCGGGTGCCAGCACCTCGGTGCGGTGGCCAATATCGAAGTCGATCTTGATGACTTCCGGGTGCCGTTGTTCCAGCGTCTCTCGAATGCGTTCCAGTAGCTCCAACGCGTGGGCGTCGGGTGGCTCGTTCAATACCAGAGTCAGGTCCAGGTCGGACACCCCAGGGCTGGCCTCGCCCCGTGCGACGCTGCCGTAAAGATAGAGGCTGTGCAGCCCTACTTCGGGCTGGGAAAGGCTGTGGCAGACGTCCGCCATCAACGGTTCGAATTCAGGCTGGACCGGGCCATCGCCCACGGTGAGGATAAAACCGTCCGCGTCGACACCTGCAGGGTGCATGGCACTCATGGGTGATGCACCTCGATCACCAACCCTTCTGCCTCAGTGGGCACGCAGAAGTGACGGGTAATCAGGTCAAACTCGGCGTCGGTGGCGGCAAAGTCGTGCTCACCGCCGGCATTGCGCGCATGCAGCCGGGCGCGGCAGGTGGCGTCGTCCAGTTCAAGGTAGTGCAGGCAGTGCGGCGCCTGGGCCGCTTGCGCCAGGCCCAGCAGCCATTCGCGATTGGCCAGGGTGTTGGCGGGAAAATCCAGCACCACGTTGACGCCCGATTGCAACAGGTTGATCACCAGCGGCCCCAACACCCCGCGAATGCGTTGGGCGCGGTTGAGATAGTCGGCAATCGACAGGATTTCGCCTGGGTAGAGTTTGGCGAGCCAATGGTCTTCGCTGAGTACAACCGCCGCATGCTCGGCGGCAAGGTGTTTGGCCAGGGTGGATTTGCCCGAGGCGATCTTGCCGCAGAGCAGGTGCAGGGTGGGCATGGAGAGGCTCCTTCTATCTGGCCAGGGAGCATGCCCGCCAACGCGCACGGGCGCAACGCCCTTCAATCCTTGGACTATGCTCAAGCAGCCGTGGGGAGCACAGCCCCAACCGCACGCACAACATGGCCTTTTGGATAGGAAGTCCTATGACCACAAAGACGAGCGTATTGGGCGTACTCGCCCTGCTACCCATCGCCCTGACACAGGCCGACGATGGCGGCCTGAGTTTCTGGGTACCAGGGCAGTTCGGCGCACTGGCTGCCGCCCCCGTCACCCCGGGCTGGAGCCTGCCGCTGATCTACTACCACGTGAACGCCAGTGACAACAAAAATGCCGTGGTGCCGCGTGGCGGGCGCACGGTGGTGGGGCTGGATGCCAAGGCCGATCTGCTGTTCGCCAGCCCCACCTACACCTTCGCCACGCCGGTGCTCGGCGGCGCCCAGGCCGCCATTTCTGCGATAGCGGCGATGGCACGCTCCGAAGCCAGCGTGGATGCGACCATCACCGGCCCGCGTGGCCGCTCCTTCTCCGGTGGCACGAATGACAGCCTCAAGGGCGGCAGCGACCTCTACCTGCTCGGCACCCTGAAGTGGAACCACGGCGTGCACAACTTCATGGCCTACTCCATGGGCAACATCCCCATTGGCGCCTACGACCCCAACCGCCTGGTGAACATCGGCCTGGGTCACGCGGCCCTGGATGCCGGGGGTGGCTACACCTACTTCGACAAGACCAACGAATTTTCTGCGGTCGCCGGCATGACCTACAACTGGAAGAACAACGACACCGACTACCAGAACGGCATTGACGCCCATATCGACCTGAGCGCCTCGCACTTCCTCACCTCGCAAACCCTGGTCGGGCTGGTGGGCTACTACTTCGAACAAGTCACCGGGGACAGCGGCAGCGGCGCGGTGCTGGGGGACTTCAAGTCGCGGGTCGCCGGGATCGGCCCCCAGGCCGGGCACTTCTTCAAGGTGGGCGAAGGACTGTGGTACGCCAACATCAAGGGCTATTACGAGTTCGACGCCAAGAACCGCCCCGAGGGCTGGAACATGTGGGTGTCGCTGGTGATTCCCTTGAATGGCAAACAGTAACCGGTTCTACGCGGTGCGGCGCTGCCAGTGTTCGTAGAACGCCAGCGCCGCCACGTTCTTGTCCTTGGCCTCCAGCATGATGTCGAAGCGGTCGAGAAACTGCAGTGCGTAATCGTTGGTCCAGCGGTTCCACATCTGGTCGCTGTGGCCGTACAGGTCGCGCTTGGAGACCACCTTCAGCAGCGCCTCCATTTCCAGCTTGTGCTCGGCATCAAAGCCCAGTGCCTGCAGGCTCTCCTGGGGCTGGGAGTAATGCATCGTTGGGCGCACGCCGCGCCAGCTGTCGATCACTTGGGCCACCCGGGGCGAATGGGGGTCGATGTACTCGTTTTCATTGATCCAGCAATGGTGGATGTCCAGCACCACCGGCGCCAGGTCGGCGACTTGCAGGCAGTGGTCGAGGCCGTAGGTCTTCTCGTCGTTCTCGAAGGTGATGCAGTTGCGCGCCACCTCGGACAAACGCGGCCACACCGCCCGGGTGCCCTCCACACCCAGGCGGCCGGCAATGTGCACGTTGCACTTGAGGTCCTGGAACTGGCGGCCGTAACCCATCATGCGGATCATGTCGGCGTGGTATTCGAATTCGGCCAGGCTGTTTTCCACCACGCCGGGGTTTTCCGAGCCCAGCACGCAATATTGGCCGGGGTGGAATGACAAGCGGATATCCGAAGCGCGCACCAGGTCGCCGATGGCGGCGAACCCTTCGACCAGTTGCCGCTCGATCGCCGGGTCTTTATACACATCCGCCACTTTCGGGTGGCTGTAGAACGGCAGCAGGTCGCTGCTCAGGCGCAGCATGCGCAACATCGGCGGCAACCCGGCCACGTAAGCCAGCAGGTGCAATTGGGCTTGCAGGTTGTGCGTGACCACCTCGACCAGTTTTTCGCGGGCCACTTGCGGCGTGACGCTGTCCATCCAGCGCAAGGTCGTGCTGCGAGGGTTGAACGGCCCTTCAATCAACTTCAAGGCACTGGCCGACAGCAGGCGTTCGGGGTGCTTGTATTGGCAGGGAAAGCCGATGCGAGGATGGGTCATGGAGGCGCCTGGCAGAAGAAAAGTTCGCAATGATACGGCCTTAGGCCCAGGCCACCGTAGAGGGTTCACACTATTTCGAAACGTTTCGCGCTGAACTTTCTCACGCGTGGTGCGCTCACTTCCTATGCGCTGCCCCGTCCAGGGGCGTTGTACAACAAGGAGCCGCCATCACCATGACTACCCTCCCCATCTACCGATACGCACCCGGGCCGCTGCATGCGACCTTACTCGCCGGCACCGTGCCGCTGTTTCTGGGCGCCTTGCTCAGCGACATTGCCTACACCCAGACCTACCAGATTCAATGGGCCAACTTCGCGTCCTGGCTGATCGCCGGCGCGTTGGTGTTCGCAGGCTTCGCGTTTTTATTCGCGCTGGTCAACCTGCTTCGTGCCAGGCCCAAGGCCGGGCAACCCACGCGTTACGTCCTGCTGCTGTTGGCCACCTGGGTACTGGGGCTGGTCAATGCCTTCCAGCACGCCAAGGACGCCTACGGCTCGATGCCGGGCGGCTTGATACTGTCGGCCATCGTTTTGTTGCTGGCCTTGGCAGCGACCTGGACCGGCTTGCGTTCGGGAGGTGTCAAATGAAGACGTCCAGCACCCTGACGCTGTTGAGCGCCGCCCTGTTGTTGAGCGCCTGCGGCGGCGAAGGCGACAAGACCCAGGCCCGCGGCCCCGACCCGAAGTTGCCGGAACAGCAAAGCAGCCTGTTGCCCAGCATGAAGATTGCCCAACCCACGCCCTGGGGCGAGCAGAAACCCACCGTGCCCGAAGGCTACCGCGTCACCGCCATCGCCACCGACCTCGCCATCCCGCGCCAGACCCTGGTGCTGCCCAATGGCGATATACTCGTCGCCGAAGGCCGTGGCGGCAGTGCGGCCAAGCTCAAGCCCAAGGATGTGATCGCCAGCGTGATCAAGGCCGAGGGCAACACCAAGGTCAAGGGCGGTAACCGCCTGACCCTGCTGCGCGATGCCGACGGTGATGGTACGTACGAACTCAGGACCGTCTTCGCCGACAACCTCAACGCCCCGTATGGCCTGGCGTATGCCAACGGCAAACTCTACGTGGCCAACCAGGATGCCCTGGTCAGTTTCGATTACGCCGACGGTCAGACCAAGGCCGCAGGCCCTCCCACCACCGTCACCGACCTGCCGGCGCAGATCAACCACCACTGGACCAAGTCCCTGGCGGTGAGCGCGGACGGCAGCCAGCTTTATGTGGGGATCGGCTCCAACAGCAACGTCACCGAGCGTGGCATGGAGGTGGAGATCGACCGCGCAATGGTCTGGCAGATCGACGCCGCCACCGGCGCGCACAAGCCTTACGCCACCGGCCTGCGCAACCCGACGGCGCTGACCATTCAACCGGACACCGGACAACTGTGGACGGTGGTCAACGAACGCGACGAGCTGGGCCCGGACCTGGTGCCGGACTACCTGACCTCGGTGCGTGAAGGCGCGTTCTACGGCTGGCCCTACAGTTACTGGGGCCAGAACGTCGACCCGCGCGCCCAGCCACAAAACCCGGCCAAGGTCGCCGCCGCGATCAAGCCGGATTACAGCCTGGGTTCCCACGTGGCAGCGCTGGGCGTGGACTTTTCCATCCCGCAAATGGGCGAGAAATTCGCCGACGGCGTGTTCGTCGGAGAGCACGGCAGTTGGAACCGCGACAACCCGGTGGGCTACAAAGTGATTTTCGTGCCCTTCAGCAATGGCAAGCCATCCGGTGAGCCGATCGACTTTGCCACCGGTTTTCGCGGTGAAGACGGCAAGACCCGTGGGCGGCCGGTTGGCGTGACGGTGGACCCGAAAGGTGCGCTGATCATCGCCGATGACCTGGCCAATACCCTTTGGCGGGTAACCCGCATCCAATAAGCAAAGTGTTTGACATGGTTGCCTGAAGCAACAATATAATTGCTTCAGGCAACCATTCGAGCATTCCGCTATGTCTACCCCCCTGCTTGTCGAACGCGCCGGCATCGTGCGCGGCTTCAACCGCTTCTATACCCACCAGATCGGTGTGCTGCAGGAACACCTGCTGCAAAGCGACTTTTCCCTGACTGAAATCCGCGTGATGTACGAGCTGTCGACCCGGGGCGACCTGACCAGTGCAGACCTGTGCCAGATGCTCAGCCTCGACGCGGGTTACCTGAGCCGGTTGACCAGCGGCCTGGAAAAGAAAGGCCTGATCGAAAAAGTCCGCTCCACCACCGACGCCCGCGCACTGCAACTGCACCTCAGCGACCACGGCCATGCGGTGCTCGCGCCCCTGGAACAGCAAACCCAGAGCGAAGTCATCGCCCTGCTCGACAGCCTGCCCGAGACACAACAGCGGCAACTCACCGAGGCCATGAAACGCATCCAGGCCCTGCTGCAAGGTACGGCGCCAGGCTACCTGCTGCGCGATCCACAATCTGGCGACATGGGTACAGTGGTGCAGCAACAGACCGCGCTGTATGCCCGTGAATATGGCTGGAATTGGGAGTTCGAAGCGCTGGTGGCGGAGACTGTCGCCAAGTACTTGAGGGCGTTTGATCCGACGTGCGAGCGTTGCTGGATCGCGGAAAAGGACGGTGAAGTGGTGGGGTCGGTGTTTGTGATTCGCCACGACGACAACACCGCCCAGCTGCGCATGCTCTACGTGGACGCCAGTGCGCGAGGCATGGGGATCGGCCAACGGCTGGTGGATGAGTGTGTGCGTTTTGCCCAGCAGGTGGGTTACCAGCGCATGCAGTTGTGGACCGTGGACATCCTCGCCACTGCCCGCAAGCTCTATCAGAACGCCGGGTTCGCGTTGGTCGAGGAAGAAACGCTGGACACCTTCGGCAAATCCCTGGTCAGCCAGACCTGGGCCCGCGACCTGTGAAGCCGTCCCGCGCCGTTGCGGCGCGGGACGTCTCGCCTTACAGGTCGGTGATTTCCTTGTGGCGTGGCACCAGCGCTTTCATCACGCTCCAGGCTACCAGGTACGCCAGTGCGCAGATCGCGAACATGATCATGTAGCCGGTGTGGATGTCGTTGATGGACTTGTAGTAATCGAAAACCCAACCGCCGATCTTGGTCATCACCACACCGCCCAGCCCACCGGCCATGCCGCCGATACCCACCACCGAGGCCACGGTTTTTTGCGGGAACATGTCGGACACGGTGGTGAAGATGTTGCACGACCACGCCTGGTGCGCTGAAGCGCCCACGCCGATCAGCAATACCGGCACCCAGAAGCTGAGGTAACCGAACGGCTGCGCCAGCAACACCACCAGCGGGAACAGCGCGATCACCAGCATGGCTTTCATGCGGCCGTCATACGGGGCATCGCCACGTGCCATGAAGTAGCTGGGGAACCAGCCGCCGCCGATACTGCCGACCATGGTCATGCTGTACAGCACGGCCAGGGGCATCACGATGTCGGCGCCTTTCATGCCGTACTGCGCCGACAGGTAGGTGGGCAGCCAGAACAGGAAGAACCACCACACGCCGTCGGTCATGAACTTGCCAAAGGCAAACGCCCAGGTCTGGCGGTAGGTCAGCAGCTTGAACCACGAGACTTTCTTCTCGACCGTGCCCGCCGGTGCCGGGGTAAACGGCTGTACGGTCTGGTCACTGCGGATGTAGGCCAGTTCAGCGGCCGACAGGCGCTTTTGCTCTTCGGGCTTCTGGTAGAGGCCGATCCACACCGCCACCCACACAAAGCCCAGGGCGCCGATCACGATAAACGCCGCTTCCCAGCCCCACAGGCCGGCGATCAATGGCACACAGATGGGCGCCAGAATCGCGCCCACGTTGGCACCGGAGTTGAAAATGCCGGTGGCCAGGGAGCGTTCTTTCTTGGGGAAGTATTCGGCGGTGGCCTTGATCGCAATCGGGAAGTTACCCGCCTCGCCAATCGCCAGCACCGCGCGGGAGAGCATGAAGCCGGCAATCGACACCGGAATCACCGCCAGCCCGATGGCCCCGCTGATCGCCGCGACGCCCTCGCCCATCGGCACCGCGAACGCATGCATGATGGCGCCCGTGGACCAGATACCAATGGCCACGATATAGGCCGCCTTGGTGCCGATCTTGTCGACAAAGCGCCCGGCAAACAGCATGGAGATGGCATAGACAAACTGGAACACCGCCGCGATGTTGGCGTAGTCGGTGTTGCTCCAGCCAAATTGCGTCGACAACTGCGGCGCCAGCAGGCTGAGCACCTGCCGGTCGAGGTAGTTGACGGTGGTCGCGAAGAACAACATCGCGCAGATGGTCCAGCGATAGTTGCCTACAGCTTGGCCAACGCGCTGGGCGTTGATGGGCTCGTTCAAGTTCATGGCATCACTTTTTTATTTTTGTTAGGTAAGACATACATAACGTCATATGTCGTCGTACAACTGTGACTTTTATATCGGGCCTCCTACAGGCTGTCAATCTGAAAGATCGCTGTTATTCAGGTATTACGCGGCGATGTGAAATGTCAGGCAAAATCAGTTGTAGGACGACAAATATGAAAAACCCGGCTGGGCGCCTTGCCGGGTACGTCGTCGAGCAGGCCATAGGGCTGCATGCCGATCTTTTCCAGCACGCGGATTGACGCGGCGTGGTCTGGCCGCACCAGGCCGAAGACTTCAGGCAGGCCGAGTGTTTCAAATGCCAGCGCCAGCCCATCTCGGCCCAACTCGGTGGCGTAGCCCTGCCCCCAGGCTTCCACTGCAAAGCGGTACCCGAGGTTGATACGTCGGTCGGTCAGGTAATCGAGTGGCGCGACACCCCCAAAGCCGATGAGGTGATCCGGCGCTTCTCTGCGCGCAATCGCCCACCAGCCATAGCCGTCGGTGGCCCACTGCTGGAGCCAGTGATCGAGCAGGCGTTGTGCAACTTCCAGGCTGGCCATCGGTCCGGCGGGGTTGAACTGGTTGGTGCGCGGATCACCGAAGATCGCGAACAATCGCTGCACTTCACTCGGTTGTGGCTGGCGGTAGATCAGTCGTGCAACAGCTGTAGCCATACGAATATTCCTGTAGTGAGCGGGCTTGCCCCGCGCCGGCGGCGCTGAAATCGCGATTTGCCCGCTTAACTGCGGTGGCCGGGTTGACGCTGGCGCGGGGCAAGCCCGCTCACTACAAACCTTCGTAGGCCATCCACCCCAGACACGGCAAACCTTGCGCCCGAAAGCAAAAAAACAAATTAGCGGTGAATTTTTTCGTGTCGGCTTGTATCTGAACTGACAGAGCGGTGCCATCGCCACGATGGCACCTCCCCTGTTCTGTTTTAGAGTGTCCCGCATGAAATTACGTAAGAAAAGCGTCAAACCCATCGGATTGAAAGACATCACGATTGTCGACGATACCAAAGTGCGCAAGGCGATCACCGCCGCCGCGCTGGGTAACGCCATGGAATGGTTCGACTTCGGCGTCTACGGGTTCGTCGCCTACGTACTGGGCAAGGTGTTCTTCCCGGACGCGTCGCCCAGCGTACAGATGATCGCCGCACTGGCGACCTTCTCCGTGCCCTTCCTGATCCGCCCGCTGGGGGGCCTGTTCTTCGGCGCCCTGGGCGATAAATACGGGCGGCAAAAGGTACTCGCCGCCACCATTGTGATCATGTCCCTGAGCACCTTTGCCATCGGCCTGATCCCCGGCTATGACAGCATCGGCATCTGGGCACCGATCCTGTTGCTGCTGTGCAAAATGGCCCAGGGTTTCTCGGTGGGCGGCGAATACACCGGCGCGTCGATCTTCGTCGCCGAATACGCCCCGGACCGCAAGCGCGGGTTCCTCGGCAGCTGGCTGGACTTCGGTTCCATCGCCGGTTTCGTGCTTGGCGCAGGCGTGGTGGTGTTGATCTCCAGCGTGCTGGGCGACGAGCAGTTCGAAGCCTGGGGCTGGCGCCTGCCGTTCTTCCTCGCCCTGCCCCTGGGCATCATCGGCCTGTACCTGCGTCACGCGCTGGAAGAAACCCCGGCGTTCCAGCAACACATGGACAAGCTCGAAACAGGCGACCGCCAAGGCCTGACTCACGGCCCCAAAGTGTCCTTCAAGGAAGTCGCCACCAAGCACTGGCGCAGCCTGCTGACCTGCATCGGGATCGTCGCGGCCACCAACGTGACGTACTACATGCTGCTCACCTACATGCCGAGCTACCTGTCGCACAACCTGCACTACAAAGAAAACAGCGGCGTGCTGATCATCATCGCGATCATGGTGGGCATGCTGTTCGTGCAGCCGTTCATTGGGTTTGTCAGCGACAAAATCGGTCGCAAACCTTTCATCATCGGCGGCAGCATTGGCCTGTTGGTGCTGTCCATTCCGGCGTTCATGCTGATCACCAGTGGCAAGATCGGCCTGATCTTCGCAGGTTTGCTGATCCTGGCCGTGGTGTTGAACTTCTTCATCGGCGTGATGGCCTCGACGCTGCCGGCGATGTTCCCTACCCACATCCGCTACAGCGCGCTGGCCAGTGCGTTCAACGTCTCGGTGCTGATCGCCGGCCTGACGCCCACGGCCGTGGCCTGGCTGGTGGAAAGCACCAATGACCTGTACATGCCGGCCTACTACCTGATGGTGTTTGCGGTGGTCGGCCTGATCACCGGCCTGACCATGAAGGAAACCGCCAACCGCCCCCTGCGCGGCGCCGCACCGGCCGCCTCGGACATGGAAGAAGCCAAGGAGTTGCTGCAAGAGCACCACGACAACATCGAGCAGAAGATCGAAGACATCGATGCCGAAATTGCCGCGCTGGAAGCCAAGCGCCAGAACCTGGTGCAACAGCACCCCCGCATCAACTGACCCATAACTTGTAGTGAGCGGGCTTGCCCCGCGCCCGCGTCAACCCGGCCACCGCAGTTAACGGTCTCGTTGACGCCGGCGCGGGCCAAGCCCGTTCATTACGAAGGTTGCCCGACCGTTCTCCCTGGAGTATTCCGCATGGTTCCAAGCGTCACCGCAGCACACGCGTTACTCAGCGCCGACGAACGCGCCGCCATCGCCGAAATCGAAGCCACCACCAATATTCTTCACCTGGTCACCCGCCTGACCGGGATGCGCTTTGCCGGGATCGCCAAGTTCACCGACCTGGAATGGGTGGTGTGCTCGGTCTACGACCCGATGCAAATGGGCATCAACGTGCACGACGTACTCGACCTGGAAACCACCCTGTGCAGTGAGTTCTGCATCAATCCCCAAGCCCTGTTTATCCCCGAGATCAGCAAGAACGGACGCTTTGCCACGCGCCCGGTGGTCAAGCAATTTGAAATCGAAAGCTACGCCGGGGCGCCGATCTTCCTGCCCGATGGCCGGTTGTACGGCGCACTGTGCGCCCTGGACTCGCGGGCGATGCTGTTTGACGACCCCAACCTGCCGGAAACCCTGAGCCTGTTCGCACGGCTGGTGGGCTGCATTTTCTTCGCCAACCTGGCGGACGGCCGCTAGGCGCTAGCGGAAGAAATGGCTCGGCGTCTTGCCAAACTGTTTCTTGAACATGCTGGTAAACGCGCTGGGGCTTTCGTAGCCCAGCTCCAGGGCGATATCGATCACCTTTTCCCCCACCGCAATGCGCTCCAGTGCCAGCAGCAACCTGGCCTGTTGGCGCCATTGGCCAAAGGTCATGCCGGTTTCCTTGCGGAACAGGCGCTGGATGGTTTTCTGGTCCAGGTTCAGGCGCTCGCTCCAGTGCGCCACCGTGGAGGCGTCGCCCGGCTCTTCCTGCAACGCCACGCAGATACGCTGCAGACGCGGGTCCGCAGGTTGCGGCAAGGACAGCGGCAAGGCTGGCAACATCGCGAGTTCATCGAGGATCAGGTGCATGATCCGTGCGTCCCGCGAGTCCTCGGCGTACGGCGGCTTCAAGCTCACCGAGGCCTTGATCAGCTCGCTCAGCAGCGGCGAGATGCTTACCGTCTTCGGCTCGCCCGGCATGTTCGGGAAGCGATCCGGGCGCACAAACACGCTGCGCATCTTCAACGTGCCTACGCAACGCAGGGAATGCACTTGCCCGGCCGGCATCCAGATGCCACGGTTGGGCGGCACCGTCCACTGGTTCAACGCCGAGTACACCACCATCACGCCTTCGATGGCGTAGAGCAGTTGGTGCTTCTCATGGCTGTGGTCGGGGATCACCCAGTTTTCCGGGTAGTCCGTGGCGGAACTGATGACAGCCCAATCGCCTTCGTTGATTTCCTGGAGGAATTCGTTGAGTGGTTTGATCATTTCGCCCTTTTTGCGATGGTTGTCGCCCGAATTACGCGAGACAGGCATTCCTGACGAATCTAGCATGAACGCCGAATCATTTTGTAACGGATGGCGACCGTAAGCAGTCGCCGCCTTTGATTAGCTGCCTTGTATGGAATGCCCGCATGTCGACCCTCACTGCGTCACCCGCCGCCGCAACCACGACACCCCAAGCCAGCCCCTTGGTCATGCGCATCCTCGGCGCCTGCGCCCTGGCGCACTTGATCAATGACCTGATCCAGGCGGTGCTGCCGTCGATCTACCCGATGCTCAAGGCCAACTACGGCCTGACATTCACCCAGGTGGGCCTGATCACCCTGACCTTCCAGCTGACCGCGTCCCTGCTGCAACCGTGGATCGGTTACCACACCGACCGCCATCCCAAGCCGTGGCTGTTGCCGGCGGGCATGGTCTGCACGCTGATTGGCATCCTGATGCTGGCGTTTGTCGGCACCTTCCCGGCGATTTTGCTGGCAGCGGGCCTGGTGGGCGTCGGCTCCTCGACCTTCCACCCGGAAACCTCGCGTGTCGCACGCCTCGCGTCTGGCGGTCGTTATGGCCTGGCGCAATCGACGTTCCAGGTCGGCGGCAACACCGGCAGTGCCTTTGGCCCGTTGCTGGCAGCGGCGATCATCATCCCTTACGGCCAAAGCCACATCGCCTGGTTCGGCTTGTTTGCGGTGTTCGCGATCCTGGTGCTGTACGGCCTGAGCCGCTGGTACCGCAACCACCTCAACCTGTTCAAGCTCAAGGCCGGCGGTAAAGCGACCCACGGCCTGTCCAAAGGCCGCGTGACCTTTGCCCTGATCGTGCTGGCGGTGCTGGTGTTCTCCAAGTACTGGTACATGACCAGCCTCACCAGCTACTTCACGTTCTACCTGATCGAGAAATTCCAGCTGTCGGTTGCCAGCTCGCAGATGTACCTGTTCCTGTTCCTCGGCGCCGTGGCCGTCGGCACGTTCGCGGGCGGCCCGATTGGCGACAAGATCGGGCGCAAGAAAGTCATCTGGTTCTCGATCCTTGGCGCCGCGCCGTTCACCCTGGCCCTGCCCTACGTCGACCTGTTCTGGACGGCCGTATTGAGCGTGGTGATCGGCTTTATCATCGCCTCGGCCTTCTCGGCCATCGTGGTGTACGCCCAGGAACTGGTGCCGGGCAACGTGGGCATGATCGCCGGGATCTTCTTCGGCCTGATGTTCGGCTTCAGCGGGATTGGTGCCGCGCTGCTCGGTTTGCTCGCCGACACCCACGGTATCGAGTACGTCTATAAACTGTGCTCGTTCCTGCCGTTGGTGGGCATCCTGACGGTCTTGCTGCCCTCGACCAAGGGCGCCTGACCGGCCGATTATCGGATGGCTGTATGCCATCACGAAAGTTGCTCTGAAAAACCTGCGTGTGCGCTTACAATCCCGGTTTAAACGCACACCAGGCAGATCCGGCAAGACATGACGCTCGACCCCCCTACGATTTTGGCCCTTACGGTTGCCCTCGCCGCTGCGGCCGCGCTGTACCTGGCCGTTGAATGGCGCAGCGTGCGCGAACCCTCGTTGCTTTACTGGAGCGCCGGGTTCGCCACCATCACCATCGGCTCCACCCTCGCCCTGTTGCGCCTCAATGGCTACCTGATGATTGGCATCTGGTTCGCCAACGGCTTGCTGGTGACCGCACACTTCCTGTTCTTGCTTGGCGTGGCGCGCTTTACCCAGACGCGCCTGTCGCCCCTGTGGCTGCTGATGCTGGCGGTGTGGCTGGGCATGCTGATGCTGCCGGCGGACCCGTCGTGGTCCAAGGTCATGCTGGGGGTGCAGTCGTTGCTGGTGTCACTGCCCACCCTGCGCGCCAGTTTCCTGCTGCGCCCCCATGGCAAGTCCCTGAGCATCGGCGCGGTGCAGTTGCGCTTCGTCTTGCTGATTCACGGCGCGTTTTATGTGGCCAAGGCGCTGTCGGTACTGATCCCGGGCACCTTGATTGATTTGGCCGCGTTCAAGGGCGAGATCATCCAGATTTCCCTGGTGGAAGGCGCGATGGCAATCATGCTGATCGCGCTGTCGATGACCGGCTCCGAACGCTACCGCCGCGAACAGCAGATCGCTCAACTCGCCGCCCGCGACCCACTCACGGCGCTGTACAACCGTCGCGCCCTGGACGTGCATGCGCCGCCCCTGCTGGCCCAGGTTGCGCCGGCACAACCGGGCGCGCTGCTGTTGATCGATATCGACAACTTCAAGTCGGTCAACGACCTCTACGGCCATGTGGCCGGCGACCGCCTGCTGATCGCCTTGAGCGAAATGATCCGCGCCGTCGTGCCTCAGGGTTCATTGGCTGCCCGGTTGGGTGGCGATGAATTCGTGATCCTGCTGCACCAGGCGTCGACACAACAGATCGTCGAACTGGGCAGTGGCCTGCGCGACCAGTTCCAGCAACTGGCCGCACAGTCCTTCACCACCCCGGCACCGGTGACCCTGAGCATCGGCGCCAACCTGTTCGATCAGCCACCGGCCAGCCTCACGGCCTTGATTGAACAAGGCGACACCGCGCTGTATGAAACCAAGCGCGGTGGCCGCGACAGCATCCGCCTGGTGGACCGCACGGGCTCACGCTCGGCGCCGTCCAATGCCTTCTGACGGCCCAATAAGGAAGTGAACCCGGCGCCGATAAGGGATATGCGCAAGCGACCAGGTTTGAATTCACTGTAGGCGCCGGCTTGCCGACGATGGCGGTGGACCAGGCGACATCTCTATTGGCTGTGCCGCCGCTTTCGCAGGCAAGCCAGCTCCTACAGGGGAATTGGCGTCAAACACCCTCCGTAGGAGCCGGCTTGCCGGCGATGGCGGTGGGTCAGGCGACATCTGTGTTGGCTGTGCTGCCGCTATCGCTGGCAAGCCAGCTCCTACAGGGGAATTGGCGTCAAACACCCTCTGTAGGAGCCGGCTTGCCGGCGATGGCGGTGGACGAGGCGACATCTCTATTGGCTGTGCCGCCGCTTTCGCTGGCAAGCCAGCTCCTACAGGGGAATTGGCGTCAAACACCCTCCGTAGGAGCCGGCTTGCCGGCGATGGCGGTGGATCAGGCGACATCTTTGTTGGCAGTGCCGCCGCTATCGCTGGCAAGCCAGCGCCTACAGGGGAGCGGCGTACAGTCATAGGTCGTAGTTGACCGCCACACTGCGCCCGGTTTTCACCGATTCGAGCGCGCAATCGGCCAAGTGCAACGCATACAGGCCATCACGCACGCTTGTGGGCAACGGGTTGCCGCTGTTCAGCGCGTCGATGAATTGCGTCAGCTCATTGCGGTAGGCATCGGCGTACCGCTCCAGGAAAAAGTGCTGCAACGGCTCCAGCGCCTCGGTGTGTTCGGCACTCCAATGGCGCAAGGTGCTGGGCCGGTGGTTGTCGGTGAGCAGTACGCCGCGGGCCCCCGACACTTCCACCCGCTGGTCATAGCCATACACCGCCTGGCGGCAGCAATTGATGTGGCATTGCTTGCCGGAGGCGGTGCGCAACAGCACCATCACGCTGTCGTAATCGTCGATCTCGGCCAGGCTCGGGTCCACCAGGCGACTGGCGATGGCGCTGACCTCCACCGGTTCTTCGCCGAGCAGGTGGCGAGCGGTGTCGAAGTCGTGGATGGTCATGTCGCGCAGAATGCCGCCGGAGTGTTCCAGGTAGTCACGCGGCGCCAGCCCGGGGTCGCGGCTGGTGATGATCACCTGACGCACCGCGCCGATCTGCCCCGCATCCAGGGCCTGGCGCAGGCGCAGCATGTCGGGGTCGAAACGCCGGTTGAAGCCGAGCATCACCCGCCCCCCCTGGCGCTCGACGGCTTGCGCGGCGCTGCGGGCCCTGGCGATGTCCAGGTCGATAGGTTTTTCGCAAAGCACCGCCTTGCCTTCGGCTACCGCTGCCAGCAACAGGTCGATATGGGTGTCGGTGGGCGTGCCGATCACCACCGCGTCGATGTCCTTGCGGGTCAGCACTGCCGCGCAATCGTAAGCGGCCTCGCAGCCCAACTGCGTGCTCAGCGCATCGACGCCTTCGCGCCAGGGGTCGGCCACCAGCACCAGCGTGGCATTCGGGTGGGCAGCGACGTTGGCGGCGTGGATCCTGGCGATGCGCCCGGCACCCAGAACGGCGATTCTCAGCATGGTCGAACTCCTGATGTTGTTATTGAGGGAGTGCTTAGTCCGGCAGATTGAACGGCGTGACGATCTGCACCTGGGACGGCGCAATCGGCCCGGCCTTCCACAGCCGGTGGTATTGCAGGATGTGCAGAAACACGCTGCGGGCATCGATCTGCAGGTTATGGTCGATGATCGCGGCGACTTTTTCTTCGAGCAGCAATTGGCGGTTCTCTTCGTCAAGGTCGTGGCCGATGAACACCTCCAACGGCCGCTCCAGCGCGGCGAACGCATCGACAATCGCCCGGTTGCCGCCGCCCACGCTGTACACCGCCTTCAAGTCAGGGTTGAGTTTCAAGGCCTGGGTGACGCGCTCGAACGTGCGGTCATACACGCCGTAGCCACCGCTGATATCCATCACCCGCAGGTGCGCAGCACGGCCGCGCAGCCAGGCACGAAAGCCCATCTCGCGCTCTTCTTCGCCGCGGAACAATTCACTGCCGATCACAACGGCCACGTCCTGCGGTTGCACCGGCAGCCAGCGCGACATGAGGTAAGCGGCGGTCTGCCCCGCCGTGCGGTTGTCCATGCCCACGTAGCCAATGCGCTCGCTTTGCGGCAGGTCGGTCACCAGCGTTACCACCGGAATGCCCGCCGCGATCAGTTGCTTGACCGCCTGGTTCACCGCCGGCTCATCGGCGGCCTTGAGCACCACGCCCTGGCTGCAGGTGTCGAGGCAGCGCAGCAACTGGTCATGCATGGCCTGGGGTTCGATCTCTTCGAACAGGTGGAAACGCGGTGCGATGCGAAACGGCGCCAGGCTGGCCAGCTGCGCGACGATGGCCGCCTGCACCGCCGCGCTGAAACGCTGGGGCGTGTGCATGATCACGTCGACATGGAACGTACGCCCCACCGCCAGGCCGTTTTTCTCCTGGGCCTCCAACTCATCCAACGCCTGCTCGATACGCCGCCGCGTCTGCCCGTGCACGCTGCCGCGCTGGTGGAGCACACGGTCGACCGTGGCTTTGCTCACACCCGCCTGGGTGGCGAGCTGCTTGATGGAGAAGTGTTTGGCGCGTTCGAGCATGGGGTTGGCCTGAGGTGTTTTTGAGGTCTTTTTTGGGCGTTACTGAGGTTTCGCAATGCTAGTCTCAGTTTTGCCCGCCGTCGAGCCGGGCGATGCACAACAACAAAAATTCCAGGAGAACCCCATGCCCCACACCGATCTCGCCACCTCGTTCAGCGGCCAATACTTCGTCGTCACCGGCAGCACCCAGGGCCTCGGCGCTGCGGTGGCCCACACCCTGGCGCAGCGGGGCGCTGCCGGGCTGATCCTCTGCGGTCGCCGCCGCGCCCAGGGCGAAGAGCAGGTGCGGCAACTGGCACAGCTCGATTGCCAGGCGTTTTTTGTCGAGGCCGACCTGGAAAACGTCGAGGACTGCCGCGCGATCATCGAGGCTGCGCGCACTCACTTCGGCACCTTGCATGGCCTGGTGAACTGCGCCGGTATGTCCGACCGCGGCACCATCCTCGACACCTCGCCCGAACTGTTCGAGCGGCTGTTTGCGGTGAACGTGCGGGCGCCGTTTTTCCTGATGCAGGAAGCGTTGAAGTTGATGATCAGCACCGGCGTGGAAGGCGCCGTGGTGAATATCCAGAGCGTCACCGGCCACGGCGGGCAATCGTTCTTGAGCGCGTATGCGGCGTCCAAGGGCGCGCTGGCGATCCTGACCAAGAACGTCGCGTTCAGTGCCCTGCGCAACCGTATCCGGGTGAATGGCCTGAACATCGGCTGGATGGACACGCCCCACGAGGATGAGATCCAGCGCCAATACCACGGCGCCGAGGACGGCTGGCTGGAAAAGGCCGAAAACGCACAACCCTTCGGCCGCTTGCTCAAGCCCGAGGAAGTGGCGCAAAGCGTGGCGTTTTTGCTGTCGCGGGAGTCGGGCATGATGACCGGCGCGGTGATCGACCTGGAGCAAGGCGTGGTCGGTTGCACCGACAGCAGCACCCCGCAACCGCACCAGGCCCTGAGCCTGTCGGGAGGTGTGTGATGTCGGCGTTTGTCACAGGCGACGCCGTGCAACTGGCGGATTTCAGCCACGTCTGCGCGCAACGCGCCACCCAGGATGATTACCCGCTGTGCGCTGAGGTGATGAGCAATGTGCCGATCTATCAGGCCCGCAGCCTGCGTCACGCCGACCGCCTGACGGTGATGAATGAACTGCATCGCCTGTTTCGCGATGGCCCGGGCGTGATGGTGGTACGCGGCGCCTACGAAGACCTTGAGGTGGTCGACCGCCATAGCCAGGTGTTCGAGGCGATCTTTGCCAATGAGACCGCGCAAGGTGTGGCCGCCGACCACTTCGCCAAGGCGGGCAGCAACGGGCGTATCTGGAACTCCCTGCAAAAGGCCGCGTTGCAGTCGCCTGAATCGTTTGTCGAGTATTACGCCAACCCGCTGTTAGGGCTGATTGCCGAAGCGTGGCTTGGCCCGAGTTTCCAGGTCACCGCGCAGGTCAACGTGGTGCACCCCGGCGGCCAGGCGCAGCAGCCCCATCGCGACTATCACCTGGGTTTCCAGACGACCGACGTGGTGGAGCGCTTCCCCCTGCCCCTGCACGAGTTGTCCCAGTACCTGACGCTGCAAGGCGCGGTGGCCCATTCGGACATGCCGCTGGAAACCGGTCCCACCCAGTTGCTGCCGTTTTCCCAACAGTACGCCCTGGGCTACCTGGCGTGGCGCCGTGCGGAATTCATCGACTACTTCCAGCAACACGCCGTGCAACTGCCGCTGAACAAGGGCGACCTGCTGTTCTTCAACCCGGCGCTGTTTCACGCGGCCGGCACCAACCGCACGCCCGACCGCCAGCGCATGGCCAACCTGCTGCAGATCTCCTCGGCGTTCGGCAAACCCATGGAAGCCCTCGACCGCGACCGCATGATGCTGGCGGTGTACCCGGTGCTGCTGGCAAACACCGCGCTGGATGCCAGCGCCGTAGAGGCCGTGATCGCCTGCACCGCCGACGGTTACTCATTCCCCACCAACCTCGACACCGACCCGCCCCTGCACGGGCTGGCCCCACAAACCGGGCAGCAACTGATGGTGCAGGCCCTCAACGAACGCTGGCCACTGGCACACTTTGCCGCTGCCGTGGAGCAGCTGCGCGCCAAACGCCAGGCGTGAATCACTCTGTTTTAACAACAACAAAAAATAACGGAGCACCCCCATGAAGAAGCAAGTCCTTGCGGCACTCTTTACCCTGGCGATCACCCCGTGGGCGCTGGCGGATATACGGATCGGCGTGAGCATCGCTCAGGTCGACGATGTGTTCCTCGCGCAGATGCGTGACTACATGGCAGCCCACGCCAAAGAACTGCCCGGCGTGACCCTGCAATTCGAAGACGCCCAGGGCGATGTGGTGCGCCAGCTCAACCAGGTGCAAAACTTCACCGCCCAGGGCATGGACGCGATTATCGTCAACGCCGTGGACACCGCCGCCACGCAGAAGATGACCGTCAATGCCCAGCAGGCCAAGACGCCGCTGGTGTACGTCAACCGCCGCCCGGAGTTCAAGGACGTGCCGGCTGGCGTGGGGTATGTCGGCTCCGACGAGATCAAGGCCGGTGAGATCCAGATGCGCTACCTGGCGGAAAAAATGGGCGGCAAGGGCAACCTTGCGATCATGCTCGGGCTGCTGTCCAACAACGCCACCCACAACCGCACCCAGGGCGTGAAGAACGTGCTCAAGGAGTACCCGGGCATCAAGATCGTCGAGGAACAAAGCGCCGAGTGGCAGCGCAGCAAGGCGATCGACCTGATGAACAACTGGATCGTCTCGGGCACCAGGATTGATGCGGTTGCCGCGAACGCGGATGAAATGGCGATTGGCGCGGCCATGGCGATCAGCCAGGCGGGCATGCAACCGGGCAAGGACATCCTGGTCGCCGGCAGCGACGGCGGCGCCGCCGGGTTGGATGCCGTGAAAAAAGGCCTGTTGCTGGTAACGGCGTACCAGGACAACAAGGGCCAGGCCGTGGGCGCCATCGACCTGGCGGTGAAGATGGTGAAGAAACAACCCTACACCGCTGAACTGACCATCCCTTACCAGCAGATCACCAAGGACAACTACCAGGCCTTCCTCAACCCATAATCCCCCCAGCCCCCCTGTAGGAGCTGGCTTGTCGAATCGTCGCACCGCAGCGATGGCGGTCCATCAGTTAAACAACCATTGCCTGACAGACCGCTATCGCTGGCAAGCCAGCTCCTACATTGAATCAACGATGCACACTCCAAGGCCGAACTGGCAGGCCACACCTACCCCATACGCCAACGTGCGCCAGGGCTGCCACCTCTTCAGATAGGCCACTGTGTGCGTCACGCGCGCCAGGGTGAAACCGCCGCACAGCCAAAAGAAGGCGACGCTGTCATCCCCCAACACCACACATAACCCACCCAACACAAAAAACAGCGGGATATTCTCCAGATCATTCGCCCAAGCCCTCGCCGCCCGGGCAACCTGGGGCAGTTCTTCTGGCTGGGCCGCACGCTTGAAGAACGCCGCGTCTTCCCGATGGGTAAACGCCAAGCCCCGTAACCGGAAGTACCCCTGGTAGCAGGAAATCGCAAACATCTTCAGGCACAGCAACAGCACACACAGCGCATACACCTTCAGCAGGTCATTCATCGCGGCCTCCATTCACCACCAGATACAACAGCGGCCCCACCGAAACGAACACCGCCGTCAGCACAAAGTAAGGCACCAACGACGCCACCGAGCGCCCACGCCGGCGGGCATCCCGGTACATCCACACGCACGCCAGCACCGCCATCAGATAAAGGTCGATGACCACCTGGGCGGTGTCGGGCCGTGACATCAGTTCCAGCCCGAACGCCAACAACGATTGCTGCGCCGTCAGCATCGTGGCCAGGGTGTACAGCGAAAAGCCGAGTAATGCGGCGAGGGCGAGATAAGGTCTGCGCATGGCGTCTTCCTTGGAGTGATTGAGGCCCACCCTAGTGATAAGGTGACGGCCCTCGCAATGACCTCGGAGGTCATCAAACCCTCATGGACACCCCCACTCCCGCGGGCGAACTGCTGCGCCAGTTGCGCCGCAACGCCAAGCTCAGCCAGCTGGACCTGGCCCTGATCACCGGTGTTTCCCAGCGCCACCTCAGTTGCATCGAAACCGGGCGTGCCAAGCCCAGCGCTGGCACGCTGCACCGGGTGTTGACGGCCCTGGATGCGCCGCTGGAACACGCCAATCGGGTGTTCTTTGCCGCCGGCTACGCCCCGCGTTACGCGGCCACCCCGCTCGCCTCGCCCGCCATGGCGGCGGTACGTGAAGCAGTCCACCACGTGTTGCATGCCAACAACCCCGCTCCGGCGATTTTGCTGGGCAGCCACTGGGAAGTGCTGGCGGCGAATGCCAGTGCTGGGGTGCTGTTCGGGCTGGTCGGCCTGCAAGCGGACGCGGCCGATGGCTTGAACCTGCTCACCACCCTGCTGCAACCGAGTGGCCTGGGCGACCACCTGATCAATGCCGAGGAGATCCGCACCCTCGCCTGGCAACGAGCAACCCGCGAAGCACTGGGCAACCCCGAACTGGCGGCCTTGCTGGCCACCTTGCCGGTGCCCGACAGCACCGAGCTGCCCGCGCAAATGCCGCCGTTGGTGCTCACACGCATCCGCTCAAGCCAGGGCGAGCTGAACTTCCTGTCGACCTTCACCACCTTTGGCATGCCCCAGGACATCACCCTGACCTCGCTGCGAATCGAACACCTGATTCCCGCCGACGAGCACACCTGGCAGGTCATGCGTGCGGCCTATGCCGACCATGCGGCGCTGGTTTTGTGAAATATCTGTACGTAGACTGCCGCCATACCTCCCACTTGAAGGCGGCGAAAAAAACGTGATGCAAGTTACCGAAGTCTCCATTGCCCAATTGCGCGCTGCGCTGGAAACCGGCCAGACCACTGCCGTTGAACTGGTCCAGGCGTACCTGGCGCGGATCGATGCCTACGATGGCCCGCAGACCGCGACCGCACTGAACGCGGTGGTGGTGCGCAACCCCCAGGCCCTGGAAGAAGCCCGGGCCTCCGACGCGCGCCGGGCCAAGGGCGAAACCCTGGGGCCCTTGGATGGCATCCCGTATACCGCCAAAGACAGCTACCTGGTCAAGGGCCTCACAGCCGCTTCGGGCAGCCCGGCATTTGCCAAGCTCACCGCCCATCGTGACGCCTTCACCATCGAACGCCTGCGCGCCGGTGGCGCCATCTGCCTGGGCAAGACCAACATGCCGCCGATGGCCAATGGCGGCATGCAGCGTGGCGTCTATGGCCGCGCCGAAAGCCCGTATAACGCCAACTTCCTCACCGCACCGTTTGCTTCCGGCTCCTCGAATGGTGCCGGCACCGCCACCGCTGCCAGCTTTGCGGCGTTCGGCCTGGCTGAAGAAACCTGGTCGAGCGGTCGCGGCCCGGCCTCCAACAATGGCCTGTGCGCCTACACCCCTTCCCGTGGGGTGATTTCGGTGCGCGGCAACTGGCCGCTGACGCCGACCATGGACGTGGTGGTGCCCTACGCCCGCACCATGGCCGACCTGCTGGAAGTGCTCGACGTGGTGGTTGCCGAAGACCCGGACACCCGTGGCGACCTGTGGCGGCTGCAGCCTTGGGTGCCGATCCCGAGCGTGGCCTCGGTGCGCCCGGCGTCCTATGCTGAATTGGCCGCTGGCAGCGCCGCCCTAGCCGGCAAGCGTTTCGGTGTGCCGCGCATGTACATCAATGCTGACCCTGAGGCTGGCACCAGCGAAAAGCCCGGGATTGGCGGGCCAACCGGGCAAAAGATCAACACCCGTGCCTCTGTGATTACATTGTGGCAAGCCGCACGCCAGGCGCTGGAAGCGGCCGGCGCCGAAGTGATCGAGGTGGATTTCCCACTGGTCTCCAACTGCGAAGGCGACCGCCCTGGCGCGCCAACGGTGTTCACCCGGGGCCTGGTGTCCAAGGAGTTCCTGCACGATGAGCTGTGGGAACTGTCGGCCTGGGCCTTCGATGATTTCCTGCGCGCCAACGGCGACCCGACCTTGAACCGCCTGGCGGATGTGGACGGGCCGAAGATCTTCCCTCACGACCCGGGCACCCTGCCCAACCGTGAAGACGACCTGGCCGCTGGCATGGACGAATACGTACGCATGGCCCAGCGCGGCATCACCCCTTGGAATGAAATCAGCACCGTGCCGGACGGTTTGCGCGGCCTGGAACAAACCCGCCGCCTGGACCTGGAAGACTGGATGGACACCCTGGGGCTGGACGCCGTGCTGTTCCCCACCGTGGCCGACGTGGGCCCGGCGGATGCCGACGTCAACGAAGCCTCCGCCGACATCGCCTGGAGCAACGGCATCTGGGTGGCCAACGGCAACCTCGCGATCCGCCACCTGGGCGTGCCGACCGTGACCGTGCCGATGGGCGTGATGGCGGACATTGGCATGCCGGTGGGCCTGACGTTTGCGGGGCGTGCCTATGATGACTCCACCTTGCTGCGCCTGGCGGCCGCCTATGAAGCCACCGGCAGCAAACGCCAGATCCCACCCCGCACCCCCGCGCTGGCCACGGACTAACACGGCCCCTGTAGGAGCCGGCTTGCCGGCGATGGCGGTCTGTCTGATTCACCGCCATCGCTGGCAAGCCAGCTCCTACAGTTGGATCGGGTTTCACCTCAAGCCACGTGCTGAACACGGTCTCTGTAGGAGCCGGCTTGCCGGCGATAGCGGTCTGTCTGATTCACCGTCATCGCTGGCAAGCCAGCTCCTACAGTTGGATCGGGTTTCGCCTCAAGCCATGTACGGCACGGCGATCAGCAGGATTGCCGTGCCATGGGCCACGGTGGCGGGCAGCACGCCGTAGCGCAGGCGCACCAGCGCGCAGGCCAGGCCTTCAATCAGGGTGAAGGCCAATATCGGCCAGCCCAGTTGGGTCACACTCAACGCCAGGAATGCATGGCAGGCCGCAAAGGCCACGCCGCTGATCAACGCCGCCCGCAGGGGAGAGACCTGCTGTTCCAGATAACCCTGCAAGCACCCGCGAAACAGCACTTCTTCCAATGCATTGGCGCCATAGGCCAGCACCACCATGCCCGGCAACCACACCCAGTAGCCGTGGAAGTCAGCGGCGTCGATCCCCTGGTAAATCCGCAACGGCACGCCAATCAGGCCACCCACCGCGAACCCGACCGCCAGGCCGGCAATCGGGTTGCCAATGGACCAGCGAATCAGCCGCCACAGGTCCGGCGCCGCGAGCGGCAGCAGCAGGATCAACATCACCGACAAACCGCCCAGCGCCGCCAACACAAACGCATTGGCGGTGAACGCGATCTGCACCTCGCTGCCCAACCGCCACATGCCCAGGGGCGTCATTGCGTCGCGCATCAGCACAAACGCCGCGAGCAAAATCAGGATACGCATTGCGGCCAGCGCCCTGGGCGTGAGCGCGAACCACAGGCCAAACAACGCCAGCCCCGGGGCCAGGTGAACGGCGTATCGCACCAGCACCACCATTCCTTCGGTGATCATCCCTTATCAATCCTTCGGGTCAGTCGTGGGCAATGGCGAGCATTTCGATCTCGACGGCGGCCGATTTTGGTAACTGGAACACGCCGACCGAAGTACGCGTATGCACCCCGGCCTCGCCGAGGATTTCATGCAGCAGGTCCGAGGCGCCATTGGCCACTTCACTTTGCTGATCGAAGTCTTCGGCACTGCGCACATACACACCAATGCGTGGTATCGCCTTGACCTGATCGAGCGAACCCAGCGCCTGCTTGAGCAGCCCCAGGCAGCGCAGCGCGCTGATACCGGCGGCCACCTGCGCCTGGGCCAGGGTCAGGCTTTCACCGACCTTGCCCGGCAGCACAATCGTGTCGCCGACACGGGGGATCTGGCCGCTGATGTACAGGTGGTTGCCGTCGCGCACCAACGGCGTGTAATTGCCACCGACCTTGAACGCCTCCAGCAGATAGCCGATACGCTGCTGGGCGGCCTGGTATTTTTCGTCGCGTGTCATGGGCGTGCCTCCGGGTTTCGACGTTGCCATTCTTGCACCACATCGCCCAGAGTCTTGGGCTGGCCGTTGCGAATCCAGGCCATGAATGCCCGGTCGAATTTGAACGCAGGGCCGCAGTGTTCAAGCATGAAGCGGCGAACGTTCTGGGTGTTTTTATAGCGCGGGGTCACGGGGGTGGCGCGGGTGATGGAACCGCTGTGCCAGTCAAAATCCATTCTGTCCCTCGAAGTGGTTTGTTATTTGGGCCATAGCATAGCGATGTGCTACTGGTGCAGGAAGCCGCACGCACTGCACGTCTGAAGATCTCAACGTGTTGGGACGTCGTACAAGATCAAACTTCGCTTAGAACAGCTTATCGCTGAATATTTTCGAGATATTTCAAAATTTCACTTTCCTTCTCGCCGGTAAATATTGCATGGTTGTACGACAACTTAAGCCAGTCGTGTCACCCCCACAACAATAAGGAAACACCCATGCAAAACGTCAAAGTGCTGATCGGTTTTCTGTGCCTGTTCACCGGCTACGTCGCAGCAGCGCCTGCCCCTGCCGAAAAGGATGTGGCCCAAGCGGTCGACCAACTGACCCAAGCCATGCTGCACCTGGACCTCAAGCAACTGCACGCGCTGACTTCCGACAAACTCACCTATGGCCACTCCAGCGGCAAGGTGCAGAACAAGGCGCAATTCATCGCCGACCTGGAAACCCACACCAGCGCCTTCAAGACCCTTGAAATGCAGAACCAGACCATCACCCTGGATGGCGACACCGCCCTGGTGCGCAACCACTTCCATGCCCTGGCGGTGAACAGCGGCGTCGAAGTGCCGACCGACATCGACAACTTCCAGGTCTGGCAGAAACAAAAAGGCAAATGGCTGCTGATCGGCCGTCAGGCTTACAAGTACTGAGGCCCGTGGGTGAGCCGCGCCCGTCGGCTCACCACATCACGACCTTGCGCACCGCCAGCAGTGCCTCGCGCAGCGCCGGCATCGTGACCGAGCCCAACGCCAGGCGCAGCGCATGGGGCACCGTCGCTGACACCGCGAACGGCTCGGCAGTGGACACCGAGATGTTTTCCCGTTGTAGCGCCATGGTGATCTGATCGGCGCGCATGTCTTCCGCCAGCGGTAGCCATAAAAAGTACGACGATGGATGGCTGATGTAATCCACCTCCCTCAACACCTGCGCCGCCAGCGCTTGCCGCGCCTGAGCATCCTGACGCTTTTGGGCTTCCAACTGCGCGACGGTGCCGTCTTCGATCCAACCCACGGCAATCGCACTCATCACCCCCGGCACGTTCCAGGTGGTGGCCATGATGGTGCGTTCCAACCCCTTCACCAGCGCTGAAGGCGCAGCGATAAAACCGACCCGCAAACCGGTGGCAACACTTTTGGAAAACCCACCGATATACACCGTGCGCTCAGGTGCCAGCGTCGCCATCGGCGGCGGCGCATCCTCTGCCAGGAAGGCGTAAGCCGCGTCTTCGATGATCATCAACGCGTGTTCACGGGCAATCGCCGCCAACCGTTCACGCTGCTCCAGGCTCATCACCCAACCCAGCGGGTTGTGCAAAGTCGGGATGCTGTAGACAGCGCGTACCGGGCGCTTGCGACACAGGCTGTGCAGGTGGTCCAGGTCCGGGCCGTTGGGCGTCACCGCGATGGCGACGATTTCCAGGTGCAGGGTTTCGGCCAGCACCTTGAACCCGGAATACGTCAAGGCGTCGACCGCGATCACATCCCCAGGCTTGAGCAACGTCATCATCGCCACTGCCAAGCCATGCTGGGCGCCACTGACCACCAGCACATGCTCGGCCTCCACCGCCAGCCCCCGGCTCAACAAATGGCGCGCCACGGCCGCGCGCTCATGCAGACGGCCGGCATGGGGTTGGTATCGCAACAGGGCTTCCAGGTCACCGGAGAGTGCCAATTGGCGCAACGCCGTGCGCAACAGATCCGCCTGACCCGGCAACGAGGGGTAGTTGAAGTTGAGGTCGAGCATGCCGGTGGCCAGGGTCATCTGCCCACTGCCCTGCCCTGGGGGCAAGGCGATCTCGCGCACGAAGGTTCCGCGCCCGGTTTCACCGCTGACCAGGCCCATGGCCTCCAATTCCGTGTACACCCGGCTGGCGGTGACCAATGCCAGGCCGTGGTCGGCAGCCAATTGGCGATGGGTAGGCAGGCGCGTGCCAGGGGGCATTTCGCCGGAGCGAATGCTCTGGGCAAAGGCGTCGACCAAGGACTTGTAGCGAGCGCGAGGCATGGGCGATGTATCCATGACAATTTTTTGATTGTCTTTATCTTCAATCCTAGGATGAGCGCCACGCAACTTTTCTTTTTCGGGCCTCTTCCCATGGAACGTACTTCACGACTCAGCACCCTGGACACCAGTACCCAGGGTTGGATCAACGGCTTTATCGGCGTGGTGATTTTCAGCGGGTCATTGCCGGCCACGCGCCTGGCGGTGATGGAGTTCGACCCGGTGTTCCTGACCATGATCCGCGCCACACTCGCTGCCGTCTTGGGGTTGCTGCTGTTGAAGGCCTTCAAGGAAAAACGCCCCGCACGCCACCAGTGGGTCCCCCTGGCAGTGGTAGCCCTGGGCGTGGTGATCGGCTTTCCGCTGCTCACTGCCTTGGCACTGCAATACGTGACCTCGGCGCACTCCATCGTGTTTATCGGCCTGCTGCCGTTGGCCACTGCCATTTTCGGCGTGCTGCGCGGTGGCGAGCGCCCGCGCCCGGTGTTCTGGCTGTTTTCGATCCTGGGCAGTGTGCTGGTGATGGGCTACGCCTTGGCTCAGGGCCTGAGCGCGGCACCGGCCGGCGACCTGTTGATGCTGCTGGCGGTGCTGGTGTGCGGCCTGGGTTACGCCGAGGGCGCCAAGCTGTCGCGCAGCCTGGGTGGCTGGCAGGTGATCTGCTGGGCACTGGTGGTGTCGCTGCCGGTGGTGGTGCCGTTCAGCCTGGCGCTGGCGCCGCACAGCCTCACCGGTATCAGCCTGCCGGCCTGGCTCAGCCTGGGTTACGTGTCGTTGTTCAGCATGCTGATCGGCTTTGTGTTCTGGTACCGCGGCCTGGCCCAGGGTGGCATTGCCGCGGTTGGCCAGTTGCAGTTGCTGCAGCCGTTCTTTGGCCTGGCGCTGGCCGCCGGCCTGCTGCATGAACAGGTCAGCCTCGGCATGGTACTGGTGACCGTTGCGGTGATCGGCTGCGTGGCCGGGGCCAAGAAGTTTGCGCGCTAGCGCTGGGGTGCAACCATCTTGAACTTGATGTTGATGGCGTCAGACACCACGCTGTTGCCCGCCCACTCACCCTCGCCGATCTTGAAGTCGCCGCGTTTGAGCACAAACTCACCGTCGAACACGCCGATACCGCTCTGCTCCTTGAGCAGCACATCGATATCCACCGGCTGGGTGATGCCCTTGATCGTCAGGTTGCCGCTGATCTTGAAGCGGTTGTCGCCCAGCGCTTTGACCGCGGTGGACTCGTAGACACCCACCGGGTAGGTCGCGGTGTCGAACCACGAGGCGCGTTGCAACTCGTCATTGGCATCGGGGCTGCCGGCGTCGATGCTGGCCAGCTGGATCTTCAGTAACGCGTGCCCTGCCTCGGGCTTTTGCGTGTCGAACGTCAACGTGCCTTCGAACTGGCTGAAGGTGCCGTACACCCGCTGACCGAACTGCTGGAAGGTGAAGCTGATCTGGCTGGCGGTGCGGTTGACGTCCTGGTACTCCACGGCCTGGGCACTGGACAACCAACCGAAGACAAGAGCCAGCAGGACGACTGGGGCCATTCGACGCATCAGGGAACACTCCGCAAGAGAAAAGGACACACGTGCTGAGCTAACACGCCATGGCACGGATTTATTCCCATCCGGCGTGTGTCCTGCTAAACAGAGTAGTCGCCCAGAACAATAAGGACTTCCCATGCACACCCCCTCCCTGCAGGACACCACCGCGCCCGAGGGCATCTGTTACGGCTGCGGCGGGAGCAACCCGCACGGCCTGCACATCAAGAGCCGTTGGGATGCCGATGGCATCCACGTGATCGCCGAACACCTGCCGCAGGATCAATTCACCGGGTGGCCCGACCTGGTCTACGGCGGCCTGATTGCCATGCTGGTGGACTGCCATTCCAACTGGACCGCCATGGCCTACCACTACCGCGCCGAGGGGCGTGAACCGGGCAGTTTGCCGCGCATCGACTGCGTGACCGGCAACCTGGGCATCAAATTCATCAAGCCGACACCCATGGGCGTTACGCTGACCCTGCGCGCGCGCGTCGAAGGCGATGTAGGGCGCAAGAGCCGCGTGGTCTGCGAGGTGTACGCCGGCGACGTGCTGACGGCCATTGGCGACTCGGTGTTCGTGCGCGTCGACACCGGGCAATTGGCCGCTGCCGCCCATGGCCGCGAGGGTTGAACCTGGTCTACATTGATTGCCACCGCTAATTGAGGATTGCACCGATGACTCGTCTCACCGCGAAAGATTTTGCCCCCCAATTGCTGGAACTCTACGACGGCTACGCCCACGGCAAGATCAACCGCCGTGAATTTCTCGACCGCGCCGCGCTGTTCACCTTTGGCGGCCTCACCGCCTCGGCCCTGCTCGCTGCCCTTAGCCCCAACTACGCCCTGGCCGAACAGGTGAAGTTCACCGACCCGGACATCATCGCCGACTACATCACCTACCCTTCGCCCAAGGGCAATGGCACGGTGCGCGGCTATCTGGTGCGCCCGGCCAAGGCCAGCGGCAAGCTGCCGGCCGTGGTGGTGGTGCATGAGAATCGCGGCCTGAACCCCTATATCGAAGACGTCGCACGGCGCCTGGCCAAGGCCGGGTTCATCGCCCTGGCGCCGGACGGCCTGACCTCGGTGGGCGGCTACCCGGGCAACGATGAAAAAGGCGTGGAGCTGCAACAGAAAGTCGACCCCGAAAAGCTGATGAACGACTTCTTCGCCGCCATCGAATGGCTGATGCACCACGACAGCAGCACCGGAAAGGTCGGCATCACTGGCTTCTGCTATGGCGGCGGCGTGACCAATGCGGCGGCGGTGGCCTACCCGGAACTGGGCGCTGCGGTGTCGTTCTATGGGCGCCAGCCCGAGGCCAAGGACGTGCCGCGCATCAAGGCGCCAATCATGCTGCATTACGGCGAGTTGGATACGCGGATCAATGAAGGTTGGCCGGCGTATGAAAAGGCGTTGAAGGCGGCGGGCACGACGTACGAGGCGTTTATCTACAAGGGGGCCAACCACGGTTTTCATAACGACTCGACGCCGCGTTATGACGAAGCGGCGGCGAACCTGGCGTGGGAAAGAACCCTGGGCTGGTTCCGCAAGTACCTGGCTTGAACTCACAACCTGTAGGAGCCGGCTTGCCGGCGATAGCGGTCATTCAGACATGAATAGGTCGCCTGACACACTGCTATCGCCGGCAAGCCGGCTCCTACAGGGGTTTTTTGGTGTTTTCCGGGTCAATGTTCCAGGGCATACCGCCGGCAATGGTTGAGATACCCCTGCTCGTGGCTGCCCACCAACTGCACCACGCTGGTCCATAACCACGACGGCGCATCCAGCTGTTTGGAGCGGTTTTCCTGCAACACCGCCATCCAGTCCTTGCGCGTGTCACGGTCCATCTGCCGGGCATGGGCAATGCCGACCACACGCGCCAGGTAACCGGCGGCGTGCATGGCATCAATCTCGCTCAGTTCGTCCAGCTCCAGCTTCATGTCCTGAGGCAACAGTTCTCGGATGAAAAAACCGTGGTCCAGAAACCGCGTCGCCACCATCCGTTCACCCAACCCAGGGGACAGTTGGCGGGCGCCCTCCACCACCCGACGACCGTTGTCCCGAGGCATCTTCGCGCGCGGGGCACGGGGTGCCGCGGCGCCGACGGCTTCCTTGATATCGATCAGGCAGTACTCCTGGTCGTCCTTGTCACCCACACCCAGCAACGCGGCGTAACGCAACAGGCCCAGGGAGCTGCAGCCCTTGACCCAATAGGCCGAGTCCAGCAGTTCGACCTTGGCATCCTTGGGGCGCCCCTTGAGAGAGGTGACCAACTGGTGGATCTCGTCCGAAGCACAGACGCTGGCCAGCGCGCTTTTTTCTGCCCGCGACAACGACCAGAAATGCTTGCCCAGCGGAATGGTCGGCCGGGCATTTTCGATGCGTTCACGCGCCAGGTTTTTCCACGTGCGTTCTACCGCACTGCGCATGCCCGCCTTGACCTGGGACGGGCGCGGTGGCACTTCATCAGGCTTGTCTTTAAAGGCCTGCTCGTAGCCCACCATCATTTCTTCAAGCATGCGTGCGGTGGTCACACCGGGCAGGTCCGAGCCGCGTGCCGCCGTGGCCAATGAGAGCGCCAGGCGCACCAGGTCATGGGCCGGGTTACCGATCACGGTCTGGTCAAGGTCGCGGATATGCATGTCGATGCGGCCCTTGGTATCGCCGGTCGGCCCCAGGTTGCCCGCGTGGCAATCGCCGCAGATCCAGATCGCCGGGCCGTGGGGCAAGCGCCGGCCGCGCTGGCTGTGCAGCCATTCGTAGAACTGCACTGTGCTGCCACGCACGTAGGCGTGGGCGGAACGGGCCATTTTCAGGTTACGGAGTTGAGTGAGGTGAGGGATGCGGGCGGAGGGACGCGGACTTTTCATGAATGCACTCAGGTCGGGGTACGGTAGAGGTTAGCCCGGCTTGAATGTTTCATTTTGTTTCACGAATAAAATTTCATGCCTGCCCGATGACTTCCGTCAGCCAGCCCTTGAAGGCCGACATCGCCGGGGTCTCCGCCCGCGATTGCAAGCGTGTCAGCCAATAGCTGCCCGTGGTGATGCCCACGTCGAACGGCTGGCGGATCGCATCGTTTGCCAACTGCCGCGAGAACATCATCGCTGGCGCAAGGGCCACGCCGATCCCTTGCAGCGCGGCTTCCATCATCGCCAAGGAAGAGTCGAACACGATACTGCGCGGCACCAGGGTGTCGGCAGGCAGGCCGGCGGCCTGGAACCATTGGGTCCACTCATCGGCACGGTAGGAGCGCAACAGCGTATGTTTCAACAGATCGGCGGGGGTGTGCAGTTGCTCGGCCAGCTGGGGCACACACAGCACGGTCAACGGGGCTTCGAGCAACTGGCAGGCGTCCGTGCCGTGCCAGGCGCCGGCACCGAAACGGATCGCGTAGTCCAAACCTTCGGCGGCGACGTCGACGCGGTTGTTGTGAGTCGACAAGCGCAGGTCGATAAAGGGGTAGCGCGCCTGGAAATCCCCCAGGCGTGGCAGCAGCCAGCCCACGGTAAAGGTGCCGACCGCGCCCACGGTGAGCACTTCGCGGTAGTGGCCGCCTTCGAACTGGCTGAGGGTCTGGGCGATACGGTCGAAGGACTCACGCACCACCGGCAGCAAGGTCTCGCCTTCGCTGGTCAGCATCAAGCCCCGAGGCAGGCGCTTGAACAGGGTGACATTCAGCTGCGCCTCCAGGCTCTTGACCTGATGGCTGACCGCGGCCTGGGTGACGCACAACTCGATGGCCGCCCGGGTGAAGCTCAAATGCCGGGCGGAGGCCTCGAAGGCGCGCAAGGCGTTGAGGGGAAGATGGGAACGCAGCATGCCTGACCCAAAATTAACTAATGGCTGGGGCGAGATATGATCGTTTGTCCGAAGCCGCCGAACTGCCTACATTTGCCACGCCCGCGCAGGCTATCCATTCAATCGATCACTCTCATGGAAGCGATATCATGCCTCACTCTTTACTGTCTGGAGTGCGTAATTTCACCGCACTGGCACTCTTTATCGGCGCGGGCCAGTGCCTGGCCGCGAGCGACCTGCGCGCCGTGGTGGACGCCAGCGTCAAACCGTTGATGCAACAACAGTCTATTCCGGGCCTCGTCGTCGGCGTGGTACAGGACGGCAAGGCACAATACTTTAACTACGGTGTCGCCTCCAAGGACGCCAGGCAGCCGGTCAGCGAAAACACCCTGTTCGAGATTGGCTCGGTGAGCAAGACCTTCACCGCCACCCTCGCCGGCTATGCCGTGGCCACTGGCAAGCTCGACCTGGCGGCCCCGGCCAGCCAGTACCTGCCCGCCTTGAAGGGCGACACGTTCGACCACATCAGCGTGCTCCAACTCGGCACCTACACCGCCGGCGGCCTGCCCCTGCAGTTTCCGGCAGAGGCCGACAACGCCCAACGCATGATCAGCTACTACCAGCACTGGAAACCCGATTTCGCCCCGGGCACCCATCGCTTGTACTCCAACCCCAGCCTGGGCCTGTTCGGCCACCTGGCCGCGCAAAGCCTCAAGCAGCCGTTCGATCAGTTGATGGAAAAAACCCTGCTTCCCCAACTGGGCCTGAAACACACCTTCATCCAGGTGCCGGCCAGCCAGATGAAGCTGTACGCCCAAGGCTATGGCAACGATGGCAAGCCGGTACGTGTCGGCCCCGGCGCGATGGACAGCGAAGCCTACGGCGTGAAGACCAGCGCTGCTGACTTGCTCAAATACGTGGAAGTGAACATGAACCCCGAGGGCCTGGCCAAGCCGTTGCAGCAAGCCATCGCGGCCACGCACACCGGTTACTACACCGTAGACGGCATGACCCAGGGGCTGGGCTGGGAGATGTACCCCTACCCCATCAAGCTCGACGCGCTGCTCGCGGGTAACTCGACACCCATGGCCCGGGAACCGCACACGGTCAACTGGCTGACCCCGCCACAGGCGCCGCACGCGGATACGCTGGTGAATAAAACCGGCTCCACCAATGGCTTTGGTGCCTACGTGGCCTACGTGCCCAGCAAAGGCCTGGGCGTGGTGATCCTGGCGAACAAGAACTACCCGAATGGGGAGCGGGTTAAGGTGGCCCATGCGATCTTGAGCGCACTCGACCACTAACGTCGAACAACAACCATATGTGGGAGCCGGGCTTGCCCGCGATGGCGCCAGCACTGCTTACAACTTTTCCAGGGCCATGTTCAGCGCCAGCACGTTCACCACCGGAGGCCCGATCAGCGGGCTTTCGATGTGTTCATCCAGCAACCGTTGCAAGGTCGACACCGGTACATTCCGTGCGGCAGCCACTCGCGCCAGTTGATAGGCAATCGCCTGTGGAGGCAAGTGTGGATCAAGACCGCTGCCAGAGGTAGTCAGCGAGGCCAAGGGCACGGGGCCTTGGCCAGGTACCAATTGTTTGTTGGCATCGTCGAAGATACGTGTCGCCAGTGCCGGGTTGCTGGGGCTCAAGTTGCTGGCACTGCTGGAAACGGTGGCGAAAGCACCGGCCGAGGGGCGCGGGTGGAACCAGGTGTCGCCGGTAAAATCCTGGGCGATCAGGCTGGAGCCCACCACCTTGCCGCTGGCGTCGTGCACCAGGCTGCCATTGGCCTGGTCAGGGAAAGCCACTTGAGCGACGCCGGTGACCACCAGCGGGTAGGCGACGCCGGTGATCAGGCTCATGAGCACCAACAGGCTCAGGGCTGGGCGGATGATGTTAGACATTTCAACTTCCTCACATTGGATCTGTAGGAGCCGGCTTGCCGGCGATGGTGGTGGGTCAGTTGCACCGTGTCGGACCGATCGCCGGCAAGCCGGCTCCTACGAGAGTTAGGGTTACGCCAGGTGCAGCGCCGTCAGCAGCATGTCGATGGCCTTGATGCCCACGAACGGCACCAAAATCCCGCCCAGCCCGTAGATCAGCAGGTTGCGACGCAGCAACGCTGCCGCACTCGCCGCTTGCACGCGCACACCGCGCAACGCCAGGGGAATCAGCACCACGATGATCAAGGCGTTAAACACGATGGCCGAGAGAATCGCGCTCTGCGGGCTCTGCAGGTGCATCACGTTGAGCACGCCCAGTTGCGGGTAGATCGAGGCAAACAGCGCCGGCAGGATCGCGAAGTACTTGGCCACGTCGTTGGCGATGGAGAAGGTAGTCAGCGCGCCACGGGTCACCAGCAACTCTTTACCGATCTGCACCACATCCAGCAGCTTGGTCGGGTCGCTGTCGAGGTCGACCATGTTGGCGGCCTCACGAGCGGCCTGGGTGCCGTCGTTCATGGCCATGCCGACGTCAGCCTGGGCCAGCGCCGGGGCGTCGTTGGCGCCGTCGCCGCACATGGCAACCAGGCGGCCGTCGTTCTGCTCATGGCGAATGCGCGCGAGCTTTTTCTCCGGGGTGGCCTCGGCCAGCACGTCATCCACACCGGCTTCAGCGGCAATCGCCGCGGCGGTCAACGGGTTGTCGCCGGTGACCATCACGGTGCGAATCCCCAACTTGCGCAGCTCGGCGAAACGTTCGCGGATACCGGGTTTGACCACGTCTTTGAGGTGGATCGCGCCCAGCAATCTACCATCGGCGCACACCAGCAACGGGGTACCGCCGCTCTGGGCGATCTTGTCGATTTCACGCGACAGCGCAGGTTGCAAGTCACGACGTTGTTGGCCGATGAAAGCGAGCAGCGAATCCACCGCGCCTTTACGGAACACACGGCCCTGGTAATCGACACCGGACAACCGGGTTTCCGCGCTGAACGGCACGGAGGTCAACTGATCCAGGGTCGGTTCGGCCTGAGGGTGCAAGGCACGCAGGTATTCAACGATGGACTTGCCTTCCGCCGTGTCGTCCGCCAACGACGCCAACAGAGCGCCCTCGGCCAGGTCCCGGCCACTCACACCGGGTGCTGCGATCACCGCCGCACAGCGACGGTTGCCGAAGGTGATGGTGCCGGTCTTGTCCAGCAGCAACACGTGCACGTCGCCCGCCGCCTCTACTGCACGACCGGATTTGGCGATCACGTTGAGGCGCACCAGGCGGTCCATACCGGCAATACCGATGGCCGACAGCAAGCCGCCGATGGTGGTAGGAATCAGCGTCACCAGCAGTGCGACCAGGAACACCAACGGCAAGCTGCCATTGGCGAAGTGGGCGAACGGCTGCAGGGTCACCACCACCAGCAGGAAGATCAGCGTCAGGCCGATCAGCAAGATATCCAGCGCGACCTCGTTGGGGGTTTTCTGGCGTTTGGCGCCTTCTACCAGGGCGATCATGCGGTCGAGGGTGGACTCGCCCGGATTGGCGGTGATGCGGATCAGCAGCCAGTCGGATACCAGCCGGGTGTTGCCGGTGACGGCCGAACGGTCGCCCCCGGACTCGCGGATCACCGGCGCGGATTCACCGGTGATCGCCGCTTCGTTGACCGCCGCGATGCCTTCGATAACTTCGCCGTCACCGGGGATCATTTCCCCGGCGGCGACGCGCACCACGTCACCTTTGCGCAGGCTGGTGGCCGGCACCACCTTGAAGCTGCCATCGGCTTCCTTGCGCCGTGCGCTCAGGCCTTCACTGCCGGCCTTGAGGCTGTCGGCGCGGGCCTTGCCGCGACCTTCGGCCAGGGCTTCGGCGAAGTTGGCAAACAGCACGGTGAACCACAGCCACACGGCGATTTGCACCGCGACGTAAGTCGGCACTGCCGTGTCGGGCACAAAACACAACACGGTGGTGAGGATGGCAGTCAGTTCGACCACCAGCATCACAGGCGAGCGTTGCAACTGGCGCGGGTCCAGCTTGACGAACGCCTGGCCCAGCGCCGGGCGCCACAGGGCGGAGATTGCAGTCTTGGCTGACTCCTGTGTGGTCACAGGGGCAGCATTTTTTGCAGGCATATTCATTTTCATATCCCCTTAGAAGCCCATGCTCAAGTGTTCAGCAATAGGCCCCAACGCCAGCGTCGGCAGGAAGGTCAGGCCGCCCACCAGCAAGATGGTCACGGTCAACAGGGTCACGAACAGCGGGCCATGGGTCGGGAAGCTGTTCTGGCCGATCGGTGCGGTTTTCTTCATCGCCAGGCTGCCGGCCAGGGCCAGTACCGGGAGGATGTAGCCGAAGCGACCGAGCAACATGCTCAGGCTCAACATCAGGTTGTGGAACGTGGTGTTGGCGCTGAAGCCGCCGAATGCCGAACCGTTGTTGGCACTGGCCGATGTGTAGGCGTACAGCAACTGGCTGAAACCATGGGGGCCAGGGTTGCTGATGGCACCGGCCGGGCCAGGCAGGCTGGCAGCAATCGCGCCCAATACCAGAGTGCCAATTGGCATCACCAGCAAGGTCACCACCAGCAACTGCACTTCCTTGGCCTGGAGTTTTTTGCCCAGGTATTCCGGAGTACGTCCGATCATCAGGCCGGCGAGGAACACGGCGATCAGCACGTTGAGCAACATGCCGTACATTCCGGCGCCGACGCCGCCGAAGATCACTTCGCCGACCATCATGTTGACCAGCGACACCATGCCGGTGAGCGGGTTGACGCTGTCCTGCATGCCGTTGACCGAGCCGTTGGACGCCGCAGTGGTGGCCACCGACCACAACACAGTGCCAGTGGTGCCGAAGCGTGCCTCTTTACCTTCCAGCGGAGCGGTCTGTTCGACAGCCGGGTTGCTCAGCGCCGGGTTGGGCTGGTATTCGGCCCACAGCGAGGTCGCGCCGCCGATGATGAACAACGCCAGCATACAGCCGAGAATGGCGCGGCTCTGGCGCAGGTCTTTCACGTAATGGCCGAAGGTGAACACCAGCGCCACCGGGATCAGGATGATCGCCGCCATTTCGAACAGGTTGGCCCACGCCGTCGGATCCTCAAAAGGGTGCGCCGAGTTGACACCGAAGAAGCCGCCACCGTTGGTGCCCAGTTGCTTGATCGCAATCTGGCTGGCCGCTGGGCCCAGTGGAATCACCTGGTCCACGCCCTGCATCGTCACGGCATTCACATAATGGGCGAAGGTTTGCGGCACGCCCTGCCACACCAGGAACAGCGCCAGCACCAGGCACAGTGGCAGCAGGCCGTAGAGGGTAGCGCGGGTCATGTCGACCCAGAAGTTGCCGAGTGTCTTGGTGGACTTGCGACCAATCCCACGGCACAACGCGACCAGCACGGCGAGCCCCGTGGCAGCGCTGACGAAGTTCTGCACGGTCAGGCCAACCATCTGGCTGAGGTAGCTCAGGGAAGCCTCACCGCTGTAGGACTGCCAGTTGGTGTTGGTCATGAAACTGATCGCAGTGTTGAAGGCTAGCGTCCATTCCTGGCCGGGCAATTTCTGCGGGTTTAGTGGGAGATAGTCCTGGAACAGCAGGATCGCGAACAACAGCACAAAGCCTGCGAGGTTAAATGCCAGCAAGGCCAGCGTGTATTTTTGCCAGCTTTGTTCTTGATGCTCATCCACGCCCGACAGGCGATAACAGGCGCGTTCCACCGGGCCAAGCACCGGCGTGAGCCAGGTACGCTGGCCTTCCATCACGTTGTAGTAGAACCGCCCCAGGAACGGCGCGGGCACCAGCACCACGGCGAAGAAGGCAATGATCAGCCAATAGTCATAACTGTGCATGGCCAGCTCCTAGTTCCGATCCGCGCGTAACAGCGCAACCAGCAGATAAATGAACAGCGCCACGGCCAATAGCAGTGACACCCCGTCCAGAACGCTCATGGAAGTCTCTCCGTTTAGCGGCGAGTGCCGCGTGTGGGGCAATTGTCGGCAGGAGTGGCGTAAAGGAACGAGAGCGAGGGTATGGGTGGGGCGTAAAGACGGCGTAAAGAGTGGGTTTATGCGGGGTTTACAGGGGGATTTGTGGTGAATTTGAGGCCCTCATCGCGGGCAAGCCCGGCTCCCACATTGGACCGTGCATATCCTGCTCAAACGCTGTCCAGTGTGGGAGTCGGGCTTGCCCGCGATGGCGTCAGTTGAGCCAACACTGCACTCACGTGGTGCATTGACGGGAAATTTCAAACGCCAAACCGTCCCCGTGGCGACAGTTGCGCCGCTTTACGACAATGATTCTCAGGCTGGCATGCCCACTGCAACACCCTGAATCATTCCAACCGGTTCAGGGAGAGCAACACGATGAACACACAACTCAAACCCACTTTAGGCACCCTGCATTTGTGGGGCATTGCGGTCGGGCTGGTGATTTCCGGCGAATACTTCGGCTGGAGCTATGGCTGGGGTGTGGCGGGTACGCTGGGCTTCCTGGTGACCTCGCTGATGGTCGCGGCCATGTACACCTGCTTTATCTTCAGCTTCACCGAGCTGACCACCGCCATTCCTCACGCCGGCGGGCCGTTTGCCTACAGCCGTCGCGCCTTTGGCGAAAAAGGGGGCCTGATCGCCGGCCTCGCCACCTTGATCGAATTTGTCTTCGCCCCGCCCGCCATTGCCTTGGCCATCGGCGCCTACCTGAATGTGCAGTTTCCGGCACTGGATCCGAAACACGCGGCCGTGGGTGCCTACATCGTGTTCATGAGCTTGAACATCCTCGGGGTGAAGCTCGCAGCAACGTTTGAGCTGGTGGTGTGCGTATTGGCCGTCGCAGAACTGCTGGTGTTCATGGGCGTGGTGGCCCCGGCCTTCAGTTTCAGCCACTTTGCGCTGAATGGCTGGGCGGGCTCTGACACCTTCGGCGCACCGGCGATTGCCGGGATGTTTGCGGCGATTCCGTTTGCGATCTGGTTTTTCCTGGCCATCGAAGGCGCGGCCATGGCGGCCGAGGAAGCCAAAGATCCAAAGCGCACCATTCCAAAAGCCTATATCAGCGGCATCCTGACCCTGGTGCTCTTGGCCATGGGTGTAATGTTCTTCGCCGGTGGCGTTGGCGACTGGCGCACCCTGTCGAACATCAACGACCCATTGCCTCAAGCGATGAAAACCGTGGTGGGCGACAGCTCCGGCTGGTTGCATATGCTCGTATGGATCGGTCTGTTTGGCCTGGTGGCGAGTTTCCACGGCATCATCCTGGGCTACTCGCGCCAGTTCTTCGCCCTGGCTCGCGCCGGCTACTTACCACCGTTCCTGGCCAAACTGTCGCGTTTTCAGACACCGCACCGGGCAATCATCGCCGGTGGCGTAGTCGGTATTGCCGCCATCTACAGCGACGGCCTGATCAACCTGGGCGGCATGACGTTGACCGCGGCGATGATCACCATGGCGGTGTTCGGGGCCATCGTGATGTACATCATGAGCATGCTCAGCCTGTTCAAACTGCGTAAGACGGAGCCATTGCTGGAGCGCACCTTCCGGGCGCCGGGTTATCCGATCGTGCCGGGCATTGCGCTGGTGCTGGCGATGGTCTGCCTGGTGGCGATGGCCTGGTTCAACGCGCTGATCGGGTTGATCTTCCTGGGCTTCATGCTGGCAGGGTTCATCTACTTCCAAATGACTGCGCAAGACCGCGCCGACGCACCGGCCGATGCAATGTTGACCGGGCTCTGAGTTAAGGAGGCGGAACAGGCCTACAATGAACTACTCAGAAAGCCTGTTGCTCAAAGCAGTTATTACCGTGGGAAAATTCTCCCACGGTGATCCGCCTCAAGGAGAGCCTTATGCCGTGGTATGCGTGGTTGATTATGGTGGTCGCGATCGGTTCGATCGTCGGTGGTTTGATGATGCTGCGTGACAGTGCCAACAAGGTGGAACTCACCGACGAACAACGCAAGCGCGTGGCCGAGCGCAACGCCCAGGCGGACGCCAAGGATGCGCAGGACCGCTGAGCCGGTTCACTCCCAAGCCGCTTTAGCAATATGCAAACCGTGCTGCCCTTTATAGGCAGCACGTTCTGGCTGGCTCCAGCCGCTAAGCAACTCGTCCTCCAACCTGTAGATCTCAACCCCCAAAGGACGGCACACCGTCAGCGGGTCCTGCGCTTCAGGCCCCCACATCGGCAGCGATAAATCACCGCCCGGGCACGTGGACAACGCACACAGCAGATCAATCTCGGCAAAAAACTCCAGGTAGTCGCCCTTCTGCGCCGGACACGCCTTCATGAAGTACATATCGTCATGATTAAGGCCGGTGCATTGGAAAATGTTCAGTACGTCATGCACGTCAAATTCCGTCAGGCCGTGGGGCAATACCGCACGCGTCAGGTTGGAGTGGCAGTGGTGATGGAAGTCTTCGCCAGTGAGCATGCGGTTCACATACGGATCGCAGCGGGTACCCAGCAGGTCGTGGAGCCGCCCGCCATGCTCGTCGATGCCATAGCCGGCCAGGCTGTCGTCGGTGATCGTCACCAGCGGACGCAGAAACGGCAGGTTCGACCACAAGCGGTCATGGGTACTCACATGAGCGCCCTGCAACTGGCGCGTGCGTGCCGCCCACAGGCGTTCGCGGGGGTCATTGGCGTTCCACACGTTGAAGTCGCCAACCTGAGGCCCCACCGGTGTGGTGACACGAAACACATGCCCGGCCGGCACCTTCCATGCCCTGCCCGTGCGAATCGGCACTTCGAACTGCTCGATCAACGTACGTTGCTGCTTTTGGTCACGAATGCGCTCGTAAAATGCTGTATCGACCTGCAGCGCTGAACCCTTACTGACCTGATAAGCGGCCGGATAGTCTTTGTACATGATGCAGATCCTCGATCAAGGGTGGCTAAACAAGGCCAGGGACAGATGTTCCGAATCATCCAGGTACAGGCTCAAAGCCTCCCCTGCCGCCGTTTGATCCTGCTGGACCAATAACGTGTAAATCTCGCGATCGCGCTCCAACCATGGCAACTGGAAACGCTGCTCGTCGGGGGCTGCGCAAAATACCAACCGCAACTGGGCGATGACCTGGGAAAAAAACTCATCGAACAAAGGGCTGCGCATCAAGCCGACAATCTGCTGGTGGAACATCAGGCTGTGAGTGGCAACCGCACGCCAGTCCTCACGCTCGCGGGCCAATGTGGTAGCGTCGATGGCGTTCTGCATACGCTCGGATTGATCCTCTGACAGCGGGCCGCTCTGGGCAATGGCCTGCAACTCCAGGGTGCGACGCACTACAAACAGATCGCGCACCTCCTCTCGCTCCAGCCGTCGGACCATGACCCCTTTATTACGCACATAACGGGTCAGCCCTTCCTGGCCTAGTCGATGCAAGGCTTCGCGAATCGTATTGCGCGATGCGTTATAGGCCTTCACCAGTTCAACCTCAACCAACGGCATGCCCGGAAAAAGCCGCCCGCCGATGATGTCAGCGCGCAACTCAAGAGCAATCTGGTCGGCTAAAGACAAGCTGAGCGCCATGCCTATCTCACGGTTGTTGAACAATCTTCTGCATAGAGGTAATCACTTTCCATGCCAACGTCCCCGATAGAGGACATACGTGTAAATCGATACAAGTTAGTTAGAATGCCAGCCTGTAACCGAGGCAGCCCTATGCGTTATTCACCTGACCACAAAGCCCAGACCCACCAACGCATCATTAAAGAAGCTTCTGTACGCTTTCGCCGCGACGGGATCGGGGCCACGGGCCTGCAACCCCTGATGAAAGCGCTGAACCTGACCCACGGCGGCTTCTACGCACACTTCAAGTCCAAGGACGAGCTGGTGGAAGAGGCCCTACAAGTCGCAGCGGCAGAACTGGACGCGCACTGCGAGATGTTGTTCAGCCAGGACAAACCGGTACAGGCCTTCATCGACAGCTATCTCTCCGAATGGCACGTCACCAGCCCACACCAGGGCTGCCCACTACCGACCATGTGCTCGGAACTGGGCCAGCGCGGCGACCCCAGCGCCACAAGCGATGCTGTCATCGAAGCACGCTTGAAACAACTGGAAAAAGCCCTGGGCGAAGGCCCCGACGCCAAAGACCTGAGCATCGTCATGCTGGCCACCCTAGTGGGGGCACTTGTATTGTCGCGCAGCGCCGAAGACCAGGCGCTGGCACGGAAAATACTGGAAGTAACGCGAGCGCGTTTGAAGGGCCAGGTAGAGGACTAGATCTCATACAAGGGCCGTAACCCGGCCCTTGCAGGCTCCTACTGCAGGTTAATTGACGGTAAGCTTGTCGCGGTTTTTATCCAGCAACGACTTGCCGATTCCCTTCACCTCCAGTAGCTCATCCACCGAGGTGAAGGGGCCATTGGCCTCACGGTGAGCGACAATGGCCTTGGCCTTGGCTTCGCCGATACCGGTGAGTTGGGTGGTTAGGGTTGGGGCGTCGGCGGTGTTTAGATTAAGCTTGGTTGATATGCCTGAGCTAGTCGCCACCCTCTCGGGCTTGGAGGGATGAACCTCAGCGGCTGCTACAACAACCCCGCTCATGCCCAGCACACAAAACATCGCAAACGGCAGAATGAAACGTTGAATCATGGCAAAACTCCTTGGTGTACAAAAAATGAACAGCTGCTCCTGAGCTGCTTTTTAACCGTAGATGATGAGCTCAACGCGTCAAAATCAATTAGATTACAAGGTATTTTGATGCTGCCAACACTGGCCACATAAACATACTCAGCCAAACGTCAATACCCACAAGCACGCGATAGCCGATCGCCCGCCTTTTTAAAAATTAAAAGGCAGTCGACTCAAGATTTTCAACTGAAGAATACACATTAAATTCAAACCAGGGCACAAAGACGACAGGCCCTAGAGAACAAAGGAGTTCACAATGTCAAAAATATTGATAGCAGGTGCTGGCGGAGCGCCCTCGGAAGGTGTGATCAAATCCCTGCAACAGGATGACAAAAAAGAAACAATTATTGGAATGGGATCAGAACCCTCTGACCTAGTGTTATCCAACGCCAGTAAAAAACTATATATCCCCTACGCCAATACACCTGAATACAAAAATGCGCTGCTTAACATTTTAAATCAGGAAAAACCCGACTTGGTACATTTCCAGAATGACCTGGAAATTTATCATGCATCCCTGATGAGAGATGAGATTCTGGCCACAGGCACACGCTTGTTTATGCCGGACCACGAGGTTATTGATACCTGCGTCCATAAATACAAGTCCTATCTTGCGTTCAAAGCTGCAGGAGTTCCTGTACCAAGCAACAAGATGATCAATAACGTCTCTGACTTAGAGGAAGCATTCAGCACACTGGCTGGAGACGATGGAAAAATATGGTTACGGGCCTCATCCATCGGCGGTGGCGGAAAAGGCGCAATTCCAACCAATGACTTCATGCTCGCCAAATCGTGGATAGACCACTATAACGGCTGGGGCGATTTCGTTGCTGCGCAAATGCTGACACCCAGCACAATCACTTGGCTGTCTATCTGGCACGAAGGAGAGCTTGTAGTAGCCCAGTCACGTGAGCGCAGAGCCTGGACACACGGAAACAGAAGCATTTCCGGGGTGACTGGCGTGACGAAAGTCGGTGTAACCTGTGAAAACAACGAAGCCACAGAAATCGCTATACAGTCAGTTAAAGCCGTATCGAAAAAGCCCCATGGAATATTTGGCGTAGATATGGCCTACGACAAATCTGGCACACCAAACCCTACGGAAATAAATATTTCCAGATTTTTTACGACAGTACAGTTTTTCACAGAAGCCGGACTGAACATGCCAAAAATATTCAAGGACATTGCACTGTATAATGAGTTCCCAACCCTCAATAAAATCATCAACCCTCTGCCAAATGAATTGATGTGGTTGAGAGGCATGGACACCCCGCCAAAACTGACAACGGCCAGTGAAATTGATAATGGGATTATATTCCCATGAAACTGCTGATTACGGGAGCATCAGGGTTCATCGGCAAGAACCTAATGAAAGCAGCTATAAAAAAATGGGGGGCCGGAAACGTTATTGCGCTGACTGCAACACCCAACCTCAATGAGACAAGCATTACATTTAAAAATCATCAGCAGGACCTTGGCCTAACCAACGCCGAAATCGAGCGTATCCAAGACGTTGACGTCATTATTCACGCGGGCGCCTACACGCCCAAGTCAGCAGCGACTGCAAATGCTATTAATGAATGCAACAGCAACGTAGTGTTTACCAACAACCTGCTATCGATAGATTTCAAAAAACTGAGCAAAATAATTTTTACAAGCACACTGGACGTTTACGAAAATACGACACCAATATCAGAAAGCTCGGCAACTGGCCCAAGTACGCTTTATGGCTGGTCAAAACTTTATTGCGAACAGATCATAGCAAACTACGCCAAGCAAAAGTCCATAAACAGTCACACACTCAGAATCGGTCATGTGTACGGCCCAGGAGAGGACCAGTATCAAAAGTTCTTGCCAAAGACTATTGGCAGAATATTAGCTGGCGAAGAAGTAGAACTCTATGGCGACGGATCAGAACTACGAAGCTTCATCTATATTGATGATGTTGTTTCAGCAATACTAGCCAGCGTCGAGCTTACCGAGCGCGTTGATATAATAAACATTGTGGGAGGGCATGCCGTTTCAATAAAAAACCTGCTAGATCAACTGATATCGATCAGCGGCCGAGACGTGCAAGTGACGCAAAAACCATCCAGCGCCACCACAAGAGATTTTATTTTCGATACGACGCTTATAAAAAAATACCTACTGAATACAGAAACAGATTTTGAACTAGGGTTGAAGTCAGAAATCGAGTATTTCGAGGGGATCAAATGAAGATTTTTTTTGATCTTGACGGAACCCTAATAGACTCAAAATACCGGCTCTACAATCTATTCCAAGCGCTAGCCAGTTCATCTCAGCTGACCTTTGATGAATACTGGAGTTTGAAGCACGCACGCTTTAGCAACCAAGACATCCTTGCAAAAAAGCTGATGTATACACATACAAATATAGAAATCTTTACAGACAAATGGATGAGCCTTATAGAGACGCCAGATTATCTTGCACTAGACACACCATTCCCCAACATAGAGCGCACACTAAAAACACTTTCAACGCAAGCAGACCTCTATGTCTGTACCGCACGTCAGTTTGAGAGAGAAGCCTTGATTCAACTGGAGGAGCTAAAGCTGCTGCAGTATTTTAGAAAAGCCATAGTGACTGGACAGTATGACTCGAAAGAGTCTCTGATCAGTAAGCAAGTATCAAATATAGCTGTTTCCGACTGGATGGTCGGCGACACCGGAAAAGACGTAAATACAGGACACTCGCTCGGCATCAATACCTGCGCAGTTCTGAGTGGTTTTATGTCCAGACAAGCACTAGAGCAATATTCACCCACAACGATTCTGAATTTCGCGTCGGAGTTTACGCTTCCTAATCCCTAGCGACACCAACAAGAGGCTGATAGTAAGTTCAGATGGTCACCCAGCGTCCAAGTCAATCCCAAATAATCCAATATTGAGGTTGTGATAAAGCCCCACGACCAAGGGGCTTTCTTTGGGAAGAGCACAAATAGAGAGGCAGGTGCCAGCGCAAATCCGAGAGCATTGACCTGTTCAATAAGGAAAACTGCGATCGTCTGGAAAATGCCTATTTTTTGACGAGGAGCAGCTTCAGAGCGCACAAGGGATATTGAAAACATAGGTACAAGATATGACCCTCCCTACTCACGCAGTGGCCATCATAATAAATTGGTAAATCGCGCTCTAGCGAGAATTATTACACTATTTTTTACAATAAAACGGTAAATGATCAAACAGTCAACTCACACCGCGCAACCGCACTGTTTCGAACCTCATGGATGAGAGGCTGGCGCTGTATATACTCTTGAGCAGACAATTTGACGCCAGGAGTTTTATCCAAAAATAACAACCTAAAAAGTCAAATTGATAGCTAGCAACGTTCAAGATATACCCCTCTCTGCCACCCTCTTAGTTTGTATAGCTTAGTCAAACAACGATTGATTACAGCCCCTACCGTCCAAAGCAAGCTTATAAAAAGAAACAACCACAAAACATCATCATTGAGTGGCGCAAACAAATACCAAACAAATAATTAGACACGCATTGCGCTGTAGGAATATAACTATATTGATGTGGGAATATTCTTGCACCGGGAATCGTATGATTTTATTACTAAAAAACGCGCTACCATACGTTCAACTGTTCAAGCCTATTATTCCTCGACGTCATGACGGCAGCTCATAGCAATGAAAAAAACCTTAAACAATCACCAGCTGCTTAAAGCTTTAATATCCCTAATATTGCTTGGAGCACTTGCCTACCACGCGTCGCTTTGGGAATTAATTGAAAGCCTCAAAAGATTCCCGCTAGAGATAGTAGTGCTAAATATTATGTTGATTGGTGCCAGCATCGTCATGGTTACCTTCCGTTATTGGAGAATTCTCAATCACTTCGGTCACATCCTTTCCTGGCGAGTCGTCTACAGGGCCTGCGCTGCGGCAAATCTAGCATCATTGGTGATCATTCCACTGCTGGGACAATTGATTGGTAGACAAGCTCTACTCCGCCGCGCGGGTGTAACCAGCATTGAAAATGCGTTAATCGCCATTTATGAACGTTTGGCCGTTGGAGGCGTAAGCGCGATATTTGCCCTTATCGGTAGTGCCTACTTGATAGAATCGAAAGTGCAGCGCTACATTGAGCAAATTCCATACATTGAAATATTCTGCATCATTACAACAGGTATTCTGTTAAAACTTATATCAAGCACTAGCAAACTGGAGCGAGAGCTGATCAGCAAAACATTGGAGTTAAAAAATCTAATAAAGCTACTGGAAATATTAACCATCACAATACTAACATTATCATTAACAATATTGAGCTTTACCCTAATATTTTACATTGCCGCACCCAACACTGAATTGACTTCGCTGCTGTCCGCAGCGGCTATCACGTCCTTCGTTGCAAGCTTACCCATCAGCTTTGCCGGATGGGGGCCACGTGAGTTGGCAGCCATCTATACACTCGGACTATTTGGAGTGCCCTCAAAGGAAGCACTGAGTGCATCAATACTATGCGGCGTGCTATCGATAATTAGCGTGCTTCTATTAAGTCCGTGGGGCCTGACGAGGGAACGTTACAACCACAAGAACGACTCGTCTCCCACAACAACACAAAAGGCTACTCAGGGGATATCTATGCCAAACACTGCGGCATGGATATTTGCAATGGCGATTGCACTACTTATATTTTTTCAACTACACATAACGCTAGCAAACACATCAGTCAACATTAATCTTTCCGATCTTTTTGCCGTCATGGCATTAACAGCCACAGTCTTATACTGCATTAGCGAAAGAAAACTTCCAAGATGGCACGTGCAAAAAGTCAACTTATACCTGTGCCTTATCACATCAGCAATGCTAGTAAGTTTCTTGATTGGCTGGAGCGCATTCGGCATTAGCAGTTGGGCAGTAACCAAGCTGGCAGGTTGGTTTGTATTGCTCGGCTTTATGAGCGCAGGATACTTGTGCGTATCAAACTTAGGAATTAAAGCATTCCGCCACATTATAGAACACATGGTAGCGATTGCTTGTGCGATTATTGTACTGCAACTGACCCTCAGGGCAATGCACTTCAGCGGCTTGATACAATGGGAAAGCTTTTCGAGCGAACTGCAGGGTTATTCAGGCAATCGTAACGCCTTGGCGTTTCAACTGATCGCGTTAATTTCAGTATTCTCGTCCCACCTATCTATTTACAGGAAGGCTGGCAGAAACGGCCATGGCATCAACATTCCGATAATTGCGCTGAGCATCATGATAGTAGGTGTTCTATTCACAGCCTCGAGATCAGGAATACTGACCCTCGCCACTATATTAATTAGCGCTTGCATACTCAAGAGCATGTCCTGGAGAGAGCTCGTTAACTCGACACTGCTAGCACTGCTACTCTGCACGTTGTTGCTTACAGCAAGTACTCGGTAGGAGACCGAAAAATGAAACAACATCTTCGGAAAATAGGTATATTAACTACCGTCGTCATCACCGTGATGGTAGTACTTTTCACCAAGCACAGCTTTATGAGCGGCGACAGCGAGCACTTTAACCTACTGAACGCAACCCCAAACTTTACGGGCACATCAAGTGACACAGCCCGTATGGTACTGATCAACAGCGTTATTACGGAATGGTTAAAACAACCTATTTTTGGGCAGGGGCTCGGATATTACTTCGAAAAAAGCAATGAACTAGTGGGCTTCAAGGTCACCATACACAATACACTACTGTGGTTACTTACAGAGTTTGGAATTGTCGGGGCCGGCATTTTCTTGGCGGCCCTGATCGGTATCGGCTGGCAATTAAAGAAGAATATTAATATTGGTTATAGAAACAAAGCCGTTACGCTACTACTGATGACACTTATCATCATGAGTCTGTTTCACGAAGTTTTATACCAGCGAATTTTCTGGTTCATGTTTGGAGCATTAATCGCCGTTCAATACTCCAATGCCCCACCGCCTGCAAGTGACGAACGCGCCCCCCCCCGATAAATTGAATATAGGTCAGTCCACTTGATTGGGTCCCGATGCCTGTAGGTAGAGCCAATCAACGATATCACTTTCCGGAACGTAGCCTGTAACGGTATGTCGCAGCAATTGACGAACGAGCGAGTAATCTCCACGTTGAACGGCAGCCAACAGTTCGTCAAGCCTGCCTTTTAGAACGTCCCAAGACAGATGATCCTCGCTGGCACACATGATCATTGGGTGCTGAGTGGAAATGACATTGTCGCCGATCAACAACTCTTCATAAAGCTTTTCACCGGGGCGCAGCCCCGTGCATTCAATAGAGATGTCGCCGCTCGGGTTCTTCTCGGAGCGAACAGAGAAACCTGACAAATTAATCATTTTTTCTGCAAGCTCTATTATCCTGACAGGCTCTCCCATATCCAAAACAAAAACATCGCCACCCTGCCCCATTGACCCCGCCTGAATAACCAACTGTGCAGCTTCAGGAATCGTCATAAAATAGCGCGTGATTTTTGGATGAGTGACCGTCAATGGTCCACCCATCTTGATCTGCTTATGAAAAAGAGGAATGACAGAGCCCGAAGAGCCTAAGACATTTCCAAAACGAACCATAGTGAACCGGGTTTTATTGAGACACGCCCCCTCCTGCTCGCCAAACAGGACAGGTTCAGCTTCACGGCTAAGCGCCTGCAAAATGAGCTCTGCCAATCGCTTGGTGCTACCCATCACATTGGTAGGTCGTACCGCTTTGTCCGTTGATATGAGAACAAAGTTCTCTACCTGGGCTTGCAGTGCGGCCTGAGCAGTGTGCAATGTCCCAACCACATTATTTAAGATGCCTTCGGCTATATTATGCTCAACCATCGGCACGTGTTTGTAAGCGGCTGCGTGATAGACCGTGCTAACTTTCCAAGCCAACATGATCTCATGTAGCTTTGCCTGATTCCTTACCGACCCCAATATAGGCACCAGCTTAACAGCCAATGCTTCTCTAGAAACGCGCCCTTCCAACTCGGTTAAAATACTGTAGAGATTGAACTCACTGTGATCAAACAAAATGATCGAAACAGGGCCGAGTGAAAGTATCTGCCTGCACAGTTCAGAACCGATCGAGCCACCAGCACCGCTGACCAATACGGTCTTGCCGGTGATACAACGAGCCAGTAAATCTGGGTTTTCCGGCACTGCGTCGCGACCGAGTAGATCAGCAATATCGACTTCTTGAATGTCATCAACCTTGACGCGACCACTGGCGAGGTCCATGAATCCAGGAACACTTCGTACATGAAGCGGGAATGACTCGAGAAAACCCAAAATCTGCTTTCGTCGTGCGCGAGTAGAAGAGGGAATGGCCAAGAGTATTTCTTCTGCACCAGTAGCGTCGAGCATCCTCTGAATATGATCAGGTTTATACACTTGCAAACCTGAAATAACTCGATCGCAAATACCACGATCATCGTCGATAAACGCCACTGGACGCATAGCCTTGCCAATACGCAAGGCCGCCACTAGTTGGTTACCTGCAGCCCCCGCGCCGTAGATGGCCACCTTAGTCATCCGTGAGTCAGCGCCGGAAAGCGTATTACTTTGGGGTGACGAGAACCAATCGCCCATAAAATACTGGCGCATGGCAAAGCGCAGTCCACCGATGGCAACCAGGCTCAGCCACCAATAGTTGAAAACTATTGATCTGGGAACAACTGTGTGCTGACTACCAAATAAATAAACAACAACGGTCAGTGATAATGAAGAGAGAGTGACAGCCTTGAAAATGGCAATCAGGGCATCGTTACCAAAATACCGCATGACGGCGCGATACATGCCTAACTTCACAAAAAATGGAATGGACACAATCGGGGCGATCACGAACAACCAGCCGTGAGATACCAGAGGGTAAGCAAAATCGCCAACCCCCAAACGAACGATGAAGGACATCCACAACGCCAGCCAGACAATCAAAATGTCAGCAGAAACCTGAAACGCCCGCTTTTGACGGCGAGTGAGACTCAGCAATTGAAGGCGCAGTCTATCCATTAAGCCCTGAAACACTAAATACCGCTCCTGATACCAAACCTGTAATTATTGAATACTGGCTTTACGCCAAATCCCTATGACCAGCCAAAGCCATCACCTCTGTCAATACCTGACAGGTCTTGGCCACTTCGGATTCTTTGAGCGTTGGATGGACCAAAAACATCAAACTCGTTTCACCTAACTCCTTGGCCACTGACAAACGCTGTTGCGGGCGAAATGAAGTTCTTTCAAAGGCCTTCTCAAGGTAGACTTCGGAGCAAGAACCTGAAAAACATGGAACGCCGAGCGCATTGATTTCTTGAATGATGCGATCGCGACTCCAGCCGTCCGCCAAGGCCGCAGGCTCAACAAACACGTAACATTTATAAGCGGCGTGAGAAATTTCTGTTGGTAGCGCAGGCACACGTAAAGCGTTTATATCTCGAGCACAAGACCAAATTTTCTCCGCGAAAGCCAGACGCTGGCGCTGCCATTCTGGCATACGCTTAAGCTGGATCCTGCCGATAACACCTTGAGCTTCAAGCATGCGCCAATTGGTGCCAAAGCTCTCATGAACCCAGCGAAAGCCGGGAGCGTGGGAATCTTCATAAACAGCCCTCCAACTTTTACCATGATCTTTGAAAGACCACATCAACGACCATAAATGCTGGTCGTTTGTCGTTACCATGCCCCCCTCACCGCCCGTGGTCATAATCTTGTCCTGGCAGAAGGACCAGGCTCCGACATGACCGATCGAACCAACCGGGCGCCCTTTATAGGTAGCACCATGAGCTTGGGCACAATCCTCAATGATCTTGAGTTGATGCGTTTGTGCCAACTGCATAATGGGGTCCATGTCGCAGGGCCAACCAGCAAGGTGCACACAGATAACTGCGCGTGTACGCGCCGTAAGAACCGCCTGTATTGTCTGCGCAGTAATATTTTGTGAGTCAGGATCTACGTCAGCAAATATGGGCGTGGCACCAGCATTAATAATGCTGGAAACAGAGGCAAGAAAAGTCCGGGAAGTAACCACGACTTCATCACCAGGACCAATCTCTAGTGCGCGCAGTGCGAGGTCAAGTGCAACAGTACCGTTGGCAAGTGCGACCGCATATGAAGTACCTGCCCACGCCGCAAACTCTTTTTCAAACTCTCGACATTCCTGACCAGTCCAATAATTGACTTTGTTTGACAAAATCACTTCTTTAACGGCATTGGCTTCTTCCTCCGAAAAAGACGGCCAAGGAGAAAATGGAGAATTCAGCACTGTCAAGTCCCTATAGATAAAATGGCGATTATGAAATATAGCTCATTGAGGATACAAAGGTTAGGGCATAAATTGTGCTACTTGAGCGGTCGGGCTGGCACTCCGACAACGGTGACATCATCCATCACGTTAGCAACTACTGCTGCTCCAGCACCAATCACAACCGCCGACCCGATATGTATGCACTGCCGGATAGAAGCCCCTATTCCAACCCAGCAGAGGTCGCCCAGCAATACTCCTCCCGCAAGGCTCGCACCCGGACTGACATGACAGCCCTGTCCCAATCGACAGTCATGGTCCACGTTGCACCCCGTATTGAGTATCGCGGCTTGCCCAACGACCGCACCGGCGTTGACCGAAACACCGGCAAATATGACGCTGCCAGCAGCAATTTTTGCGTAGCGGCTAATGTTCGCCCGCGGGTGAACAATAGTCGCAATTTTTGCACCGGACGCTTGTAGCTCCAGCGTGATTCTCAACCTGGTTTTGTTGTCGCCAATAGCTACCACAACACCGTCGAACTTAGAAAGTGTATTGCGCAGACATGCGGAGTCACCCAGTACAGGCCAGACACCGCAAAGGGTCAACTGCGCCGATGAGTCGTCAAAAAACACTATTTCCTTCCAGCCGCAAGCCTCAGCAGTGTCCGCAACCACTTTGCCATGGCCACCGGCACCGAGGATGGCAAGCCGCATCACTGCTGATCCCCCGTGAATTTTGACATTGTCGCTTCACCCTCTGCACTTACACCATCTCGCTTAATAACCTTCTTCACTGTCAGGAACAAAATTTTCAGATCAAGCCAGAAGTTTTGATTTTCAACATACCAAACATCCAGTTCAAACTTTTCCTTCCACCCGAGGGAGTTCCTGCCATTTACTTGCGCCCAACCAGTGATTCCGGGACGAACCTCATGTCGCCGAAACTCATTAGCGGAATACAGCGGGAGGTATTCCATCAACAAAGGTCGTGGCCCCACCAGGCTCATATCACCTTTGAGTACGTTCCACAACTCCGGCAACTCATCCAGACTTGAAGAGCGCAAAAGTCGACCAAAGGGGCCAAGCCGTTCAGCGTCGGGCAAAGGAGCACCGGAGCCTCCGACGGCGTCTTTCATGGTACGGAATTTGATCATTTCGAAGGGTTTACCCGCCAATCCCGGGCGCATTTGCCGGAAAATGATCGGCGAACCGAGCTTCCCGCGTATGAGCAGGGCCACAACCAGGATAACAGGTGATAGCAAGACGATTGCCAGCCCAGCACTGATAACATCAAATATACGCTTTAACATGATTGCACTCTAACACCCTGCACTTTAATCAACCGAATGAACAATGGGACGTAGCCATGAAAATTACAGGCCAATCACTGCGAGCATAACGTTATTGACTTTATTAACGTCATACTTGTCTTCGGCAAGTTTTCTCGAGGCTGCGCCCATACTGACAATCCGTTGTGGGCATTGAACAAACTTAGACATTGCGCTCACCAGCTCATCAACCGACTGGACCGTGACCATAAAACCGTTGAGCCCCTCGATTACTGTTTCACGACAACCAGGAGCATCTGTTGTAATGATTGCCCGCCCCATGGACATAGCCTCAAGCACAGTACGCGGTGTTCCCTCCCGGTAGGAAGGAAGAACGTAAACACTACTCGCTGCAATTACAGGCCTGACATCGCTCAACTTGCCGTGATACTCCAGCGTTCCTTCCGCAATCCAGCCTTGAAGCTCCTGTTCACTGATGGCATCAGGGTTATCGTCGATCCAACCCACTAGATCAAAAGCTACCTCTGGGTGAAGCATGCGTATTTTCCGCGCTGCCATCGCGTATTCCCGCACCCCCTTGTCACCTAACAACCTGGCGATCAACAGGAACCGTGTCTGCTCAGGAAAAGGAGCAACCGTGAAATCATCCAGACAAACGCCAGAACCGTTAACTACCGTAGATCTCGATTCTGCACTGAGAATACCCATGTTCAGGAACAATTCCTGATCATCCGGGTTCTGGAAAAATACAGCGTGTGCGCCAGACAAAGAATACCTGTAGAGACGCTGCACAAGCGTTTTGACCATCAGGCTCAAGCGCCCGCCGCTGTGCTGTTTCTGGAACGCATAACCCAGGCCGGTGATCAGCGCTATTCGTATTATTTTTTTACTGGCGAAACGGGCTGCAATCAAACCGTAGACAACGGGTTTAACGGTATAAGCCAATACGTAATCCGGACGTAAGGCCCTGAGCAACTTCCACAGCTGAATTAAAGTGAAAAAATCAGAGACGGGGTTCATCCCGGTGCGATTCAATGAGATTGAATGAACGGTGATACCTTTGCGCTCCAGCAAAGAACGCACGGGATGACTTGAAGTCAGATCGGGGGCGGCAACATGCACAGCCAACCCCTTGGCAAGCAAAGCGTCCAGTAATGGCCCTCGGAAATTTACCAGAGAGTCAGGGTAGCTGGCGATGACCAGAATACTCATGCTCGCTGCTCCTCCAGCCAAGCCTGAAACATCAGGATAGTCCATAGCTGATGCTGCCAATTACGCACGCCCATTAAATGCTCCTCCCACATTTTTCGAATCGGCGCAGGTCTGAAATACCCCTCAGACTCAAGTCTGGACGAGTCGAGCAAGGAAGCAGCCCATTCTCTAAGCGGCCCTCGCAGCCAACTATCAAGGGGAATACCAAAGCCCTGCTTTGGCCGCTCGATCATGTTTTTAGGCACATGACGATATAGGACCTGCTTGAGCAGCCACTTACCTTCACCCGCACGAATCTTGTAGTGCAATGGCATGTTCCAAGCCAGCTCCACCACACGGTGGTCGAGCAATGGGGAACGCGTTTCAAGACTGGCGGCCATCGCCGCGCGATCCACCTTGACCAGAATATCGTCAGCCATATACGTCTGGGCATCCATAGCCATCATCCAATGCTCAAAACTATCAGTAATAGGCCAGTCAGATGATCGGGTAAAAAGCGTCTCTGGCTCGGATGCCCCCAACACTATGCCTGCAGGATCGTCCCAGTGACTGGCCAATCGATAGAAGAACTCCTCCCCAGTACCCAACCCAAGAACATCAGCCAGCTTATGCGCTTTGTCGCCGGGGGTCGTGATATGCAGCCGCTTGGGTATCAGTGGTTTGCCTAACTTGAACAGCTTGTCCCATGTGACGGGAGGGACTGCTTTCAACATCGACGAAGCCGCGGCCCGCACAGGCCGGGGCAAACGCTGCATGGCCCCCCATACCTTGCGCGCGCTCAAATAGCGGTTATAGCCACCAAACAGCTCATCACCGCCATCACCGCTAAGGGCGACCTTCACATGCTCACGCGCCATTTTGCTGAGTAAATAAGTGGGAATCTGTGAACTGTCACTGAATGGTTCACAGTATATGGATGGCAGCTGAGGGATAACAGCTAACGCATCTTCCGGACGCACATAGAGTTCTGTGTGCTCCGTGCCAAGGTGACGAGCAATGTCTTTGGCATGCACGGCCTCGTCATACCCGCCCTCTTCAAAACCTATGGTAAACGTGCGTATGGGCCTGGCGGATTGTGCCTGCATCAGAGAAACGATAGTGCTGCTGTCGACCCCCCCACTGAGAAAGGCCCCTAACGGAACATCAGACAGCATTTGTCCTTCAAGGCTCTGCAAAAGTCGAGATTCCAGTAAATCAACTGCTTGGCTATCAGTACCGACAAAGGGTGCTGACAAGCCTTCCGCAACTACTGTGTTGAGGCTCCAATAAGTATGGGTCCCTAAAGTCTCGGCTCTCCCCTGAAGATCAACCCGAAGCTGCATGTAAGTGCCCGGCATCAGTTTGAACATGCCCTCATAAATACAATGGGGCGCGGGCACACAATTATGTCTCAACAACAGCACCAAGGCGTTTCGATCAACATCCGCGCAAAAAGCAGGGTGTGCCTTGAGCGCTTTCAATTCGGAGCCGAAGAGAAAAAAATCGCCTTGCCAGCCGTAATAGAGCGGCTTTTCACCAGTGCGATCTCTGGCCAGGGTGAGCAGTTTTTCCTGCCTGTCCCACAAAGCAATTGCGAACATGCCTACAGCTGCCTGAAGCGTCTTTTCCACCCCCCATAAACTAAAGCCTATGAGCAGGGTCTCGGTATCCGCATGCCCTCTCCACTGCAGGCCTGGATCAATCGACTGCAGTGTGGCTCTAAGATCAAGATGGTTATAAATCTCGCCATTGAAAGCGATAACGTACCGACCGCAATGAGAGACCATAGGCTGGCTGCCCGCGGGAGACAGGTCCAGAATTGAGAGCCTTGTATGCCCCAAGGCAATACCGTCTTCGCGATCCGTCCAGTAGCCGGCGGCGTCCGGACCACGGTGAGTCAGGGTTGATGTCATTCGTTGCAACACGGCCTCATCCAATGGGACGCTGCTCTGTGCCAGATAACCTACTAAACCACACATGAAGAATACCTACTAATCCGTTTGAGCAGGGGAAGTCGCGAGAGCTGCTGTACTTAGCTTGATTGGCGCACGGACAAATTGCGACGCGAGCATCAGACCGAGCAAAAACCAAAATACTCGCTGATACATAACCTCATGAAAAAGACTCATCAATGCAAAACCTAACAGCAATAAAATAATTGCATTATCTCTAACACTGCGTTTCTTTTTAAAGAATGCACTGATAAACAGATAAACAAACATCAAGGCAAAACAACTCAATCCGGCAATGCCAAACTCAGTGAGTACCCACAGCGTAGTGTTGTGAATAATCACAGGAAAACCGACAAGCTGGCTGCTCTTGTTAAAAAAGTAGCCCAAGCCATTACCCCACCAAGGAGATTGTAGCCAGGCGGTTATTGCCGCACTATTGATAGAGGCTCTACCTGCGTCACTTTCAGACATTGAAAATTCGGGTTGAATTTGTATATGCGGAAATGACAAATCATAACCAAACACGAAAGTGACTAGATCATTGAAAAAATCAAGCACCGCAGGAAGGTAAATTATGAAAGCATAGAGGACACAGGAAACGAGAAACGATGCCATTAAATGAGAGCGCTTCATCACATTGAAGACGCCAGCGAACAACAGGAGCATCAAAATAGTGACAATACCAGAACGCGAAGATGTATAGAAAATTCCGACTGTCATTATCGTCAGCGCCACAACAGCAAAAACACTGCACTTGATGGACGGAAACGCCCGCAAGTATCTCCCCTGATAAAGCGGAGACAAGCTAATAAACGCTGCAGCAACACAGATGATCTGAAATGCCAGTGCATTCCTATTACCGACGTATCCATCAATTGAGTAGGTAAAGCCGGACCAATGAATGACTCCGTACAGATGAAGAATCCTAAGTGCAATCTGCAGGATGATGATCACACAGATAACTGCAACCATGGTTTCAACTATTCGCCTAGTCCCCGGCAAACCATAGTATGCGGCAGCGAGGTAACCAGCGGACGCAAAACCCAACAAAACAAACCAGCCAAAGACTTTACCCAGCGCCCAACCGTTAGTTCCAATACTATAGAAACCATGGGCATAACCTAGGAACATAACAAGTGTGACAAGTAACAATAAGGAGTTGACCCGAATAAATCGCCAGCGTGGGGCTGAACGACTAAAGACTGCATTCAAGAGAACAACCGACAGTGCAAGTATCGCAAATGGGTCAGCCAAGTTCACGCTGATAGCACTTTCACCGTATTTTATTATTATCTGGAAAAAAATAAACAATGATACACAGAAACAAAGCACCCACGCCGCAGAGCGCTCTAGGTAAGCCCCCCCAAGCTTACGCTGAGCTAAAGGGATGTCCACCTCCCCCCCATTCACTGGCTGGGCCATTGCATGCTTACCTTTACGTAAGGCAAATGGCGCCAAGCTGATCACCGAAAGTATAGATAAGAGGCCACATAGTATAGAAGCTGCAAGGGCTTGTTCGGCACTCACCGCGAATGTCCCCAAGACAGAAACCGAAACGATTTCGCGCAGCCCCCAACCACCAAAGCTAACGGGCAACCCTGCGGCAAACGATACAATGGCAGCAGCAGAAAACAACTGCAGCATGCTGACATTTGGAGCTACTACAGAAAAAAGGCAGGCAAAACACGTCAGCATCAAAATGTTGCTTGTGGAGGATATTAACGCGACCTCCAACAGTCGCTTGGCATTCCTTTTTGCGAGTAAACTACTGCCAATTTTAACTTCAAACCTACCGATGCCCAACGCCAAGCTTAAAACCAACGCGAACAGCAGTACTGAGAAAATCTCGACAACCGGTAACTCATCTAGATACTTGCTAACCACCCCTTCGAGTAAATACAAAGCACCCAACATGGCAAACGCAGCGCTGATTACCGCGACGACTGTCCGCTCATAGGCTGCAATGACCGCGTTTTCAACCGCCGATACACCCGCAGATTGTAAAACTGCCTGACGACCGGCCATTTGTCCAAATAAAGGAATCACTAATAAAGATGCAATATTGGCAGCCGCACTGGCTTTAAACACCAACAGCCAGGACAGCGGATGATCAAAATGAGATAAAATACGCCAGAACCTGAAGGTCACTACGACCACGTTCCCAACCATAAGGGCAAAGACCAACACTAATAAGGCAGGAGGAAACTGTTGTGCGTGGGACAGAATATCCGCAGGGCTCAAGTAAAACATAAGCCCTGCCAGTAAGAATAACGAAACAACGGCACCCACTATCTTCTTAGCTTTTTTGACATCCATCTACACCCCCGACAGCTCACATTGCCAGCATCAACTACAAAACAAATCAACAACAAGCACCTCAACCACTAACTACTGAAACAACCTCAATATGCGCCTAATCCTAATACGTAAAAAAAACAGGGGCGCAAGACTGTTCGTAGACATAGCCTTTTTGAACAACGACAATCCTCGCCAATACTCACCAGCAATAAAAAACTTCATAGAGAATGCTATGTTTCGTTCGGAAACAGATTTACTAGCGACCGCCTTGAGCGAGGGATACTTCTCAGCAACGATATCCAGCGTCTGCATAACTTCTGCATACTGCTGCCGCAAATGACTACCCCCCGTAATATTATTGGCGTGCCTGCGATAACGCGCGTAGACACCTTCAAGGTACTTAATCTCACCACCAGAAAGCATCAAAACTTCAATATACCAAAGCCAGTCTGACGCAAATTTTATGCGTTCATCGCAGGCTGGCAGTTTTTTATTTCGGATCGCTACCGAACAACCACAACCAAATGCCCCACGTCGGACCAGCTCTGCCGCTCCACCTTCGTGCTTACCATGCATGTCATTATAGAGATACATGACTCGATTTGAGTCAGAGTCAAATACCTCAACATCATGATACGAAATTGTGACGTTTGGATTGTCTTCAAGATGCTGCACTTGCGCCGCGATCTTTCCAGGGCAGAAAACGTCGTCACCACCCAGCACAAAAATCACATCTCCCTGACAACGTTCCAGGCACGCATTAAAATTCCTGGTAATACCAACATTCGCATCGAAATAAATCTTATCGATATTCATTGCGGATTGTTGCTCGAACTGATCAATCACATCACACGTTCGGTCGCTTGACGCATCATCACCGATAACCAGTTGAACGCCAGGATATTCCTGGAGTGCAACCGACTGCAACGCCTCCAAAATAAATGACTCGTGATTATAGGTAAGAATAATAATAGAAACTGATAGCACACTCATCCTACAAGCCTCTTGCTCATCAACCGAACCAGCTTTTTAAAAGGAATACCAAAGCAAAGGCCGGCCAGCAAAAAGCGCAAACCAGTCAAATACTTACGCCCTCTAAACAGGCTTGCCGAGTGCGAAAAAAATATATTAGATATAGACTTGTTACGTAAACCTGACTCTTCTGCCGAAAAAAACATACAGGGAACTTCAAGCCTCATTGGAAGAGTTTTCCAACAGTCCGAATGGGTATTTCCAGAATGAAGTCGATATTGAAAGGTTGCCAAGTTCTGAAATCCGACTTTATAACTTTTTAGAAAATACAGCAGTACAACCCAGTCATCTGATTTAAACTTCCTTCTCAACCCCGAAACCTCTCGCATTAAATCTGCTTTCATCATCGCAGACTGTAGCAAAGGTGCAGAGGTGTCATCGACGGCACAAAATGTGTACCCTTGACCGGATTTTAAAGCACGCTCGAATTCAGATAGGTTTTGCCTTGTAAAAACATTACCTTGTTCGTTGATTATTTCTCCCAACGAATAAACACAATCAACATCATTTTCATGCAAGAAGCTCACTTGAGCTGCTATTTTATTAGGCAGCAACACGTCGTCCGAACCAATCAGCGATATATATGCACCCCTGCACACTTCCAAGGCGCGTTCGATAGCACCATTTACACCAGTATTTACTTTACTTTCAATAAATACAAAATCATATTTCTCTTGAAGACATCTGATTTTCTGAACACTGTCATCCGGAGAACAATCATCAACCACTATCAATTCATAACTGCTACGCGCTGCCGTTTGATTCATTATCGACTCAATTGTTGCACAGACGAAACTCGAGTGATTATACGACGGCACTATAATACTTACCTTCAACATTCCTTGTGCCCCTCGCCTGCTTCTAGAATTTTATGCTTTCGAAACCACAAAAAGAAAAACAGGGCTAGCGCTATCAAATAACAAAAATAGTTAGCCGCGTAAGCTATGACTACTCCATCGCTGCCGTAATAGGCCGAAAAAAACTTTGTCGCAAAGAAAAAACCAAATGAAAACATAACTTCAGTAACGATAAAAGGAATGACCAATGCCCTCGCCCACAACAAAAAACCCAACACCCAACTCGTTATCTTCAATGTATCGCCAACCACTTGCCAAGCGACCAAACCTTCAATCGGTAAAAAATCACTGGAAAATAGCAGTTTTATCAACCACTCCCTTAGCAGATAAACACTGGCACTTCCCAATAGTGCAACGGGAACAATCATGCACAGCGCTTTCACAACTTCAAGCCTAAGCTTTGTGATCGATTTGATTTCCGAGTATCTAGGAAGAAAATACAAACTTAAGGTCGTAGTTACCAGCATCAGGTAGGCACCGCTAAGCCTAGTCAACGCTTCCCAATAGCCGGCAAAATCAATACCGTAGGCGCCGATCAAATAATCGCGAACCAGCATACTCGACAAGGGTACACACGCAGCCGATACTCCGACCATAAGCGAAAACTTCAATAGCTTAAATAACGCCTGCTGATCAATTGCACCGACCAGCAATCGAAAGCTGAACCAGGATTTACGCGAGCAGATATAAGCCGTTGCGACACAGGCGATAGACTGGTAGACCGAAAGTGACACCAACGCACCGTACAGCCCAAAATAAACGGATAAAACAACGACAACTACAAAGCTCAGCAGACTGCCAATAATATTGGCAGTCACGTAGGCCGCCACTTCTTTCTTACCATTCAGTATCGCCAACAACAATGAATTTAGAACAAAGAAAATCAAACCGCAGGAAAGCCAATAAAAGACCGTGTAATGGGTTTCAATGCTCAAAAAGTAACGCGCCAGAGGTCTGGCAAATAGAGCGATCAGTAAGGCTGCAATGCAAGCCCCAACTAAAGAGACAATGCCTGCTGTGGCCCATATCCTGTGCTGCCGATCGCTATCTCCTGCGTATTCCGCCGTGTACTTTGTGACACCCGTATTCATTGAACCACCGGCAAAGGTGGTGATCATCTGAACCAAATTTTGAAACTGCCCTAATGCCGCATACCCTGCAGGACCGACATACACGGCCAATATTTTATTTATCCCTAGCAAGGTCAGCATTTTAATTACAACCGCGACAGCATTGAGCAAACTGGTTCTTACAAAAGTCATTATGCGCTAACGCCGTTGAAACTGTTGCACGCCTCGACAACCTGCGTTGCCTCCGCGATGCTCAGAGTCGGCCCGATCGGTAGGCTCAGGACTGTTCGATGGATATTTTCCGTTATATCCAAGGATAGTCCATTCAGGTGTTGATAGGCTGCTTGCTTATGCGGTGGAATAGGATAGTGAATCAACGACTGTATGTCGTGCTTCAGTAAATGTGATTGGAGTGCCTCTCGCTGTTCACTGCGCACCACAAAAAGATGCCAGACATGAGACTTCATATTCCGTACGTCCACAACTGGCCGCAACGGCAACGCGATAGTCGGATTCTCGATATGATCCATGTAGAACTGGGCAATTTCCCGCCGGTGCGCGGTTTGTACATCCAGATACTTGAGTTTGACACTCAGCATGGCCGCTTGAATTTCGTCAAGACGACTATTAACGCCTTGGTACATGTTATGGTAACGCTGATGCGAGCCATAATTTCTAAGTGCCTGGAGCGCATTCGCTAACTCATCACTGCTGGTCACAACAGCGCCGGCATCGCCCAATGCGCCCAAATTTTTTCCTGGGTAGAAACTGAACCCTGCCGCATCGCCCCAGCAACCAGCTTTCTTCCCATTTGAGCTAGCGCCGTGTGCTTGCGCTGCGTCCTCCAGTACAAGCAATTTGTGGGATTTGGCAATGTCCATCAACTCAGGCATGCATGCAAGCTGCCCGTACAAATGGACAGCAAGGATAACGCGGGTTCGAGAAGTCAAAGCAGCACGCGTGCGTTCAGGCGATAGATTGAACGTCTGCTCATCGGGTTCAACCAGTACGGGCACCAGGTTGTTTTCTGTAATTGCGAGAATACTGGCAATATAGGTATTTGCCGGCACAATAACTTCGTCACCGTCCTGCAGTTTACCCATCAACTTCCAGGCACGCAGTGTCAAAACCAGCGCATCGAGGCCATTGGCCACCCCAACACAATGCTTTGCGCCACAGTATTCGGCGAATGAAGCCTCAAATTGATTCAGCTCTTGACCCGCTATATACCAACCAGAGTCTACAACCCTTGTGCACGCGCCAATCAGCTCGTCACGCATCGATGCATTGGCAGATTTAAGATTCAAAAACTCAATCATTGTAAAGTCACTCACATTCACTTGATACTTATGAAACATCTTAGTTACTAAATTGACTCAGGCATTTACATCAGACCGACGGCTGGCTATCCGCTACGGCGGCCAAAAACTCGGAATAATCCCTTATGTAATCACTCTCGTCGTAATGTTCACTGGCCAAAACCAGCAATACACAATCTTCGCTGAAATTGTGCATTTCTCGCCAAACCAAGTCCCCAATGACCAGCCCTTTGGTCGGCGAGTCCAGCCTAGCCATACTTCGGACAGAGCCGTTGTCCAGAATCATTTCACAATGGCCTATTACGCACACCGCTACTTGCTTAAGATTACGGTGCGCATGAAAACCTCGAGCGACACCTTCTTGTGTACCGAAGATGTAATAGACCCTTTTAATCTCAAAGGGAACGGTCTTCTCGGCCTCTATCGCAACCAAAGACCCACGATCATCACCTAGTGGTGGAAAGCTGACCCACTCTAAGCTATTCATTTCACACCTTGCGCCAAGGCGTTAACGTACCAAGGCATGGCCACAGCAATACCTTGTTCCACGCTGTACTCGGGGGCATACCCCAACAGCGCCTTGACTTTCCCAATGTCAGCTTGTGAGTGCTTGACATCGCCTGCCCTGAAGTCTCGATACACCGGACTACGCTGACGAACAACACCATTCTTGGAGAGTTCTGCAGCCAGCAACGCAAACAATTGGTTCAATGTCGTACGGTCGCCCACAGCAACATTATATATCTGGTTCAAGGACTCAGCGCTTGTACTCGTCGCCGCGAGCAAGTTGGCTTGGACAGTATTCTCGATGAAACAAAAATCCCGACTGGTTTCACCATCGCCGTTAACATAGATATCCTCACCGGATATCATCGAAGAAATCCACTTCGGGATAACCGCTGCATAAGCACCATTGGGATCCTGGCGCTTACCGAAAACATTAAAATAGCGAAGTCCTACAGTATTGAAACCGTAGCAGCGAGAAAATACATCAGCATAGAGTTCGTTTACATACTTTGTCACAGCATAGGGAGAAAGAGGCTTGCCGATGATAGACTCAACCTTAGGCAACCCAGGGTGATCGCCGTAAGTGGAGCTACTGGCTGCATAGGTGAAGCTTTTCACCCCTGCATCTTTGGCAGCAACCAACATGTTGAGAAAACCATCAATATTGGTGCTATTGGTGTTAATCGGGTCATTAATCGAGCGCGGAACAGAGCCCAAGGCTGCTTGATGCAAGACGTAGTCAACCCCCTGACAAGCTGAGTTGCAGTCTTCCAGAGACCTTATATCACCTTCGACAAAGGTAAAGCGTGCCCATTGTTCGACACTGACAAGACCTTGCACTTCTTCAAGGTTTTTCTTGTGCCCCGTAGAAAAATTGTCTATTCCAACCACCCACTGCTCGGCCAATAGCAGTGCTTCCAGAAGATTCGAGCCAATAAAACCGGCAACGCCTGTCACCAACCATTTTTTGGGGGACGTCGAAATTTTCGAAAGAATCTTCTTATATTCATTCATTCTGCACCTACCCTAGTAATTATCTTAACCGAGTGTTCTATAGACGCAAATCAGACTCTTCGGCCTTCAATAGATACTTCAGGTCATAAAGTACGTGCTTTGTCTTGCCGTAACTGCGTATTTTTGCTACGCCCGCTTGACGGAATTCTTCATGTGCTACCGCCAATATTATACCATCGTATGCAGACTCGTCGGGAGCGGCTATAGGACGAATGCCGTACTCTTCCCCAGCCTCTTCCTTGCTCACCCAAGGGTCGTACACGTCAACGGCGATATTGTATTCAGCCAGCTCACTAACAATATCGACGATGCGGGTATTTCGCAGATCAGGGCAATTCTCCTTGAACGCAAGACCCATCAGTAGAATACGCGCACCGTCTACCTGAATCTGCTTCTTGAGCATGGCCTTGACCATCTGCGAGACAACGTACGCCCCCATTCCGTCATTCAACCTGCGTCCGGCCAATATAATTTCCGGGTGATATCCGATCGATTGCGCCTTGTGCGTCAGATAATAAGGGTCGACACCAATGCAGTGCCCGCCAACCAACCCTGGCCTGAATGGTAGAAAGTTCCACTTCGTTCCTGCCGCCTCCAAGACCGCCTCGGTATCAATCCCCATCTTATTGAAGATAATTGCCAGCTCGTTGATCAGAGCAATATTCAAGTCACGCTGAGTATTTTCGATCACCTTGGCCGCTTCAGCCACTTTTATACTGGAAGCCTTGTGCGTCCCCGCGATCACAACTTGATTATAAAGCTCGTCAACCAACTCGGCGACTTCCGCAGTCGAACCGGCAGTCACCTTCTTGATAGTTGTCAGCCGGTGAACTTTATCACCTGGATTAATCCGCTCCGGGCTATAGCCAGCATAAAAATCCCTGTTAAATTTCAAACCTGAAACTCTCTCCAACACAGGAACACAGACTTCCTCGGTGGCGCCGGGATAAACTGTAGACTCATAGATAACAATATCGCCTTTCTTTAACACTTTACCGAGCATTTCCGAAGCCTTGATCAGAGGCGTCAGGTCCGGCTGCTTGTAACTATCGATTGGCGTCGGCACAGTGACGATATAGGTATTACAAGCCACTAGATCTTCCTGATCCGAGCTGAACGACAACAAACCAGCCTCTTTCAGCTCCGCAGTACAGACTTCCAGTGTGGCGTCATGCCCAGCCTTCAACGCATCAATCCTTGCCTGGTTGATGTCAAATCCGATCGCCGGACGCTGCTTGCCAAATTCAACAGCCAGTGGCAACCCCACGTAACCAAGGCCTATTACAGCCAGTTTGATGTCATCCAGTTTTAGCATGTGTATATCCATTAATCCGTTGTCGTAAAAATCGCCTCTGCGATTTTTATAAAGCCATTACCTTCATGCCTTCACCCCGCAGATGCAGCACAAAGGGTGAAAACCATTCTCACTAAAAACAAAAAAAGCCCTAACAGGCCTTAAAATAAAATAGTCCAGCCGCGAAAATAACAACACTTCATTATACTAGTATTGAGGTTTTATCTTTAGCGTTCTGGCGCTCGAAAACAGGGAAGATGGAAATTGCAGGGCCCAAGGCCCTTAAATTCGCCAAACAGATGGGGCTCGTTAACCCACTGCATCGGATCGAAAAATATCCGAGAGCTATTTGAAACCAGCGCTAAAGGTGGCTGATACCTTGCCCCCCCTACTCTTCCTCTTCATTCACCCGATCCCTTAGCTCCTTGCCCGGCTTGAAATGTGGTACAAATTTGCCGTCCAGGCTGACGGACTGGCCGGTCTTCGGATTACGTCCTACGCGGGGGGCGCGGTAGTGTAGAGAAAAGCTGCCAAAACCGCGAATCTCGATGCGATCGCCGGTGGCCAGGCACTGGGACATTTGCTCAAGCATGGTCTTGATAGCCAGCTCCACATCTTTGGATGAGAGCAGCCCTTGATGGGTGACAATTCGTTCGATCAACTCCGACTTCGTCATATTTTTCCCTTCTTTTTCAAGCAGCTAGGAAAAGCGCTTCGAAGGTTTTAGCATGACTTGATGAATTTGAACAGCCCACCCACCAACTTATCTGCATGATCAATTCATACCGATAAAACGCGCCTTCCATACTCAATTACACATCACCAGCATCGTCCGGGTCACCGCACCCGCAGGATTCCAGCCAAACAGGTAATCACCCTCATCGTCCTTGGCATCACTGGACCTGGTGATGACCTTGTAGCCCTGCTGCTTACACTCACGGGCAGCGCGCTTCTCGCACTTGTCCCAATTGGAACCGAGACCCGAGCAGTCGATCTCAATGCCACTGACACCGTGCCTGGCGTGAGTCTTGGCGCTGGTAGCGGAGCACCCTGCAAGCAACATCATGGCGAATACAACTGTAAGCCTATTCATTCAGATCCTTATTGAATCAGCGACACAAGAGCGATTTCTTCAAAGACTATAATTAGATCTGACCCCGCTCGATAGCCCAAGGTTCTCGGGCGGTGATTCAACAAATTTCAGGCACAAAAAAGGGCGACCGAAGTCGCCCTTTTTCTATAGCTTTACAGAACTTAGTTCTGCTTAGCCATTGCTTCGCGCAGCAGGGAGGCCATGGTGGTCTCGCCTTGTGCAGCTTCCGGTGCCGATTTCAGGCTCTGGATAGCTTCTTTCTCTTCCACTTCGTCTTTCGACTTGATGGAGAGCTGGATTACGCGGCTCTTACGATCAACGCTGATGATCTTGGCTTCTACTTCCTGGCCTTCTTTCAGAACGTTGCGCGCGTCTTCAACGCGGTCACGGCTGATTTCGGAGGCTTTCAGAGTCGCTTCGATATCGTCGGCCAGAGTGATGATGGCGCCTTTAGCGTCAACTTCTTTCACAGTGCCCTTAACGATTGCGCCTTTGTCGTTCTCTTGAACGTACTCGGAGAACGGATCGCTTTCCAGTTGCTTGATACCCAGGGAGATGCGCTCGCGCTCTGGGTCAACCGACAGGATAACGGTGTCCAGCTCGTCGCCCTTCTTGAAACGACGAACAGCTTCTTCGCCCACTTCGTTCCAGGAGATGTCGGACAGGTGAACCAGGCCGTCGATGCCGCCGTCCAGACCAATGAAGATACCGAAATCGGTGATCGACTTGATGGTGCCGGAGATTTTATCGCCCTTGTTGAACTGGCCAGAGAAATCTTCCCATGGGTTAGATTTGCACTGCTTGATGCCCAGGGAGATACGACGACGCTCTTCGTCGATGTCCAGAACCATAACTTCCACTTCGTCGCCGACTTGTACGACTTTCGAAGGGTGGATGTTCTTGTTGGTCCAGTCCATTTCGGAAACGTGTACCAGACCTTCAACACCTTCTTCCAGCTCAGCGAAGCAGCCGTAGTCGGTCAGGTTGGTAACACGTGCAGTTACGCGAGTGCTTTCTGGGTAACGGGCTTTGATAGCAACCCATGGATCTTCACCCAGTTGCTTCAGACCCAGGGAAACACGGTTGCGCTCGCGATCGTATTTCAGAACCTTGACATCGATCTCGTCGCCAACGTTGACGATTTCGGAAGGATGCTTGATACGCTTCCAAGCCATGTCGGTAATGTGCAGCAGGCCATCCACGCCACCCAGATCGACGAATGCGCCGTAGTCGGTGAGGTTTTTGACGATACCTTTGACTTGTTGGCCTTCCTGCAGGGATTCCAGCAGAGCTTCACGCTCGGCGGAGTTCTCTGCTTCCAGGACGCTGCGACGGGAAACGACAACGTTGTTGCGTTTCTGGTCGAGTTTGATGACCTTGAATTCGAGTTCTTTGCCTTCCAGGTGCGTGGTGTCGCGCACAGGACGAACGTCGACCAAAGAACCTGGCAGGAACGCACGGATGCCGTTAACGTCGACAGTGAAGCCGCCTTTAACCTTACCGTTGATAACGCCCTTGACCACTTCTTCAGCTGCGAAGGCTGCTTCGAGAACAATCCAGCATTCAGCGCGCTTGGCTTTTTCACGGGACAGCTTGGTTTCACCGAAACCGTCTTCAACCGAGTCCAGAGCAACGTGAACTTCGTCACCGACATTGATAGTCAGGTCACCAGCATCGTTGTAGAACTGTTCCAGCGGGATCAGAGCTTCAGACTTCAGACCAGCGTGAACGGTTACCCAGCGAGCTTGGTAATCGATATCAACGATAACACCGGTGATGATGGAGCCTGCCTGAAGGTTCAGGGTTTTTAGGCTTTCTTCAAAGAGTTCCGCAAAGCTTTCGCTCATTTTAATTCCTGTTGATAAGGGCGAAGAATACGCCCATCTCCACACCCCAGACGGTGTGGGTCAGTTTCAGTTAAAAGAAGCCACCGCAGGACTATGACTGGTCCCCTGCGGCCTTCTTGATCACCCGGCGATATCGCGAATGGCGATTTCGCTCAAGATGCGTTCCAGCACCTGCTCGATGGACAGCTCCGTGGAATCCAGCTGTATAGCATCAGCCGCCGGCTTGAGCGGGGCTACTGCGCGCTGGGTATCACGCTCATCGCGTGCACGGATCTCATCTAGCAGACTCGACAGACTAACACCATCGACTTTGCCCTTCAACTGCAAGTAGCGGCGGCGAGCCCGCTCCTCGGCGCTAGCAGTCAGGAAAATCTTCAGCGGCGCCTCCGGAAACACCACGGTTCCCATATCACGCCCATCAGCCACCAGGCCCGGCGGCTCCTGGAACGCCCGCTGACGCTGCAGCAGCGCATCGCGCACCGCCGGCAGCGCGGCAACCTGGGAAGCCCAGGAGCCAACTTGTTCGTTACGCAGGTCATCGGTCACGTCATCCCCTTCCAGGATGATGCGCTGCGGATGACCTTCCGTCGCGCCGACGAACTGCACATCAAGGTGCGCCGCCAGCAGCTTCAGGGATTCTTCATTGGTCAGGTCGACGCCATGGTTGCGCGCAGCAAACGCCAGCAGGCGATACAGTGCGCCGGAATCCAGCAGGCACCAGCCCAGGCGCTTGGCCAGGATGCCGGCGATCGTGCCTTTGCCCGAGCCGCTTGGCCCGTCGATGGTAATCACCGGTGCTTTGATATTCACAATTGAGCCTCTTGGGCAACACGGATGCCAACGTGGGCACACAGTGTAAGAAAGTTCGGAAAAGACGTAGCAACATTGGCGCAGTCACGGATACGAATCGGCGCCGCCGCCCGCAGGGAAGCCACGCTGAACGCCATGGCAATCCGGTGATCGCCATGGGCATGGACTTCACCACCACCCATCAGGCCACCGTCAATGATAATCCCATCGGGGGTCGGTTCACACTTGACCCCCAGCGCCAGCAGACCGTCGGCCATCACCTGGATGCGATCGGACTCCTTGACGCGCAACTCCTCGGCACCGCGCAGCACGGTACGCCCTTCGGCACAGGCCGCCGCCACAAACAGCACCGGGAATTCATCGATCGCCAGCGGCACCAGCGCTTCGGGGATCTCGATCCCCTTCAACGCCGCGGCACGCACACGCAGATCAGCCACCGGCTCACCGCCCACTTCGCGCGGGTTTTCCAAGGTGATATCCGCCCCCATCAACCGCAGGATGTCGATCACCCCGGTACGCGTCGGGTTGATGCCGACATGCTCCAGCAACAGCTCGGAGCCCTCGGCAATCGAAGCCGCCACCAGGAAAAACGCCGAGGAAGAAATATCCCCTGGCACTTCAATATGGGTAGCGGTCAGCGCGTGGCCGGACTCTACGGACGCAGTAGCGCCATCCACCGCCACCGGATAACCAAAGCCACGCAACATACGCTCGGTATGGTCACGGGTCGGCGCCGGCTCCGTCACTGACGTCTTGCCCTCAGCGTACAGCCCCGCCAGCAACACGCAGGATTTGACCTGCGCACTGGCCATCGGCAACACATAATTCAGGCCCTTCAACACCTGACCGCCCCGAATGGTCAGCGGCGGGCGCCCTTCCGGCCCGGTTTCGATCACCGCGCCCATTTCCCGCAATGGCTTGGCCACGCGACTCATCGGGCGCTTGGACAAGGAAGCATCACCGGTCAGCACGCTGTCGAAGCGCTGCGCTGCCAACAAGCCGGACAGCAGACGCATGGACGTACCGGAGTTACCGAGATAAATCGGCCCCGGCGCCGCCTTCAGCCCATGCAAGCCCACGCCATGAATAGTCACGCGACCATGGTGTGGCCCTTCAATCACCACGCCCATGTCGCGAAACGCCTGCAAGGTCGCCAGGGCATCTTCGCCCTCCAGGAAACCTTCGACCTCGGTCACCCCCTCAGCCAAGGACCCCAGCATGATCGACCGATGGGAGATCGACTTGTCGCCCGGCACCCGGATGCGCCCGCTCAAGCGGCCACCCGGTTCGGCGAGGAAGGTCAATTCATCGGCGTTCACAGCGGTTTCCATGTAGGCCCGGCGCGCCAGGATCTTGCTGAAATGCTCACGCGCCACCCGCGCACGGGTGAACACGCCCAATAATTGGTGGCCATCCCCGGCATCAACCGCGTCGCGCAAGGCGTCGAGGTCACTGCGGAAGGTGTCCAGGGTGCGCAACACCGCCTCACGGTTAGCAAGGAAGATGTCATGCCACATCACCGGATCGCTGCCAGCAATGCGCGTGAAATCGCGGAAGCCACCGGCGGCGTAACGGAAAATCTCCAGGTTTTCGTTGCGCTTGGCCAACGAGTCCACCAAGCCAAACGCCAGCAGGTGCGGCAGATGACTGGTCGCCGCCAGCACTTCGTCGTGACGCTCGACCTGCATGTGCTCCACATCCGCGCCCAACTCGCGCCACAGGCGATCCACCACCGCCAATGCGGCAGGGTCGGTCTGCTCCAACGGTGTCAGGATCACTTTATGGCGGCGGAACAGCTGCGCATTCGACGCCTCCACCCCGCTCTGCTCGGAACCGGCAATCGGATGCCCCGGCACGAAACGCGCCGGCATGCCGCCAAAGGCCAGCTGCGCGGCGCGCACCACATTGCCCTTGGCACTCCCGACATCCGTGAGGATCGCCTGGCCGAGGTCCATGCCAGCCAACAACGCCAGCAACTTCTCCATGGCCAGGATCGGCACGGCGAGCTGGATCACATCAGCGCCCTGGCACGCGAGCGCCAGGTCTGCCTCACAGCGATCCACCACGCCCAACTCAACCGCCAGCTTGCGCGATTGCGGGTCCAGGTCCACACCGACCACTTCGCGGCACAGGCCGCTTTCACGCAGGCCCTTGGCGAAGGAGCCGCCGATCAACCCCAGGCCGACCACCACCAGGCGACCGATCATAGGCACAGCAGGTTGCAATGCAGTGACATCAACCACGAGCCAGAACCTTGGCCAGCGCCTCCAGGAAGCGGGCGTTTTCCGCCGGCAGACCGATGGTGATACGCAGGTGGTTCGGCATGCCGTAGTTGGCGGTCGGACGCACGATCACGCCTTCACGCAGCAAACCCTGGAATACCGGAGCCGCCACTTGGCCGAGGTCGACGCAGATGAAGTTGCCCTTGGACGGAATCCAGCCCAGGCCCAGCTCGCGGAAGCCGTCCTGCAACTGCAGCATGCCGGTTTCGTTGATGCGACGACCCTCTTCCAGGTACTCGGCATCCTTCACCGCCGCACAGGCCGCCGCCAGGGCGAGGCTGTTGACGTTGAACGGCTGGCGCACGCGGTTCAGCACATCGGCAACCACGGCCGTGGACAGGCCGTAGCCCACCCGCAGCGACGCCAGGCCGTATGCCTTGGAAAACGTGCGCGACACCAGCAGGTTCGGGTAGGCCGCCAGGAAGTCCAGGCCGTCCGGCAGGTCGCTGCCTTCGGCGTACTCGATGTAGGCCTCGTCCAGCACCACCAGCACCTGCTCAGGTACGTCCTGCAGGAAGTCGTCCAACGCCTGGGCGTCGAACCAGGTACCAGTCGGGTTGTTCGGGTTGGCAATGAACACCACACGGGTTTGCGCATCGATCGCCGCCAGCATGGCCGGCAGGTCATGCCCCCACTCTTTGGCTGGAACTACCTTTGCGTCGGCACCCACGGCCTGGGTCACGATCGGATAGACCGCAAACGCATGCTCGCTGAACACCGCATTCAAGCCCGGCGCCAGGTAAGCACGGCCGACCAGCTCAAGAATGTCGTTGGAGCCATTGCCCAGGGTGACCTGGTTCAGCTCGACCCGGCACTTTTCAGCCAGCAGGGTCTTGAGCGCAAAGCCATTGCCATCCGGATAACGGGTCAGCTCGGCCAGCTCTTCACGGACCGCCGCCAGCACTTTGGGGCTAGGGCCCAGCGGGTTTTCGTTACTGGCCAGCTTGACGATATTCGCCGGATCCAGGTTCAACTCACGCGCCAACTCGTCCACAGGTTTGCCCGGGACGTAAGGCGACAGTTGTTGCACGCCCGGCTGAGCCAGGGCGAGGAAGTTGCCACTCATGTTAAAGCCTCACAAAACCGCTTTCGGGTAAGAGCCCAGCACCTTGAGTGCCACGGCTTCCTGACTGATTTTCTCCAGCACACCCTTGACCAGTGGGTCGCGGTGATGGCCGATGAAGTCGATAAAGAACACGTAAGTCCATTTACCGCTGCGCGAAGGACGAGTCTCGATGCGCGTCAGGTCAATCCCGTTATCGTGGAACGGCACCAGCAGCTCATGCAGCGCGCCGGGCTTGTTGCTCATAGAGACGATGATGGACGTCTTGTCGTCGCCAGTCGGCGGCACTTCCTGGCTGCCGATCATCAGGAAGCGCGTGGAGTTGTCCGGGCGGTCCTCGATCTTTTCGGCCAGACGCGTCAGGCCGTACAGGCCTGCCGCCATATCTCCGGCGATCGCCGCCGAATTCCACTCACCCTTGACCCGCTTGGCTGCCTCGGCGTTGCTGGACACTGCCACGCGCTCGACATTCGGGTAATGCGCATCCAGCCACTTGCGGCACTGGGCCAGGGACTGGGCGTGGGAGTAGATACGACTGATGCTGTCGGTCTTGGTGTTCTCGCCCACCAGCAGGTGGTGGTGAATACGCAGCTCAACCTCACCGCAGATAACCATGTCGTGCTCAAGGAAGCTGTCGAGGGTGTGGTTCACCGCGCCTTCGGTGGAGTTCTCCACCGGCACCACGCCAAAGTTCACCGCACCGGCTGCGACTTCACGGAACACTTCGTCAATCGCCGCCATCGGCTTGCTGATCACGGCGTGACCGAAATGCTTCATCGCGGCGGCTTGGGTGAAGGTGCCTTCCGGACCGAGGTAAGCCACTTTCAGCGGCTGCTCCAGGGCCAGGCACGAGGACATGATCTCGCGGAACAACCGCGCCATCTCTTCGTTACCCAGCGGACCCTTGTTGCGCTCCATCACACGCTTGAGCACCTGGGCTTCACGCTCGGGACGGTAGAACACCGGCACTTCGCCTTCCGCCAGGGACGCCATCTTGACCCGCGCCACTTCCTGGGCACACCGCGCGCGCTCACTGATCAGTTCCAGGACTTTCTCGTCCAGGCTGTCAATGCGTACGCGCAGGGCCTTGAGTTCTTGCTCAGACATTAGCCGTGTTCCTTTTCGAACTCTGCCATGTAGGCAACCAGCGCATTGATCGCGTGGATGTCGACGGCGTTGTAGATGGAGGCGCGCATGCCACCGACCGAACGGTGACCCTTGAGGTTCAACAGACCACGCGCATCGGCACCTGCCAGGAACGGCTTGTCCAGGCGGTCGTCAGCCAGACGGAACGGCACGTTCATCCACGAGCGGTCAGTCAGGTTGATCGGGTTACTGTACAGGCCGCTGGCGTCGATGAAGTCGTACAGGACGCGCTTCTTCTCTTCGTTCAGCTTGCCCATGGCGGCGACACCACCCTGCTCTTTCAGCCACTCGAACACCAGGCCGGACAGGTACCAGGCGAAGGCCGGCGGAGTGTTGTACATCGAGCCGTTATCGGCCGCGACCTTGTAGTTGAGCATGGTCGGGCACAGCGAGCGGGCGCGCCCCAGCAGGTCTTCACGGATGATATTGACCAGGATGCCGCTCGGGCCAATGTTCTTCTGCGCGCCAGCGTAGATCATGCCGTACTTCGACACGTCGATCGGGCGCGAGAGAATGTCCGAAGACATGTCGCACACCAACGGAACGTCGCCGACTTCCGGCACCCAGTCGAACTCCAGGCCGCCGATGGTTTCGTTGGCGACGTAGTGCACGTAGGCCGCGTCCTTGGACAGCTTCCACTCGTTCTGGCCTGGAATCGCGAAGTAATCGTAAGGCTTGGCAGTGCCCGCCACGTTGACATTGCCGTAGCGGGAGGCCTCTTCAATGGCCTTCTGGCCCCAGATACCGGTGTCGATGTAGTCGGCAGTGCCGTCTTCCGGCAGCAGGTTCAGCGGGATCTGGGCGAACTGCTGGCTGGCGCCGCCTTGCAGGAACAGCACTTTGTAGTTTGATGGGATGTCCAGCAAGTCGCGCAGATCCTGCTCAGCCTTGGTGGCGATTGATACAAACTCATCGCTGCGATGGCTCATTTCCATCACGGAGAGGCCTTTTCCATGCCAGTCGAGGAGTTCACCCTGCGCACGCTGCAGGACTGCTTCAGGAAGCGCCGCGGGACCGGCACAGAAGTTATAGGCTCTCTTGCTCACATCCAATCTCACTCTGATCTGGTGGGGCTGCAATCATGTTCGGCAACACGCTCTTATTGGAGCGGACCGTTGTGGGAGCTGGCTTGCCTGCGATGCAGGCACCTCGGTATTTCAGTGATACCCCGGTGATGCCATCGCAGGCAAGCCAGCTCCCACATGTTTCAAAGGGGACAAACAACAAGGGGGCGAATCTTCATCCGCCCCCTGTGTGTCCGCTTATTCCTGCGGTTCTTCTTCGTCTGCGGCAGCATCGAGGGTTGGCTCGTCGACGTTGTCATCGCCTGCTGCGATCACCTCGCCATCGAATACCGCACCTTCTTCGCCTTCCAGCTCCTCACCTTCGACTTCCGATGGTTCCTGGACACGCTCCAGGCCTACCAGCGTCTCGTCGCTGGCCAGCTTGATCAGCGTTACGCCCTGGGTGTTACGGCCCAGGCTCGACACTTCAGCCACACGGGTACGAACCAGGGTGCCCTGGTCGGAAATCAGCATGATCTCCTCGCCATCGAGCACCTGGACCGCGCCGACCAGACGGCCGTTGCGATCGTTGCTGACCATGGCGATCACGCCCTGACCGCCACGCTTGTACTCTGGGAACTCGCTGATAGCGGTGCGCTTGCCGTAGCCACGCGCCGAGGCGGTGAGGATCTGGCTGCCTTCTTCCGGGATCAGCATCGAAATCAGCTTCTGCCCTTCTGGCAGGCGCATGCCGCGCACACCGCGGGCGGTACGGCCCATGGCGCGAACGTCGGATTCCTTGAAGCGCGTCACCTTGCCACCGTCGGAGAACAGCATGACCTCACGCTCGCCATCGGTGATGGCAGCCGAGATCAGCACGTCGCCTTCGTCCAGCTCCAGGGCGATCAGGCCCACGCTGCGTTGACGGCTGAAGGATTCCAGCGGGGTCTTCTTCACGGTGCCTTTGGCGGTGGCCATGAAGATGAAGTGACCTTCGGTGTATTCCTCGACCGGCAGCATGGTGGTGATGTACTCATCACTGTCCAGCGGCAGCAGGTTGACCAGTGGGCGACCACGGGCGGCACGGGAGGCTTCCGGGATTTCGTAGGTTTTCAGCCAGTACACCTTGCCCTTGCTGGAGAACAGCAGCAGCGTGGTGTGGCTGTTGGCGACCAGCAGGTGAGCGATGTAGTCCTCATCCTTGACGCCGGTAGCCGACTTGCCTTTACCACCACGACGCTGGGCCTGGTACGCAGCCAGCGGCTGGGTCTTGGCGTAGCCACCGTGGGAGATGGTCACCACACGCTCTTCTTCCGGGATCATGTCACCCAGGGTCAGGTCGAGGCGCGCATCGAGGATTTCGGTGCGGCGCACGTCGCCGTATTCGGCACGGATCACTTCCAGTTCTTCGCGGATCACTTCCATCAGGCGCACGGCGCTGCTGAGGATGCGGATCAACTCGCCGATCTGGTTGAGGATCTCCTGGTACTCGGCCAGCAGCTTCTCGTGCTCCAGGCCGGTCAGGCGGTGCAGGCGCAGCTCCAGGATGGCCTGGGCCTGCTCTGGCGACAGGAAGTACTTGCCTTCACGCAGGCCGTATTGCGGGTCCAGGGTCTCTGGACGGCACGAATCGGCGCCGGCACGTTCAACCATGGCCACCACGGCACTGGATTCCCAAGGGGTGCTGATCAGCGCTTCCTTGGCTTCCGACGGCGTTGGCGAGGCCTTGATCAGCGCAATCACCGGGTCGATGTTCGACAGCGCAACTGCCTGGCCTTCCAGGATATGGCCGCGTTCGCGGGCCTTGCGCAGTTCGAACACGGTACGGCGGGTGACCACTTCGCGACGGTGACGCACGAAGGCTTCGAGCAGATCCTTGAGGTTAAGGATGCGCGGGCGGCCGTCGATCAGGGCAACCACGTTGATACCAAACACGCTTTGCAGCTGGGTCTGGGCGTAGAGGTTGTTGAGGATCACCTCAGGCACTTCGCCACGACGCAGCTCGATCACCACGCGCATACCGTCTTTGTCAGACTCGTCGCGCAGTTCGGTGATGCCTTCGAGCTTCTTCTCTTTAACCAGCTCGGCGATCTTCTCGATCAGGCGCGCCTTGTTCAGCTGGTAAGGGAGTTCGGTGATGACGATCTGCTGGCGGCCACCGACCTTGTCGATGTCTTCGATGATCGAGCGGGCGCGCATGTAAATGCGACCGCGACCGGTGCGGTAGGCTTCGATGATGCCGGCACGACCGTTGATGATCGCAGCGGTCGGGAAGTCCGGGCCCGGGATGTATTGCATCAGCTCATCGACGGTCAGCTCAGGATTGTCGATGAGGGCCAGGCAACCGTCGATGACTTCACCGAGGTTGTGTGGCGGGATGTTGGTGGCCATGCCCACGGCGATACCGCTGGAGCCGTTGACCAGCAGGTTGGGAATCTTGGTCGGCATGACGGCCGGGATCATTTCGGTGCCGTCGTAGTTCGGCACCCAGTCCACGGTTTCTTTGTGCAGGTCGGCCAGCAGCTCGTGCGCCAGCTTGGTCATGCGCACTTCGGTGTATCGCATGGCCGCGGCGTTGTCGCCGTCGACCGAACCGAAGTTGCCCTGGCCGTCTACCAGCAGATAGCGCAGGGAAAACGGCTGGGCCATCCGAACGATGGTGTCGTACACCGCAGTGTCGCCGTGAGGGTGATACTTACCGATCACGTCACCGACAACACGGGCAGATTTCTTGTACGGCTTGTTCCAGTCGTTACCCAGCTCGCTCATCGCGAACAGCACACGCCGGTGCACGGGCTTCAAGCCATCGCGCGCATCAGGCAGTGCCCGACCGACAATTACGCTCATCGCGTAGTCGAGGTAGGACTGTTTCAGCTCGTCTTCGATATTGACCGGGAGGATTTCTTTGGCCAGTTCGCCCATGAGAAGCCTGATTCCTTTTTCGGGTGAAACCTCGTCACATCCATATGGGACGAACGAAGCTCGCCGCTGCCGGCAAGTGCCTGACAACGACTTACGACAAATCAACGAGTTATGACACGGATCTGCACGTTATAGGCAGCCCCTCGGGGCAACCCTGGAAACCGCCGGATGTTATCACAATCGCCGCCACGCACCTATCCCCCTGATGCGCATGGAGCATAGTTAGTTGACGGATGACAGGCTTGAGGGGGACGAGAGGGGCTCAGAGGCGAATTCGCGGTATTTTTTGGGGCTGGATCCAAAGGTTTTGTTGACGCTGGCGGTCAATCGCTGGCAAGCCAGCTCCTACAGGTTGTTCTGTGAACACATTTCGTGTGGGAGCTGGCTTGCCTGCGATGGCGACTCCACAGGCGCCACACCCCTCAATGCAACCGCTTACGGCACATCAACTTCGCCAACTTCGCCGTATCCGGCCGCTCGACAATGCCCTTTTCCGTCACGATCACGTCAATCAAGTCAGCCGGCGTTACATCAAACACCGGATTGAAGGCCTCCACGTCCAATCGCTGCCCGACAATGTCCAGCAACTCCCCCGAACCCCGCTCCTCCAGCGCAACGTCATCGCCAGTAGCCATCATCAGGTCCAGCGTGGAACTCGGCGCCACCACCATAAAACGCACGCCGTGGTGCATGGCGCACACCGCCAGCTGGTAGGTGCCGATCTTGCTGATCACGTCACCATTGGCCGCTATGCAGTCGGCGCCGACAATCACCCAGGTCACGCCTTTGGTCTTGAGGATATGCGCACCGGCCGAATCGGCATTCACCGTCACCGGGATGCCCTCGCCCGTCAGCTCCCAGGCCGTCAGCCGCGAGCCTTGCAGCCACGGCCGGGTCTCGTTGACATACACCTGCTCGACCATACCTTCCAGGTAAGCCGCACGAATCACCCCGAGCGCCGTACCCACACCACCCGTCGCCAGGGCACCGGCGTTGCCGTGGGTGAGGATCGCCTGGGCATTGCCCTGGTGCTTGCGGATCAGCTCGACGCCCAGTTGGGCCATGGTCAGGTTGGCTTCCCGATCACTTTCATGGATCGCAATGGCCTCGGCTTCCAGCACTGCCAGCGGGTCGGCGTGCTTTTTAACGCGATCCAGGCGGTCGCGCATGCGCTTCAATGCCCAGAACAGGTTCGACGCGGTCGGTCGGGCATCAGCCAACAGTGCGTAGTCTTCTTCCCAGGCCGCCTGCCAGTCGCCGCCCTCGGCGATCCGCGCACGCGCAGCGAGCACCAGGCCATAGGCGGCGCTGATGCCGATGGCCGGCGCACCGCGCACCACCATCGCGCGAATGGCCGCAGCCACCTCGTCGGCCGAGGTGCAGGTCACCCAGCGCTCAACGGCCGGCAAGGCACGCTGATCGAGCAGGTGCAGTGCGCCATCACGCCAATCGATGGCCTTCACCTTCTCCGCTGCCAACAGTCGATCGCGCATCCCTTACCCCGCACTCATGAACAAAGCCGCCGATTATAGCGATCCGCCAGCGGGGACGCTCGGGTATACTTCGCCCTTCTTTTATAGCTGCCTGGGAAGAAGCCCGCGATGACCGCCACTGCCGCCCCGCTTGACTTGGTATTGCTGCCGACCTGGCTGGTGCCCGTCGAACCTGCCGGCGTGGTGCTCAAGGAGCATGCCCTGGGCATCCGGGATGGGCGCATTGCCTTCATCGGGCCACGGGCCGCCGCCTTGAAGCTTGCGGCCAACGAGGTCCGCGAACTACCGGGCATGCTGCTCAGCCCCGGCCTGGTCAACGCCCATGGCCACGCGGCGATGAGCCTGTTTCGCGGCCTGGCCGACGACCTGCCGCTGATGATCTGGCTGGAAAAGCACATTTGGCCCGCCGAGGCCAAATGGGTCGATGAAGCCTTCGTACGCGACGGCACCGACCTGGCCATCGCCGAGCAACTCAAAGGTGGCATCACCTGCTTCTCCGACATGTACTTCTACCCCAAGGTTGCCAGCGACTGCGTGCACAACAGTGGCATCCGCGCCCAGATCGCATTCCCGATCCTCGATTTCCCGATCCCGGGCGCCAGCACCGCCGATGAGGCCATTCGCCAGGGTGTCGAGCTGTACGGCGACCTCAAGCATCACCCGCGCATCAAAATCGTGTTCGGCCCCCATGCCCCGTACACCGTGTGCGATGAAAACCTGGAAAAGATCCGGGTCATGGCCGAAGAGCTGGACGCGTCGATCCATATGCACGTTCACGAAACCGCCTTCGAAGTGCAGCAAGCTGTCGAACAGACCGGCGAGCGCCCACTGGCGCGCCTGGGTCGGCTCGGCCTGCTCGGCCCCCGCTTCCAGGCCGTTCACATGACCCAAATCAGCGAGGACGACCTGGCTTTGCTGGTAGAAAGCAACACCAGCATCATCCATTGCCCGGAATCGAACCTGAAACTGGCCAGCGGCTTTTGCCCGGTGGAGCGTCTGTGGCAGGCTGGCGTCAATGTGGCCATCGGCACCGACGGCGCAGCCAGCAACAATGACCTGGACTTGCTGGGCGAAACCCGTACTGCCGCAATGCTGGCCAAAGCCGTCGCCGGCTCGGCCACCGCCCTGGATGCCCATCGCGCCCTGCGCATGGCCACCCTCAACGGCGCCCGGGCCATGGGCCTGGAGAGCGAGATCGGCTCACTGGAAGTGGGCAAGGCCGCTGACATCGTCGCCTTCGACCTGTCGGGGCTGGCGCAACAACCGATCTACGATCCGGTCTCACAGCTTATATATGCCACCGGACGCGATTGCGTGAAACACCTTTGGGTCGCCGGCAAGCAGTTGCTCGACGACCGGCAATTGACCCGCATGGATGAACAACAGTTGACCGCCACGGCCATCGCCTGGGGCCAACGCATCAGCGGGCACAGCGAATAACGAAGGTTTTGAACCCACGGGTTCAGGACTGACCAAACGATTTATCAGGTTTAGAGGATTCACCATGAGCAACGTCGACCACGCCGAAATCGCCAAATTCGAAGCCCTGGCCCACCGCTGGTGGGACCGCGAGAGCGAGTTCAAGCCGCTGCACGACATCAACCCGCTGCGCGTCAACTGGATTGACGAACGCGTCAACCTGGCCGGCAAGAAGGTACTGGACGTCGGTTGCGGCGGCGGCATCCTCAGCGAAGCCATGGCCCAGCGCGGCGCCACCGTGATGGGCATCGACATGGGCGAAGCGCCGCTGGCCGTGGCCCAGTTGCACCAGCTGGAATCCGGCGTGAGCGTCGAATACCGCCAGATCACCGCCGAAGCCCTGGCCGAAGAAATGCCCGAGCAGTTCGACGTGGTCACCTGCCTGGAAATGCTCGAACACGTACCGGACCCGTCCTCGGTGATCCGCGCCTGCTTCCGCATGGTCAAACCAGGTGGCCAGGTGTTCTTCTCTACCATCAACCGCAACCCCAAGGCCTACCTGTTCGCGATCATCGGCGCCGAATACATCATGAAGCTGCTGCCGCGCGGCACCCATGACTTCAAGAAATTCATCCGCCCGTCCGAGCTGGGTGCCTGGAGCCGCCAGGCCGGCCTGACCGTCAAGGACATCATCGGCCTGACCTACAACCCGCTGACCAAGCACTACAAGCTGGCCAACGATGTGGACGTCAACTACATGATCCAGACCCTGCGCGAGGAGTGAGCCTGTGAAGTTGCGAGCCGTACTCTTCGACATGGATGGCACCCTGCTGGACACCGCGCCGGACTTCATCGCCATCTGCCAGGCCATGCGCACCGACCGTGGCCTTGAGCCGATCAACCCACAGCACATCCGCGATGAAATTTCCGGCGGTGCACGGGCGATGGTCGCCGTGACCTTCTCGATGGACCCCGAATCCCCGGGCTTTGAAGAACTGCGCCAGGAGTTTCTGGAGCGCTACCTGAAAGGCTGCGCGATCCACAGCAAACTGTTCGACGGCATGGCCGAGCTGCTGGAAGACATCGAGAAGTCCAAGCTGGTGTGGGGCGTGGTCACCAACAAGCCGCTGCGTTTTGCCGAGCCGATCATGCAGCAACTGGGCCTGGCCGAGCGCTCGGCACTGCTGATCTGCCCGGACCATGTGAAAAACAGCAAGCCGGACCCGGAGCCGCTGATTTTGGCGTGCAAGATGCTCGACCTGGACCCGGCCAGCGTGCTGTTCGTGGGCGATGACCTGCGCGATATCGAATCCGGCCGCGACGCTGGCACGCGCACCGCCGCGGTCACCTTTGGCTACATCCACCCGGACGACAACCCGCGCAACTGGGGTGCCGACGTGGTGGTGGACCACCCACTGGAACTGCGCAAGGTGCTGGATAACGCACTGTGCAGTTGCTGATTGTTCACAAATCTCAAAAACACTGATGTCGATGTAGGAGCTGGCTTGCCGGCGATGGCGGTCTGTCAGCCAACACTTTTGGTGACAGGTACTCCGTCATCGCCGGCAAGCCAGCTCCTACAGGAAATGGATTCCATGTTGAGAGGTGTATTGCCTTGAACTCTGCCGAGGATGCTTATGTTTGATTACTCCGCACGCCCAGAATTGCTCAAAGGCCGGGTGATCCTGGTGACCGGTGCCGGTCGCGGGATCGGCGCGGCCGCCGCGAAAACCTACGCCGCCCACGGCGCCACCGTGCTGCTGCTGGGCAAGACCGAAGCCAACCTGGCCCAGGTATACGACGAGATCGAAGCCGCAGGCCAGCCACAGCCAGTGGTGATCCCGTTCAACCTGGAAACCGCCCTGCCCCATCAATACGATGAGCTGGCCGCGATGATCGAAAAGGAGTTCGGCCACCTCGACGGCCTGCTGCACAACGCCTCGATCATCGGCCCGCGCACGCCGATCGAGCAGTTGTCCGGTGAGAACTTCATGCGGGTGATGCACGTGAACGTCAACGCGATGTTCATGCTGACCAGCACCTTGCTGCCGCTGCTCAAGCTGTCCCAGGATGCTTCGGTGGTGTTCACTTCCAGCAGCGTCGGGCGTAAGGGTCGGGCGTATTGGGGGGCTTACGGGGTGTCGAAGTTTGCCACCGAAGGCCTGATGCAAACCCTGGCCGATGAGTTGGACACAGTCGCACCGGTACGGGCCAACAGCATCAACCCGGGCGCCACGCGCACCAGCATGCGGGCCCAGGCCTACCCTGGGGAAAACCCGACGGACAACCCGACACCGGAAGAGATCATGCCGGTGTACCTGTACCTGATGGGGCCGGACAGTACCGGCATCAATGGGCAGGCGTTTGACGCGCAGTAACACCTGACACCACGCAAAACAAAATGTGGGAGCTGGTCTGTGTGGGAGCTGGCTTGCCTGCGATGGCATCACCGCGGTGTACCTGATACACCGAGGCGATGCTATCGCAGGCAAGCCAGCTCCCACACAAGCCGGGCTCCCACATTGGTTTGTAGCTTAGTTTTTCACCACTTCTTCAAGGGTGAATCGGCCCAGTGGGTTCTGCAGGAAGTTGCTCACGTTCTTGCGTGAGATGTTGATGTACGGGCTGTAGTACAAGTCGATCCAGTTAACGTCCTGTTTCGCCAGCTTCTGCAGTTCGACATACATCTGCTCACGCTTGGCCGGGTCCGCCTCGATCCGCGCCTGCGCCACCAGCGCCTTGACCTTGTCGTTCTTGTAGCGGGTCATGTAGTTCTGGTTGGTGTCGTGGCCCAGCACGAAGGTGGTCTTCTGGTCCGGGTCGAGGATGTCGTTGGTCCAGTACATCACCGAAATATCGTACTCACCGTCCACCAGCATCTGCCAGCTCTGGGTCGGGTCGACCTTCTGCAGGTTGGCAGTCACGCCGACCTTGGCCAGTTGGTCCTTGATGATCACCGCAATCTGCTCGTCGGCTTCGTTGCCGGCGTTGACCACGTAGTTGAGCTTCAAGTCCTTGGCACCGGCCTGCTCCAGTAGCTTCTTGGCGGCAGTCGGATCGTACGGGCGCTGCAGGTTGTTGGCGTAGTGGTACAGCGAGCCCTTTGGAATGTAGGAATACGCCACGGTGCCCTGACCGTAAGTCGCGGTCTTGACCAGCGACTGCTTGTCGATGGCCATGTCCAGCGCTTCACGCACTTCCTGCTTGGCCAGCAGACCGTGGGCGTGGTTGATCAGCAGGTGATCTTCGCGGGTCGACGGGTCGGCATGAATGACCACGTTCTTGTCTTTCTTCAGCTCTTCAACACGGGAGAACGGTACGAAGATCGCCGTGTCCAGTTCGTTGTTCTGCACCATGCGCATGCGCGTGTTGTCGTCGGTCACGGACACCCACTCCACGCCATCCAGGCTCACGTTCTTGGCTTGCCAGAAGTTCGGGTTTTTCTTGAGGATCACACGATCGCCCTTGCGCCATTCATCTACGGTAAACGCGCCGGAGGTCACCGGATTTTCCGAGTAGGCGTCTTCACCCATTTTGGTCATGGCTTTTTCCGACAGGATCGACACCGTCGGCGACGCCAGTTGCGAGAGGAAGGCTACAGCCGGAGTCTTCAGGGTGACCACCAGGGTTTTCGGGTCTGACGCCTTGGCCGTGTTGATCAGGTTGAACGGGTCAGCCCACAGCGACGCCTTGTTGTCGCGGATACGCAGCAGGCTGAACGCTGCGTCATCGGCGGTGATCGCCGAACCATCCGAGAACTTCGCATCACGCAGCTTGAAGGTGTAGGTCAGGCCGTCCTTGGAGATCTCCCAGCTTTCGGCCAGGCCCGGCTCCATCTTGGTGCCCAGGTTATCCACGCGTACCAGGGTGTCGTAGACGTTGGCAAACACCCAGGTGTCGCGGTTTTGCGCGCTTTTGATCGGGTCGAACGTGGTGCTGTCTTCACGGCAACCAATGGTCAGTACGCCAGCGGCGTGTGCCAGCCCGGCAGTGAGGGACCATGCAGTCAATGTAGCGGCGGCGAGCAATTTCAAATGGCGCGATTGCATATCACAACTCCTTGTTAATGAATGGCAGAGGGTTAGAGCAACGGTTCTTCAAGCACGCAACTGTACCGATGCTCGTGCAGGAAATGGGTAGGCGGCAACACCACGGAACACATCGTCCGGGCATGCCGGCAACGGGGGTGAAAGGCGCAGCCTGTGGGCAAATTCAGTGGGCTGGGTGGCTCACCCGGCAAGGGTTCGGCAGGCAACGGCCGATGCGGATCGATCTCGGGAATCGCCTCGATCAACGCGGCGGTATAGGGATGACGCGGCGCCGTGAACACCGCCTCCACCGGCCCCTCCTCGACGATCTTGCCGAGGTACATCACCGCCACGCGGTCGCACAGGCGCCGCACGATGGCCAGGTCGTGGGCAATAAACAGGATCGCCAGGTTCATGCGCTGTTGCAGTTCCAGCAACAGGTTGATGATCTGGCCCTGGATCGACACATCCAGCGCCGCCACGCATTCGTCGGCAATGATCAGGCGCGGCTCCACTGCCAGCGCCCGGGCGATACCCACGCGCTGACACTGGCCACCACTGAGGGAGCCGGGTTTGCGGCTGGCCAGTTCGGGGCGCAGGCCAACCAGGTCAAGCAGCTCATTCACGCGTGTTGGGATCTGCCCTGGCGCGACTTTGCGTTGCACCCGCAGCACCTCGGCAATGGTTTCGCCGATGGTATGGCGCGGGTTCAGCGCGGCGTACGGGTCCTGGAAGATCATCGCGGTTTCATGGCGCAGGCGGGCGATGTCGATGGCGCTGCCATGGGCCATGTCGATGCCATCAAACAAGACCTGGCCGGCGCTGATGGGGTTGAGGTGCAGGATCGCCCGGCCCAGGGTGCTTTTGCCACTGCCGGACTCGCCCACCAGCCCGAGGGTTTCGCCCGCCGCCAGGTTCAGCGACACGCCATTGACCGCCCTCACCCACTGCTTGTTCAGGCCGAACACGCCCGTGCCGGACGCGGCAAACTTCACCTCAAGGTCCTTGATCTGCAACAAGCTCATGGCTGGCCTCCCAGGGGATAGTGGCACGCCACCCGCGCACCTTCTGGCAACACGCTGGTACACAACGCGCCGACCTGCGGGCAACGCGGGTTGAAGCGGCACCCCGAGGGCAAGGCATCGAGCAACGGCGGTTGCCCGGCGATGGTGCGCAGCAAGGCGTGACCGCTGCTATGGGCGGGCTGGCAGTCGATCAAACCCGCTGTGTACGGATGTTGCGGATGAGCCAGCACTTCGTATTTGCTGCCGTGCTCGCATAAGCGCCCGGCGTACATCACCGCGATGGCGTCACAGGTTTGTGCCACCACGCCCAGGTCGTGGGTGATCATGATGATCGACAGGCCGCGCTCGTCACGCAACGCCAGCAACAACCGCAAAATCTGCGCCTGCACGGTGACGTCCAGGGCCGTGGTCGGTTCATCGGCGATCAGCACTTTCGGGTTGCAGCCCAGCGCCACCGCGATCATCGCGCGCTGGCGCATGCCGCCGGAAAACTCGTGGGGGTAGTTGTCGACGCGGGCCTGGGGGTCGGGAATGCCGACCTGACGCAGCACCTCGATAGCCTGGCGGCGTGCGTCTTTTTTCGAGGCGCCTTGATGCAGGCGGATGCCCTCGGCGATCTGCTCGCCGATGCGCATCAACGGGTCCAGGTGGCTGCTGGGGTTCTGGAAAATCATGCCCAATTGCCCACCGCGTACGGCGCGCATACTGGCATCGTCCAGTTGCAGCAGGTCCTGGCCCGCCAGGTGCACCGAACCGCCTTGCACGCGCAGGTTGGGCGACGGCAGCAGGCGCATCAGCCCACGGCAGGCCATGGTCTTGCCCGAGCCGCTCTCGCCCACCAGGCCGAGGATTTCACCTTCGCCCAGGTCGAACGACACGCGCTCGACCAGGGTGACATCACGCCCGGCGTTATGGGCGATCACACTGAGGTCGCGCACTTGCAGCAGGCTCATGAGCGATCTCCCAACACTTGCGCCACACCGTCGGCCAGCAGGCTGAAGCCCATGGCCAGGGTCACAATGGCCAGGCCGGGAAAGGTGCAGATCCACCACGCAGTGGTGATGAAGGCTTGCCCTTCAGCCACCATGGTTCCCCACTCAGCGGTCGGTGGTTGCACGCCCAGGCCCAGGTAGCTGACGGCAGCGCCATTGAGCAGCACCAGCACGGCGTCCGACATGGAAAACACGATCGAGCCAAACATCGCGTTGGGCAGCAAATGCCGAAACAGAATGCGCCCATGGCCAAAGCCCAGGCTCTTGGCCGCCAGGGCGAAGTCGCTTTCCTTGAGCACCAGGATCTGCGAGCGAATCAGCCGCGCGTAAGACACCCAGCCCACCAGCGCCATGGCGATGTAGAAGCTCTTCAAGCCCGGCCCCAGGATCGCCATGATCGCCAGCATCAGCACCAGGAAAGGAAAGGCCAGGATCACGTCGATCACACGCATGCAAAAGCTGTCGAAGCGCCCGCCGATGTAACCGGACACCGCGCCGACGAAGGTGCCGATCATGAACGGGAAGATCACGCCGACGATGGCCAATTGCAGGTCGATGCGCGCGCCCCAGATCACCCTCGACAGAATGTCGCGACCGTAGTTATCGGTGCCGAACGGATGGGACAGGCTCGGCCCGAGCAAACTGATGTCCGTGTTCTGTGCTATCGGGTCATAAGGTGCAATCCACGGGGCGAACAGCGCCAGCCCCAACCACGCCAGCAGAATCAGCAACCCCCACGCGGCCGTCAGGCGGCCATTGCGAAAACCGAAACGCAAGCGCAGGCGCCAGGGCGCAATCAACGGGCGGCTGCTCATTGCATTTTCACCCGTGGGTCGAGGGCTACGGTGACCACGTCAGCGATGAAGTTGACCAGCACCGTGGCACACGCCAGCACCATGGCCACGCCCTGCACCACCATGTAGTCGCGGGTAAAGATGCCGCGCACCAGTAATTGGCCGATGCCGGGAATGGCGAACAGGCTTTCGATGACCACCGTGCCGCTGATCAGCCAGCCGATATTCACCGCCAGCAGGTTGACCGCGGGCACCAGGGAATTGGGCAGCACATGCCGACGAAACACCGCCGCTTCCGACAACCCACGGGCCCGGGCCGCCGTGACATGGTCGGCCTGCAACTCCATCAGCATGCTTGCGCGCAGGTTGCGCACCAGCACCGCCGACAGCGCCAGGGCGATGGTCAGGCATGGCAGCACCATGTGGTGGGCCTTGTCGAGCCAGGTGCGACCGTAGCCAGACACCGGAAACAAGCCCCACTGCACACTCAGCAACAAAATCAGCATCAAGCCCAGCCAGAACGCCGGCATGCCCAGGCCGACCGTGGTGAACACGCGGATCAGATTGTCCGCCCAGCCACCTTTATTGCGTGCCGCCAGGGTCGCCAGCGGCACCGCGATCAACAGCGCCAGCACCACACTGCCGAGCACCAGCACCAGGGTGGGTTCGATGCGCGTGACGATCAGCTTCAAAGCATCGACCTTGTACAACAGGGATTGGCCAAGGTCGCCCTTGAGCAGGTTCTTGAGGAAGTAGAAATATTGCAGCCACAACGGCTGATCCAGGCCGTACTGGGCGCGAATCTTCAGCAAGGCATCCGGCGTGCTGCGCGAGCCGAGCAACGCGCGCGCCGGGTCGCCCGGGATCGAGCGCACCAGCACAAAGGTGATCAGGCTGATGCCAAACAGCACCGGCAGCAATTGCAGCGGCCGGGACAGCACAAAACGGTAACGCGCCAGGTTCATCCGTCAGCCCCGGTGACGAGCGAGGAAGTCCAGCAGCACTGGAAAGTACGCCTGGGGCTCTTCATAAAAAGGCATGTGGCTGCTGTTGGGGAACACGTGCAACTCCGCGTGTCTGGCCGCGAGCTTCATGCGGTGGGCGCAGGCCGGGGTGAGTTCGTCGTGCTGGCCGGTGGTGATCAGGATCGGCATCCGGAACTCGCCCATCTCCCTGATGCGGTTCCAGTCCTTGAGGTTGCCGATGTAGAGGAATTCGTTGGGGCCTTGCATGGCCTCGTAAGGGCCCATGTTCCAGTCGCCCAGGGAGCGTTTGACCGGCTCCGGCCATTCGTCCAGGCGGCATACGTGGCGGTAGTTGAGCAAGGTGATTGCGGCCTGGTACTGCGGGTGATCCAGGGTGCCCATGGCTTCGTGGCGCTGCATCATGGCCACGGTTTCGCTGCCGAGGGCGCCGCGCAGGCGTTCAAGTTCCTGGGACAGGTGCGGAATGTCGCCGACGGTGTTTTCGAGGATCAGGCTTTTCAGCGCGTCTGGGTAATAAATGGCGTACTCGATGCCGAGCCAGCCGCCCCAGGAATGCCCCAGCAGGTGCACGCGGCCCAGGCCCAGGGCTTGGCGTACGGTTTCGACTTCTTCGACATAACGGCGGATATCCCACAACGAAACGTCGGTCGGTCTGGCTGAAGCGCCCGTGCCAAGCTGGTCGAATGCAACCACTCGCAGGTTATGGTCCTTGAGCCAGCCATGGGCGTCGCGCAAGTAGTCACACGGCAGGCCCGGGCCGCCGTTGAGACACAAGAGCACCTCATCGCCTTCGCCAAAGCTGTAGACCACGAGGTTATGGCCGTCGACTTGCACGTTGTACTGCTGGTCGGGGGCAATTTCACGCCACATGCATACATTCCTTGTGTTGTATCGGCCTGGCAGGTAGCGGCCGTTTATCAGGCCAACACTACCGAGGATGCCGTGCGTCCATAACCTAGTATTTCTTATAGGTTTGGCCTGGCAGTCCTTCGCCGGGGCGTGGCATTCTACTTGCCGCAAGTCGAGATTCAAATGAATTCGGGAGCAGAACGGATGCTGGCCAAGCTTACTGCCTTCAACAATCGTCTGATGCCGGGCAGGAGCCTGGACGAGCAGATGGACAATACGTTTATTCTCGCCCAGCAACTGGGCTTCGATGCACTGGTGTACGACTACACCCCGGTGCCCATCGACCAGGATGGCTCACTCATCACGCCGTCGGTGCTGGAGCTGCGCAACACCCCGTCGGACTGGCACGCCTTGTGGTGCAGCGAAGGGTTCTACCAGATCGACCCGGTTCAGCACCTGGCCCTTAGCACGGTATCGCCGTTTGTCTGGTCCTATGAGGCCAAGGCCGAGACCGCGCTGCAAAAGATCATCGACCCTTGCCATGCCCCGGTGTCGTCCTACCTGCACGAGCGCCAGCTCACCTGTGGCGTCAGTGTGCCCATCCACCTGCCCCGTGGCGGCTTCGCCTCGCTGACCGGCCTGCGCACCGGCAAGGCGCGCACCGTATTGCAGGATGCCCAGCAGACCCTGGCGGATTTCAGCCTGATTACCCATGCGTTGCAGGAAGCGGCTTACCCGCTGTTCAGCAAAGAGCTACGCACCTACCCGCACATTCACCTGACCAAGCGCGAACGCGAATGCCTGAAATGGGCCGCCGACGGCCTGACCGCCGCTGAAATCGCCACGCAACTGAGCCGGTCATTGGCGGTGGTGACCCTGCACCTGGCTTCGGCGATGCACAAGCTGGGGGCCAAGAACCGCGTGCAAGCGGTGGTGCGCGCCACCCATTACCGCCTGCTGGAAGACTGACCCTTCAGCAAAACCTAGCTGTTTTGCTAGTTACCTAAACCTGCCCTGCCGACTATGGTGTCCCTGATCCTTTTTTTAAGAGCAGGGTACGAAATGGAATTCATCGAGAAAATCCGCGAAGGCTTTGCGGCCTTCGGCGCCTACCAGACCTGGTATCGCGTCACCGGCGACCTGACCACCGGCCGTACACCGTTGGTGATCATTCACGGCGGCCCCGGCTGCACCCATGACTACGTCGATGCCTTCAAGGACGTCGCCGCCAGCGGCCATGCGGTGATTCACTACGACCAAATCGGCAATGGCCGCTCCACCCACTTGCCCGACAAAGACCCGTCTTTCTGGACCATCGGCCTGTTCCTCGAAGAGCTGAACAACTTGCTGGACCACCTGCAAATCAGCGACAACTACGCGATCCTCGGGCAATCCTGGGGCGGCATGCTCGGCAGCGAACACGCCATCCTGCAACCCAAGGGCCTGCGCGCATTCATCCCGGCCAACTCGCCGACCTGCATGCGCACCTGGGTCAGCGAAGCCAACCGCCTGCGCCAGTTGCTGCCCGAAGGCGTACATGAAACCCTGCTCAAGCACGAAGCGGCCGGCACCTACAGCGACCCCGAGTACCAGGCGGCCTCACGGATTTTCTACGACCAGCATGTGTGCCGGGTCAACCCGTGGCCGGAAGAAGTGGCGCGCACCTTCGCCCAGGTCGATGCCGACCCAACGGTGTACCACGCCATGAGCGGCCCCACCGAGTTCCACGTGATCGGCAGCTTGAAGGACTGGAATGTGATAGGCCGGCTGTCGGCGATCAAGGTGCCGACCCTGGTGATCTCCGGCCGTCACGACGAAGCCACACCGCTGGTGGTCAAGCCATTCCTGGATGAGATCGAGGATGTACGCTGGGCGCTGTTCGAAGACTCGAGCCACATGCCCCACGTGGAAGAACGCCAGGCGTGCATGGGCACGGTGGTGAAGTTTCTGGATGAGGCGTGCTCGGTGCCGTACCCAAAGCTTAAAGCTGGTTAAGGCAATGTGGGAGCTGGCTTGCCTGCGATGACTGGGGTGAATTCACCG
>NZ_JBWKPU010000002.1:191004-216638 GCF_059418405.1 Pseudomonas sp. GW821-FHT09A09
ACGCCCCCCCCCCCAGATGTTGTACTCAGTCTCGTGGGCTCGGAGATGGGTAGAAGAGACAGGGGGTGAATTCACCGCCGCTATCGCAGGCAAGCCAGCTCCCACATGGGTTTCTCAATCGGCTTTAGACTTCGGTGGTTTCAGGTTTCGCCGTCTTCCTTGATACATCGGCCACCAACGGAATCTCCTTGCCCTCGGCGTCAAACAACTTGCCGCCACTGAAGTAGTCCCCATCGCGCAGTTCCGACACATCGCGGAAGCACAAGCTGCGCTCGGTCCCCGCCACGAACACTGACTGCTGGTCCGAGTTGCCGGCCGTGAAGTGGTTGAACGCCAGGTTCAGCAGGATAGCCATGATCGCCGACGAGCTGATGCCCGAGTGGAAAATCGTCGCGAACCAGCTCGGGAAGTGGTCATAGAAGCTCGGCGCAGCGATGGGGATCATGCCGAAACCGATGGAAGTGGCCACAATGATCAGGTTCATGTTGTTGCGATAATCCACCTTGGACAAGGTGCGGATACCACTCGCCGCCACGGTGCCGAACAGCACGATCCCGGCACCGCCCAGCACCGACGTCGGCACCGCCGCAATCACCCGCCCCATGAAGGGCAGCAAGCCGAGCACCACCAGGAACACCCCGCCGGTGGCCACCACAAAACGGCTCTTCACGCCGGTCACCGCCACCAGGCCTACGTTCTGGGCGAATGCGCTTTGGGTGAACGAACCGAAGATCGGCGCGAACATGCTCGACAGCATGTCGGCGCGCAAGCCATTGCCCAGGCGTTTGGAGTCGACCTTGGTGTCGATGATTTCACCGACGGCCAGGATGTCGGCCGAGGTTTCCACCAGGGTCACCATCACCACGATGCACATGGAAATGATCGCCGCCACGTGGAAGGTTGGCATGCCGAAATGGAATGGCGCAGGGAAACCGAACATCGGCCCCTGGGCCACACCGGAGAAGTCGGCCATGCCCAGGAATACCGCGATCACCGTACCAATCACCATCGCCAGCAGGATCGACAATCGCGAGATGGTCGCGCTGCCGATCTTGCTCAGCAGCAGCACCAACACCAGGGTCAGCGCGGCCAGGCCGATGTTGGACATGCTGCCAAAATCCGCCGCGCGGCTGTTGCCACCCATGGCCCAACGGGCCGCGACGGGCATCAGGGTCAAGCCGATGGTGGTGATCACGATGCCAGTCACCAGCGGCGGGAAAAACTTGGTGATCCGCGAGAACACCGGCGTGATCAGCAAGCCGATGAACGACGCGGCCATCACCGCCCCGAGTATCGCCGGCACACCGCCCGCCCCATCACTGCCGACAATCGCCACCATCGTGGCCACACCGGCAAAGGACACGCCCTGCACCAGCGGCAACTGACAACCAAAAAACGGCAAGCCAAGGGTTTGCAGCAGCGTGGCCAGGCCACCGGCAAACAGTGACGCGGCGATCAGCAGGCCGATATCGGCGGGCGACAACCCCGCTGCCTGACCGACGATCAACGGAACGGCAACGATGCCGCCGTACATGGTGAGCACATGCTGCAGGCCGTAAGCCATGTTGGCCGCGACGCCGAGATTCTCATCTTCTGGCCGCTGCGGTGACGCCTTCGGGATAGTCATGGTGGGGGGTCTCTGTTTTTGTTGTGTATTCACTGTATGCAAAGGAAAGACGGGATGTCCATAGAGTTGTATACAATCAATTTCACAATAAGCCGGACGACGGCGATACAAAAATCCATTCAGCCGCCCTGCCCTGTGGCTTGAAGCCGTGCGCAAAAGGACCTGAAAAAAAATGCTCAACCGCAAGCTGCGTATTCATGCTCCGGCCATCTACTACTTCGACATGGTGCGGCGCTGCCATTCGATCCGCGAAGCCGCGCGGCGCCTGAACGTGGCGTCGTCAGCCGTGAACCGGCAGATCCTCAAGCTGGAAGACGAGATGGGCGCACCGCTGTTCGAACGGTTGCCGGGCGGCCTGCGCGTGACGGCCGCCGGTGAGATCCTTACGCGCCACATCAGCCTGCTGCTGCAGGATGTAGAACGGGTGCGCGGTGAACTGGATGGCTTGCACGGCGTGCAGACCGGGCACGTGGAAATCGCCACGGTGGAAGGTGCCGCCGTCGAACTGCTGCCTGCCGCACTCCGGCGTATGCGCGAGCGCTACCCGAAGGTGACGATTGGCGTCACGGTGCAGGGTTCGCAGTCGATTCCCGGCGCAGTCATCAATGGCCAGGCGGACCTGGGCCTGGCGTTTGCCCTGCCGCGCAGCAACGAAATCACCCAGCTGTGCGTCGGCCATTTCCGCTTGGGCGCGTTGATGACGCCGGAGCATCCGCTGGCCGGTGAAACGCGGGTGAGCTACGGGCAGTGCTGCGAATACGGGGTGATCCAGGCCAAGAGCGAGCTGTCAGTGCATCACCTGATCGCCCCGTTGCACAGACCCACGGCGGCAGCGAACAAGCCCCTGCTGCACAGCAATTCCATGGAGCTGGCGCGACAGTTGGCGCGCCAGCAATTGGGCATCGCCTTCCAGACCCGCATCGGTATCGAGGCCGACCTGCAGCGCGGCGAACTGCTGCACATTCCGCTGAGCGACCAGGGTGGCATTTTCAGCGACCTGGGCGTGTATGCCCGCAAGGACCGTGACTTGCCCGTGGCGGTGCAAGCCCTGACCCACCTGCTGGGCGAAGAAATTGCCTTGCGCGAACGCGACGAAATGCCCGCGACGCCACGTATTTCCTGACTTTCAGGGCAAATACCGTGCTGCCGTTTCGGCATCGCCCCAGGCGAGATTCTGTTCTTTGGCGCGCGCCAGCCTTGTGCTGATACTGCGCCCGGCGGTCCCTGCAAGGCCGCCATGAGCCAAACGCCAAAGGAATAAAAACAATGAAAAAGGCACTGCACGGCGCAACCGTTTTACTGTCCCTCCTCGGCGGCGGGGAGGCTGTCGCGGTGGAATGGATGAACAACAGCGTAGGTTTCCGCTACGGCCAGCACTTCACCAATCCGAACAACCCCGACGATTTCAGCAAGCGCATCTACAGCTTTACCCACGCCAGCGGTTACAGATACGGCAGCAATTACTTCAACCTTGATGTGTTCCTGTCCGACAGCAGCGACCCGCGCAAGGGCACGGACCATGGCGGCAGCGAGGTGTACGGCGTGTACCGGCACCAGTTGTACGCGTCCCGGGTATTCGATGTGCCGCTGGGCACCGGCCTGATCAAGGACTACGCCCTGACGGCGGGGTTTGATGCCAATCGCAACAACAACTTTGCGTCAGCCAAAAAGCGCGCTCTGGTGTTGGGTCCTACCTTGAAGTTCAACACCGTCGGTGTGCTCGACCTGAGCCTGATGTACTACAAGGAAAAGAACCACACTGGCATCCCCGGCGCGCAAGAGTCGAACCACACGTTCGATGACACCTACATGCTCAACCTGACGTGGATGCGCCCGTTCGAAGTCGCCAGCCACGCGGTCAAGTTCCAGGGGTTCATCAATTACGTCGGGGAAAAAGGCAAGGACTACCATGGCCGCGACACCGCGCCGGAAGCGCTGATGCGCACCGCGCTGATGGTGGCGGTGCGCCCGGGTAAAAGCGTGAAACCGAACCTGTACCTGGGCGTGGGTTACGAGTATTGGCACAACAAGTTCGGCGTGGACGGTGGCCTGGGCACCCGCACCTCAACCCCGACGTTGAACATGGAAGTCACCTTCTGACACCCGCCAATCTGTAGGAGCCGGCTTGCCGGCGATAGCGGTGGGTCAGCAACGAATGGGCTAACTGATAGAACGCGATCGCCGGCAAGCCGGCTCCTACAAGGTCAGGCCTGGGCCAGTTTGGCAGGGTTGTTTTTTGGCCGCGCCAGCCAGTAACCCAATACCGCCAACGGCGCAGTCGCCAGCATCACGATCACGGTGATCAACAACGGTTGGTCAATCATCGACGACACCAACAAGCTGCTAAGAAAGCACAGGCCCAGTTGCAAGGTGTTTTGCAGGGCCGCAGCCTTGCCGGAGTTTTCTGCAAACGGCATCAGTGCATTCGCCACCACGATGGGATAGCTCGCGCCGTTGACCAGGGCCATCAGGCAGAACGGAATCAGCAAGGTGGTGAGGGTCGGCACGGTCAAGGTGGCAACCAGGTACAACGCCAGCATGCTGATGCAATACGCCACCAGCAACCACGGCAGCAGGGTTTTGCCCTGATAACGCTGCAAGGCGCTGCGGCAACTGTAACCGCCCACCAGGAACGCCAGGGTCGGCAGCACGTAGCTCATACCAATGTCATTCGGGCTGTAGCCCATGTCGCCCAGAATGAACGGCGACGCGGTCAGCCAGGCGAAGAAACTGGCGGAGCACGCGGCAAAGATCATCACGTTGCCGGTAAACACGCGGGATGTAAGCAATTGCCCGTAACCCAGGCGCGCAGGTTCGCCCGTCTGCGCCTGACGTTTCGGTACGGTGCGCAGGAACAAGGTGGGCAACAGCAGCAGCAACGACACGCCCAGCAACACGCCGAAGATCGCCTGCCAACCAAAGTGGTTCAACACCATCGCCCCCAGCAACGGCGCCAGGGCCGGCGACAGTGACATCAGCGGCATGATGCTGGCGAACACGCGATGGGCCTTGTCGGCCGGGTAACGGTCAATCACCAGCGCCTGCCAACTCACGGCGGCGGAACACACGCCAATCGCCTGGATAAAGCGCAACGCCAGCAACTGCGACGCGGTCTCGACCCAGAACATGCCCAGGCAACCCAGCACAAACAGGCTCAGGCCCGTGAGCAAGATCGGTTTGCGACCCAAACGGTCAGACAGCGGCCCCCACAGCAACTGCCCCACCGCAAAGCCCGCGAGGAAAATACTCAAGCTGGCACCCACGGCGCCCGCGCCGATCTGCAACTGTTCGCCCATGGCGCCGAAGGCCGGCAAGTACATGTCCATGGCCAGATAACCGAGCATGCTCAGCCCCGCCAGATACCCTGTGAAACCCAAAGAATTTTTCATTGAAGCCTTGAATATATTGCCATCAAACTATTTGCTGACTGGCGCCCATTATGAAGCTGACATTTTTAGTGTGAAGCGATAATAATTGGACACTCTCATCAAATATTTTGAAGGCAACCACCATGTGGTCTGAATACTCCCTGGATGTAGTCGACGCGGTGGCGCGTCATGGCAGTTTCAGCGCCGCCGCCCAGGAATTGCACCGTGTGCCATCGGCTATCAGCTACACGGTGCGTCAGATCGAGGAGTGGCTGGCCGTGCCACTGTTTGTGCGCAGGCACCGGGATGTGGAGCTGACTCCGGCCGGTCGCCTCTTTATAGAAGAGGCCCGTGGCGTGATGAAAAAGATGCTGGGCACACGTCGCTTGTGCCAGCAGGTGGCCAATGGCTGGAGCGGCCAATTGAAGGTGGCCGTGGACTCCATCGTCAAACCCCAGCGCTGCCGCCAACTGGTGCTGGATTTTTACCGGCAGTTTCCCGAAGTGGAATTACTGCTGGAATACGAGGTGTACAACGGCGTGTGGGACGCTCTGGCCGATGAGCGCACCGATATTGTGATCGGCGCCACCAGCGCGGTGCCGGTGGCCAGCCACTTCACGTTTCGTGACATGGGCCTGTTGAACTGGTTGTGCGTGGTCAGCGCCAAACACCCGCTGGCAGCAGTCAAGGGATTGCTCAATGACGATCAACTGCGCCCCTTCGCCTCCCTGTGCATGACCGACACGTCGCGCAACCTGCCCAAGCGCGACACCTGGACCCTGGATAACCAACGGCGGCTGGTGGTGCCCAACTGGGCCTCGGCCATCGATTGCCTGCGCGACGGGCTGTGCGTCGGCATGGCGCCGGCGCATCAGGTGTTGCCGTGGATCGAGCGCGGTGAGTTGGTGGCGTTGCAGTTGAGCCGGCCGTTTCCGGCCAGCCCGTCGTGTGTGGCCTGGGCACAGAACAAATTGTCGCCGGCCATGGCGTGGTTGCTGGAGTACCTGGGGGATACCGAAACGATGAATCAGGAGTGGTTGAATGGGCCTGCCCTCTGAATATTTTGGACATCCCTGTGGGAGCTGGCTTGCCTGCGATAACGGTGGGCCAGCTACCAATGTGCTCGCTGATACACCGCTATCGCAGGCAAGCCAGCTCCCACATTTTGATCGCATTTCAATTAAGCAGACGGGTGATGGCCCGCACGATCATCTCGACTTCCTTGGCATCCAGCGTCAACGGTGGCAGCAACCGGATGATCTTGCCCCGCGTCACGTTGATCAGCAGTCCATGCTCCTGGGCCGCCCGCAGGGCCAGGTCACGCAAAGGCTCGGCCAGTTCAATGCCGATCATCAAACCCTGCCCACGGATCGCCAGCACATTCGGGTATTCGCTCAACTCCACCCGCAAGCGCGCCAGCAGGCGTTCGCCCTGCTGCGCGGCGTTATGCAGCAAACCTTGCTCTTCGATGATATCCAGCACGGTGCAACCCACACGGCAGGCCAGTGGATTGCCGCCAAACGTGCTGCCGTGGCTACCAGGGGTGAACAGTTTGGCCACCGACGCACGCGCCAAGCAGGCGCCGATCGGCACACCGTTGCCGAGGCCTTTGGCCAGGGTCATGACGTCCGGGACAATGCCCTCGTGCTGGAATGCAAACCAGGCGCCGGTGCGGCCGATACCGGTCTGGATTTCGTCGAGCATCATCAACCAGCCGTGGCGCGTGCAGTGATCACGCAGAGCCTTGAGATAGCCAGGTGGCGCAGGCAGCACGCCGCTTTCGCCCTGGATCGGCTCCAGCAGCACTGCCGCAATGCGCGCACCGTACTGCTGGGTGATTGCATCCAGCGCGGCCAGGTCGCCAAAGCCGATCTTGAGGAAATCCCCCGGCAGGCGCTGAAAACCCAGGCGCACCGAGGGACCATCGCTGGCGGCCATGGTGCCGAGGGTGCGCCCGTGGAAGGCGTTCGCCATCACCACCACCAACGGTTCTTCGATGTCCTTTTTCCAGCCGTGCAACCGCGCGAGTTTCAGCGCCGTCTCATTCGCCTCGGCCCCGGAGTTGTTGAAAAACGCCTGGTCCAGGCCCGACAAGCCGGTCAGGCGCTCGGCCAGCCGTTGCTGCCAGTCGATGCTGTAGAGGTTGGACGTGTGCAACAGCAAGCCGGCCTGCTCACTGATGGCCGCCACCAGCTTGGGGTGGGAATGCCCGACGTTGGTCACGGCCACGCCGGCCACGGCATCCAGGTATTCGCGGCCCTGCTGGTCCCACAAACGCGTGCCCAGGCCACGGGTGAAACTCAAAGGCGAAGGTTGATAGGTGGTCATCAGGCAGGCGACGGTCATGGCGTCAAACTCCAAGGCAGTGTGTCAGTGCACCCAGTATCGTTAGCCACCCGAACTGGATAAACTGCGCAAACCTGCAATGACTTTAAAGCTGGGCTTGATAATGGATCTGTTCCAAGCGATGACGGTGTACGTAAAGGTGGTGGAGACCGGCAGCATGACCGCCGCCGCGCAAGAGTGCGGGATGTCGACCACCATGGTCGGCAACCATCTGCGTGCGCTGGAGCAACGGCTGGGGGTCAGCCTGCTCAAGCGCACCACCCGCAAGCAGAGCCTCACCGAGTTTGGCGGGGAGTACTATCAGCGCTGCCTGGAAGTACTGGGGCTGGTGGCCGACTCTGAGCTGCTGGCCGAACAGATCCACAGCGAAACCCCCAAGGGCGACCTGCGTATCACCGCGCCCCCGGTATTCGGCACCGAACGCCTTGTGCCAGCCTTGAGCGAATTTTCCAAACGCTACCCGCTTATCAACCTGTACGTCGTGCTGAGCAACGAGCGGATGGACCTGGTCGACAGCGGCTTTGACGTGGCGATCCGCCTCGGCGAACTGGAAAGCTCCAGCCTGATCGCCCGGCCCATGCAGGACTACACCCTCACCCTCTGCGCCTCACCTGAATACCTGGCGCGACGCGGCACGCCGCAGACACCTGATGACCTGCAACAGCACGACTGCCTGGCGTTCGCCTACCCCGCGAACGACAACTGGCGCGACACCGGCAAACTGTGGCGCATGAGCAATGACGGCGGCGAGGTGGAAATTCCGGTGTCCGGCTCGTTGACCATTAATAGCTCACAAGGTTTGCGCCAGGCGGCCGTGAACGGCATGGGCATCATCATGCTGGCCGATGCCCTGGTACACCCGGACCTGGAGAGCGGCAAGCTGGTGGCCTTGTTGACCACCTATAAATTGCCCAGCCGCCCCATGCACCTGCTGTATCGCCAGGACCGTCATCGCCTGCCCAAGCTGCGGGCGTTCGTGGACTTCGCGATGGAGCAGTGGGCGCGCTAGAAACCTACGCCCAACTCACGCAAGCGTGCCGCTGTGCGCTCGGCCGACACATGGTGAATCCCCTGCCAACCGAGTGCGACGGCGGCCTCGATATTGCCCGCCACATCGTCGATAAACACCACCTCACTGGCCTGGATATCCGGCAGATGGGCGCGCACTTGGCTGAGGCTGGCGTGATAGATCGCCGGATCGGGTTTGATCAGCTTCAATTCGCCGGACACCACGATGTCTCGAAAGCGCTGCAGGAACGGGTAGTTGGCCCGGGCGTACGGGAAGGTTTCGGCTGACCAGTTGGTGAGCCCGAACAACGGCATGCCGGCCTCGTGGAGCGCCTCGAGGATCGCCACACCGTCCGGCAAAGGCCCGCGCAGCATTTCGTGCCAGCGGTCGTAGTAGGACTGGATCAACGTTTGGTGTTGGGGATACTGCTCGATCAGGCGGCGAGTGCCTTCGGCCAAGGTGCGGCCGGCATCCTGCTCGGTGTTCCAGTCCTGTGTGCAGATGGTATCGAGGAACCATTGCCGTTCGTGGTCATCGGCAATCAGCTTGCGGTAGAGGTGCTGCGGGCTCCAGTCGAACAGAACACCGCCGAAATCAAAAACTACTGCACGAATCGTCATCAGATCCTCCGTTGGCGTGGCTTGATAGCCAAAGGAGTCTGCCAGATTGTAAGGGAGGATAGGAGCGCGAGAACGCGCGGGAAATCTCTGAACTGTAGGAGCCGGCTTGCCGGCGATGGCATCACTGCGGTGTGACTGAAACACCGCGGTGATGCGATCGCCGGCAAGCCGGCTCCTACACGGTGATCAGGCTTGGATCAGGCCATTGATCTTCACGGTCGGGTTCACGTCGGCGTCGTAGTCCACGCCGTCGATTTCAAAGCCGAACAGGCGCAGGAACTCTGCCTTGTAGCCGGCAAAATCGCTGATCTCGTTGACGTTGTCGTCGGTCACCTGGTTCCACAGTGCAGCCACGGCGTTCTGGACTTTCGGCTCAAGCTCAGCCAGGTCGGCACGCAGGCGGCCGTCGGCATCGAGTTTCGGCGCTTTGCCGTACAGGCTGTCCTTGAACAGGCCGTAGACCTGCTCGATGCAACCTTCGTGAGTGCCCTGCTCTTTCATCACTTTGAACAGCAGCGACAGGTACAGCGGCATGATCGGGATCGCCGAGCTGGCTTGGGTCACAACGGCCTTGAGCACCGACACACGGGCATCGCCTTTGAGAGCGGCGAGGTTGTCGCGCAGGGTCAGGACTTTCTTGTCCAGGTCTTTCTTGGCTTCGCCGATGGAGCCGTTCCAGTAGATGTCCTGGGTCAGCTTCTCGCCAAGGTAGGTGAACGCGGTGGTCTTGGCGCCTTCGGCCAACACGTCAGCGTCACGCAGGGCGTCGATCCACAGCTGCCAGTCTTCGCCGCCCATCACTTTGACGGTGCCGTCGATTTCTTCCTGGGTCGCAGGCTCCAGGGTGGTGTCGACCACCACACCCTTGTCGGTGTTGATCCCGCGCAGGGTTACGGCCTTGCCGATCGGCTTGAGGGTGGAGTTGTGCACCACGCCTTGCGGGTCGGTACGGCGTGGCGCGGCCAGGCTGTAGACCACCAGGTCGATCTTGCCCAGGTCTTTCTTGATGGTTTCGATGGTCAGGCGCTTGATCTCGTCGGAGAACGCGTCGCCATTGATGCTCTTGGCGTACAGGCCTTTTTCAACGGCGAACTTCTCGAACGCGGCGCTGTTGTACCAGCCGGCGGAGCTCAGCTTGCCTTCTTCGCCTTCTTTCTCAAAAAACACGCCCAGGGTGTCGGCGCCGCAGCCAAACGCAGCACTGATGCGCGCGGCCAGGCCGTAGCCGGTGGAAGCGCCGAGGACCAGCACCTTCTTCGGGCCGCCTTCGATGGCGCCGTGTTGGGTCACGTAGTCGATCTGTTCCTTGACGTTCGCTTCACAGCCAACAGGGTGAGCGGTCACACAGATAAAGCCACGAACCCGCGGTTTGATGATCATAAAATTTCTGCCTCTTCCAAGGGGTCGACGGCCAGTGGTGGCCATTCAACTTCATTCGTACGGGTCTATGACGTCCGAAAAACCGAAGCGTCACGATAGTCGCAAATCTTCTGTTTACAAAATCCAATCCCAAAAACGCGGGATCGGCCGTCGCAAGGGTTAAAAACTGTGTCGGGCCTTCACAATTTCGCAATATTTAAAACGCCCGTCGGGGTCATAACCCCCTATCATGACTACATTGTTTCGCTATGTTTCATGTCCGGAGCCACGTTTCATGAGTAAAAGTGCTGTTCGCAAGAAGCTGATCTCCGTCGCCTGGGCGCTCGGTGTTCTGCTGTTCATCTACTGCTTCCCGCGGACCACCCTGGTGTTTCTGCTGCTGGTGGTGTTCTGCGGCGTTTACGATTTCCTGCGCAATGGTCTGTATGACGCTGACACGATCAAGAAATATTTCATCGGCAGTGGCCGCAACACCTGGCTGCTGGCGCCGTTCAACACCCTGTTCGACCTGCTGAGCCAACGCAACCGCCATGTTTACACGATGCGCGATCTGCCGCCTGCCTGGCGCGAAGACCTGCAGCAAGTGATCGACGACGCCATGGCCCGCAAGGATGAAATCATCGGCTATCTGGACGAGCGCATGGCCGAGAAAAAACGCGGCATGCTGTTTTTCCAATGGTACGGTCGCCCGATCGAAACCAGCCTGGATATCCCGCAACTGCGCAAGAAACTGCCGTTCGTGAAGACCATCGGTGTTTCGGTGTTCAACGAAAACCGCTCGACGTCCTTCCACTTCGGCCCGCTGCGCATGATGTTCCGCGTGCTCTACAACATGGCGCCGGCCCCTCACCACGAGGGCGTCTACATCCAGGTAGGCAAGCACAAGCATTACTGGCACGACGACCCACTGTTTATCTTCGATGACACGTTGATGCATGCGTCCTTCAACAAGAACGACGCAAAACGTTACTGCCTGTTCATTGATATTGTGCGACCGACCCTGCTGCCGTCGGTGCTCAACGCCGTGATCGCGGGCTTTGCCGGGCTTGTCTTTACCCTGCGTCGGGTTTTCTACAAAAACTGGAAGCTGATTCAGTAAGTTCTGCGGCATGATGGTGCTGGACGGTGTTTGCACTCGGCGTAACGCCTGGGGTAAAAAATCGTCTCGTGCGTCCGTATTCGGCGCCCACCATTCTCAAGTCATCGCGCTTCAACAGGGCGCGGTGGCTGTGCTTTCAAGGAATCAGAATGCCCCAACGTCAAGTCATCAATGCCTCCGTCAGCCCCAAGGGCAGCCTCGAAACCCTGTCCCAACGTGAAGTGCAGCAACTGAGTGAAGCCGGCACCGGCAGTATCTACACCCTCTTCCGCCAGTGCGCCCTGGCCATCCTCAACACCGGCGCGCATATCGACAACGCTAAGACCATCCTCGACGCCTATCAGGACTTTGAAGTGCGCATCCACCAGCAGGATCGCGGCGTGCGCCTGGAACTGCTGAACGCCCCGGCCGATGCGTTCGTCGATGGCGAAATGATCGCCAGCACCCGTGAGATGCTGTTCAGTGCCCTGCGCGACATCGTCTACACCGAGAACGAACTCGACAGCCAGCGCATCGACCTGAGCAATTCCCAGGGCATCACTGATTACGTGTTCCACCTGCTGCGCAACGCCCGCACGCTGCGCCCGGGTGTCGAGCCGAAGATCGTGGTGTGCTGGGGCGGGCACTCGATCAATACCGAAGAATACAAATACACCAAGAAAGTCGGCCACGAACTGGGCCTGCGCAGCCTCGACGTGTGCACCGGCTGTGGCCCTGGCGTGATGAAAGGTCCGATGAAAGGCGCGACCATTTCCCACGCGAAACAACGCATTACCGGCGGCCGTTACCTGGGCCTGACTGAGCCGGGCATCATCGCCGCCGAAGCGCCGAACCCGATCGTCAACGAGCTGGTGATTTTGCCGGATATCGAAAAACGCCTGGAAGCCTTCGTGCGCGTCGGCCACGGCATCATCATCTTCCCGGGTGGCGCGGGCACGGCCGAAGAGTTCCTGTACCTGCTGGGCATCCTGATGCACCCGGACAACAAAGGCCTGCCGTTCCCGGTCATCCTCACCGGGCCAAAGCACGCCGCGCCTTACCTGCAGCAGTTGCACGCGTTTGTCGGCGCCACCCTGGGCGAAGCGGCGCAAGCCCACTACCAGATCATCATCGACGACCCGGCCGAAGTGGCCCGCCAGATGACGGCCGGCCTCAAGGCGGTGAAGCAGTTCCGCCGCGAGCGCAACGACGCGTTCCACTTCAACTGGCTGCTGAAGATCGACGAGGGCTTCCAGCGCCCGTTCGACCCGACCCACGCCAACATGGCCAGCCTGCAACTGAGCCATGCGCTGCCCCCCCACGAACTGGCGGCCAACCTGCGCCGCGCGTTCTCGGGGATTGTGGCGGGCAACGTCAAGGACAAGGGCATTCGCCTGATCGAAAAGCACGGCCCGTATGAAATCCACGGCGACCCGGCCATCATGAAACCACTGGACGAACTGCTGCAGGCGTTCGTCGCCCAGCACCGCATGAAGTTGCCGGGCGGCGCGGCGTATGTGCCGTGCTATCGCGTGGTGCAGTAACTAGCGCTGCACCGCCACACATTTGATTTCCACCAGCAGGCCGGGGTGTGCGAGTTCCGACACCCCGATCGTGGTCCAGGCGCAATGCCCGCGTGGGAATAGGCGGTTTTTCACCTCGCGAAAAACCGCCATGTGCTGGCTCATGTTGACGTGATAAGTGGTCATGTCCACCACGTCATCGAAACTGCATCCCCCCTCCTCCAATACGCTCCGCAGATTCTCCCAGGCGGCGATGAATTGCGCCTCGGGGTCTTCGATGACAGCCAATTGTGGCGTGCGCCCAACCTGCCCCGCGCAGTAAAGGGTTTTGCCGACCTTGACCGCCGGCACGTAGCCGGCGCGTTCGACGATGGGGTACATGGCGGTGGGGATGATGAGCTGGCGATCGGTCATATGTTGTATCTCTTTACAGTCGTTTTGAGGCGTGCCGATGGGATGAGTCGGGCTAACGTTTTACCTGTTCCCACTCACCCACACCAGAAGAGCGACCTATGGACCAACGGATCTTGTCCTTCACTATTCCTTACCCTAAGGTAAGGCGCATTGCGATGGAGATTTTTAATATGGCAACCGCCACACTGACTTCAAAAGGGCAAATCACTATTCCGGTCCAGGTAAGGACCGCCCTGGGCCTGGAAACAGGCGACCGCGTCGAGTTCGTCGAAATGGAGGACGGCAAGTTCTCGATCATCTCGGCGAGCAAAACCGTGCAAGACCTCAAGGGCCTTATCCGCAAACCCGTCAAGGCCGTGTCGATCGAGGACATGAATCTCGCGATAGCATCGCAAGGAGCAAAAGCGGGATGATCGGCCTGGATACCAACGTGCTGGTGCGCTATGTCACCCAGGATGATCCCGTTCAATCCCCCAAGGCATCCGAGCTGATCGAATCGCTCACCACACTGTCGCCAGGTTTTGTCAGCCTGGTGTCGGTGGTTGAGTTGGTGTGGGTTTTACAAAGCTGCTACCAGTCGACCAAAAGTGAAGTGGTGGCGGTGCTGGAAACGCTGCTGCGCACCCGTGAGCTGACCATCGAGCATGCCGAGATCATCTGGCAGGCCCTGCGGCGCTTTTCAGCCAACAAGGCCGATTTTGCCGACTGCCTGATCGAGCGTTGCGCTCATTCGGCCGGCTGCAAATACACGGCCACGTTCGACCTCAACGCCGCCAAGGCCACGGGAATGAAACCGTTGACCTGAGCCACAGCATTGCTAGGCGCTTCAGCCTTTGGTAAAAATCGCGTTCAACCGTGATCAAGAGACACACTCACCGTGCGCATGCTCCTTCTCGCTACCTTGAGCATGGCGTCGGCCTTTGCCAACGCCGAAGCCATCACCTGGCCCGACCTGCCGACAACCTGTTTCGTCAGCGGGCGCTCTGCCACCAGTACGGATGTGGATACCGGCTGTGCGGCGTTCTTGATCAATGTAAAAGGCAAGGCTGCGGGTACGCCGATCAAGCTGGATATTCCGCAGTACGCCCTGCATGTTGACGAAGCCACCGGCAAAGAGACGCCGGTGATCATCATCCAGGCGGAAGAAAACGGTGACATCAAGGCCGTGGGCTACAAGGAGCTGGGCACCGATCAACTCGGTGCCGCGCTGTTGCGTGAGGTGCGATTGCTCGGTACCCAGAAGCCGATCTAGGCCTCAACGTACCCAGCCACCACCCTGCCAGTGGTAACCATCGTTACGTTGTACCCAGTGAGGGTGCACATAGTGATAGCCCTCGCGCACGGCTTCCCAGTGGCCGTGCACCGCCACATAACGCCCGCCTTCCCAGCGCCAGTAGCCACGGGACCACACGTAGCCGTAACGGGCTGCGGGCTCGACTTCGATCACCTGCACCGGTGGCGGTTGCGGCGCCACCACTTCGACATATTCACGCTGGACCGGCCCACGCTCGTGCACGACCCGTTCCTGCACACACCCGGACGCCGCGACGACGACCGCGGCCATTGCTGCATAACGTAGCAACATACAAAAACCCTCGGGCGTACTCGCCCAACAAACACACTGAAAATGCCCCCTTTGCTGCAGCCTCGCTCCTGCTTGGCCCTGGGTTCTTTTTAACAGGTGGTGTCTGTCGGTGGGCTGAACAGCAAATGCCTCAAACCCTCCGGATGTAGTGAGCGGGCTTGCCCCGCGCTGCGCTGGGTCATTTGCATCGTGGTTGGCTGATACGCCGCGGCGCGGGGCAAGCCCGCTCACTACAATAAAAAGCCCGCTGACCGTTACCGGTTCAGCGGGCTTTTTTGCATCGGGCTTGGCTTACAGCGCCAGGTCAGACGCCGGCTTGCTTGGCTCTGCCGCAGGCTTGGCAGCCTCGGTGGCCTTGGGTGCAGCCAGTTGCGGGATCGCAGGCGGTGGAGTCAGTTGCAGGACGCCAGCCGTGTAGGCCCATTCCTTGGCAACCGCTTCAGGGCTGTCGTTCAGCTTGGTGCCGTAGCTCGGTACGATCTGGTGCAGCTTGGCCTGCCACTCAGGGGTCGCGACCTTGTCCTTGAAGACCTTTTGCAACACGGTCAGCATGATCGGAGCCGCGGTGGACGCGCCTGGCGATGCACCCAACAGGCCGGCGATGGTGTTGTCGGCGGAGCTGACCACTTCGGTGCCGAGTTTCAGGACGCCGCCCTGCTCTTCGTCACGCTTGATGATCTGCACGCGCTGACCGGCTTGCCACAGGCGCCAGTCTTCTTTCTTGGCGTTCGGGAAGTACTCTTTCAGGGCGTTGTAGCGGTCGTCATCCGACAGCATCAGTTGGCCAGCCAGGTACTCGACCAGTGGGTATTCACGAATACCGACTTTGGTCATTGGCCAGATGTTGTGGGTGGTGGTGCTGGTCAGCAGGTCCAGGTACGAGCCTTCTTTCAGGAACTTGGTCGAGAAGGTCGCGAATGGGCCAAACAGAATCACGCGCTTGCCATCCAGCACGCGGGTGTCCAGGTGTGGAACCGACATCGGTGGCGCGCCAACCGAAGCTTTACCGTAGGCCTTGGCCAGGTGTTGCTCGGCGATGGCCGGATTATCGGTGACCAGGAACGAGCCGCCTACCGGGAAGCCAGCGTATTCACGGGCTTCAGGGATGCCGGATTTTTGCAGCAGGTGCAGTGCACCGCCGCCCGCGCCGATGAACACGAACTTGGCGTCGGTTTCGGTCTTGGTGCCGTCTTTCAGGTTTTTGTAGCTTACACGCCACGAACCGTCGGCGTTCTTGGTGATGTCCTGCACTTCGCTCGACAGTTTCAGGTCAAACTTCGGTGTGGTTTGCAGGTGAGCGACGAACTGGCGGGTGATCTCGCCGAAGTTCACGTCGGTGCCGATCGGGGTCCAGGTGGCCGCGATTTTCTGGTTCGGGTCACGCCCTTCCATCATCAGCGGAACCCACTTCTTGATCACAGCCGGGTCTTCGGAGTACTGCATGCCAGCGAACAGCGGGCTCGCTTGCAGGGCTTCGTAGCGCTTTTTCAGGAACTTGATGTTGTCATCGCCCCACACAAAGCTCATGTGCGGAGTGGAGTTGATGAACGAACGCGGGTTCTTCAGCACGCCCTGCTGGACCTGCCAGGACCAGAACTGACGGGAGATCTGGAACGCTTCGTTGATCTCGACCGCTTTGGGGATCTCAACGTTGCCGTTCTTGTCTTCCGGGGTGTAGTTCAGTTCAGCCAGGGCCGAGTGACCGGTACCGGCGTTGTTCCAGCCGTTGGAGCTTTCTTCGGCCACGCCGTCGAGGCGCTCGACCATTTCCATCGACCAGTCCGGCTGCAGCTCGTTGAGCCATACACCCAGGGTTGCACTCATGATGCCGCCGCCGATCAGCAGCACATCGACTTTCTTTGCCTCTTCCGCGTGAACGGACGTGATCCCCACCGACAAAGCCAGCCCCAGCAGGGCAGTGTTCAGTTTTTTAAACATCTGTAGCACCTATGATAAAACGCCATCCGCCCCACCGCCCCTGATCATGGGCAGCCCTCCATCACGGTGCGCCAGGCAACGCACCGCGGGGTTTGCACATTCACGAGGAGACCGCAGGGTGGGCACACAAGGCCGACGTGTCGACCTCACTTTTATGTCCCTTCTGCGCTGACTTCTTATCATTATTGGCTTCAGCTACCTGGGCGACAGCCAATCGCTGGGACGTATACGGATGTACGCACCAGGGAAAGACTAGACCAAGACGGCGCGCAGAATATCACGGCAGATGGCCTTTATGCGCCGTTTGGCCAATTGACAGCTCTAAATCGCGGGTTTTAACGCGCCAGTGTCAAGCCCGACAGGCGCGACCTGGGGTCACAGGCCTGGAACTCTCACGCAAAAGGCTGTTCTAGACACCTTCGCCGCCTGTTGCGTAGCATCGGCGGCTCTCCTTCGTGCGTTCCATCCACATAGAGTTACCCATGACTATCCAGCAAACACCCGGGCACGTGCTGCCCGCGCGCAGCGCCGCCAAAATGGAAGCGGCCATGGCCGTGGGCGCCTTTGCGATCGGCACCGGCGAATTCGCCATCATGGGCTTGATGCCCGACATCGCGCAGAACCTGGGCTTGAGCGAACCGCAAGTCGGCCACGCCATCAGCGCCTACGCCCTGGGCGTGATGGTCGGCGCGCCGCTGCTGGCCATCCTCGGCGCCAAATTGCTGCGCAAACATATGCTGCTGTTGCTGATGGGCCTCTATGCCCTGGGCAACCTGGCCACGGCATTTACCCCGACCTTCGGCTCACTGGTGGCCTTCCGCTTCATCAGCGGCCTGCCCCACGGCGCCTATTTCGGGATTGCTGCGGTGGTGGCCTCGAGCATGGTGCCCAACGACAAACGCGCCGGCGCCGTAGCCCGCGTGATGATGGGCCTGACCCTGGCCATGCTGCTCGGCAACCCCATCGCCACCTTCCTCGGCCAGCACCTGGGCTGGCGCTCGGCGTTTGCGTTGGTCAGCGTGATAGCCCTGTGCACCATTGCGCTGGTCTGGCAATTCGTACCCCACCGCCACGACGAACAACGCAGCGACCCGCGCAAGGAGCTGCGCGCCTTCACCAAACCGCAGGTGTGGATGGCGCTGTCCATCGGCGCGATTGGCTTTGCCGGGATGTTCTGCGTATTCAGCTACCTGGCGCCGACCATGCTTGAAGTGACCAAAGTCTCGCCGCAGTGGATTCCCTTCGGCCTCGCCGCCTTTGGCGTGGGCGGCATCATCGGCAACATCGCGGGCGGCAAGCTGTTTGATCGCCTGCAATTTCGCGCGGTGGGCTGGATCATGGTGTGGTCGATGGCCGTGCTGATCTTCTTCACCTTCGCCGCCAGCTCGCTGTGGAGCGTGCTGCTGGGCATCGGCCTGGTCGGCACCATGATCGCCATGGCGGCGCCGCTGCAAATCCGCTTGATGGACATCGCCCATGAAGCGCCAAGCTTGGCGGCGGCGTCGAACCATGCGGCGTTCAACCTGGCGAACGCGCTGGGGCCGTGGTTGGGCGGGATGGCGATTACAGCCGGGTATGGCTGGACCAGCACGGGTTACATTGGTGCGGTGACTGCGCTGATCGGGCTCGGCCTCTACCTGATTGCAAGGCGCATGAAAGGCGGGCACTGAACGGAATAAAAGCGGGCCCTGAATTGTTATGTTGATTCAAACAACCCAACAAAAAACGAAGGGTCCCATGGACATCACTCTCCCCTTACTAAGCATCCTCGGCGCCATTGCCATCGGCGCCGCCAGCCCCGGCCCAAGTTTCGTCTTCGTGACCCGCACCGCCATCGCCCTTTCGCGGCGCGACGCACTCGCGGCGGCCATGGGCATGGGCGTCGGCGGCGTGGTGTACGGCGGGCTCGGCCTGTTCGGCCTGCAAACGCTGCTGGCCAAAGTTGAATGGCTCTACGTGATCCTGAAAATACTCGGCGGCGCCTACCTGGTCTGGCTGGCCGTGCAACTGTGGCGCTCGGCGAAAAGCCCGATCGTCGTGCCCACCACGGCCGATGGCCGGCCACAAAGCGCTCGCAAATCCTTCACGCTGGCGGCGGTGACGCAACTGAGCAATCCGAAAGCGGCGATTGTGTACGGCAGTATCTTCGCGGCGTTCTTGCCGGCGCACGCCCCGGTCTGGACGTTTGCCGTGCTGCTGCCGGCAATCTTTGCGATTGAGGCCGGTTGGTACACCGTTGTCGCGCTGGCGTTCTCGTCGGAACGGCCTCGCGCAGCGTACCTGCGGTCAAAGCACTGGTTTGACCGCACCGCCGGCCTGGTCATGGGGGCGCTGGGTCTGCGCCTGATCCTGGGCTCAGCTCACGTCCAAGCCTAAACCGAACACCCATCCCTGTAGTGAGCGGGCTCGCCCCGCGCTGGGCTGCGAAGCAGCCCTATGCCCTATCAATCATCATGCATCAACCCCGCCCCATACTCCCCAAAACTGCTCCCCAACTCACTGCCACCTCCAAAACTCATCTTGGCCGCTTTGCTAGGGCTGTGATCACCAAACGCCTGGCATCCCCCCGAAAAACAAGGGTCACTGCTCCCGCCCGACGATCCCGACGAACAAGCACTCAACAGCAACGCACCAGCGACCATCACCACTTTGACGAGGTTCGAGATCATGTTTTCAGTTCCCTATGGACAGGAGGCGCGGAGGTCCTCTCTTGAAGAGGATCGTAGACCTCGAAAGCGTGGGGGATGATGAAACTTTGCGGGGAGACAGGGTGGGTTCAGGTTGCCCCTTCGTGGCGCGTCGGGACTTACCCAGCCCAAACGCCATGGAATAAAGGTCTGCGACTGCGTGTTGTGTTCCTAGTCATTTCAAGATCATAAGGAACACAGGTGATGATCCAAAACTACAGCGCCTTCCCCAACATCACCCTGGAATCAGCCAGCCTTGAATTCATGAACAACCTGATCACGGCGCTGCAAAGGATCGAGTCGAGAAACACCGGGCGCGACCTGCTCAAGGAAATCAATGAGCTTTGCGGCCCCAGTACGGGTAAAACCATCAAGATCGTCGCTATCGCCAGCGATTACTCGACGACGCCGAACACTTGCGCCTCCGTCGGCAATGCAACCGACGCCTTGAAAAAGTGGATTTTCAAAGGGCCCGGCACCAGTGTCGAAGTGACATGGAACCCGTATTCCAGCCTGGCACTGGACGCCCAAGGCGTTCCAACCGGAATGAGCTATGAAGACAGCTCGACGAGCTTCATTGGCCTGGCCCACGAACTAGTACACGCCTATCGCATTCTGCGCGGCACTTACCTGGGAGGCAGCAACATCAAGGAAGAAACCCGGGCGACGGGCATTGGTGATTCGGCGAGCAAGAAGTTCAGTGAAAATAGCATTCGCGCTGAACATAGCTTGCCACGGCGAACTGCTTATTCGAGGTGAATGGGGATCGGGGACTGCCTCCAATGTTCACGCAAAACAAATATCCGGCACAGCACGGCGAGAAACGCAGCAAACGCCTCTGCCACACCCAAGAGGCATCCCTGATAAACTGCGCGCCATTCGCCTCGTTGACTCAGATCGCCCATGTCTCTACAAATTGCGCCACTCTCTCGCCGCTTTAGCGTTGCACCTATGATGGATTGGTTGCATTAGCCCACACAATACCCGGCTAATGGGCTATCTCACTGAAATCCCTTAACGGTGTAGCAATTTCTAAGCAAGGCTCAATTGCTGCCTGACAACGGCACCACCGTAGCTATCGCTGTAATTTTTTACGAAAGGAGTCGTCACCATGTCAGACGAATACAGGCTACCGGATGTGCTGAAACGGATGTACGAAAATCAGATGGCCTGGAGGCTGCCTTGATGGAGCTGAGGCTTCATACTGAAAAGAAAGGCTTGAACGAGACTGGAGAAAACGTTCGGGGCGCCTTGTGGGCAATCGGAGAGAACGCCGGCGCATTTGGCAGGGGCTAGCCAAACTAAAGCATAGAAATGCAGATCATTGACAGATCTCTCACCCGTGCCTAGCGCGCACCGCGGGGTGGCTGCGCAATGATCACGTCTGTCCAATCGACTAACGGATTCAATAAGGAGACTCGCAATCGGGTCTCCTCTAATTACTTTTGATTTAAGCTTGCTAATAAATATCTTCAGGATCTTCAGTCCAAACACTATCTTTTAACACGCTCAGCAGCAATATTAGCTTTCTTCAGTCGTGCGTCGCGCTGAGCTTTATTATAATCGTCATGCCCCTGCATTATACCACCTGCCAAGCTTACCCAAGTGCCTACTGTACAACCAGATATAAATGACAAAACCAAAATAATACTTAACAGCACATACACCCTCATAGCAACCCTCTACTTAACACAACAAACAAGTGCAAATTAATTCATTCTTGCGCAATACGATCTAACCTCTCCCGAGCCCTGTCTAATTTCCTCTTATATCTTTCAACTTTTTGAGGGGATCCGGATTCGATCGCAGCCTTAAACTGCGCTTTTATTCGGAGAATATCGTTCGTCGTTCGGGATATTGCCTGCTCTTGCTGGTACCGATTAAGATCATAACAACATTGGTGAGCTCGAGAAATCGCTGACTCTAGACCTAGCCATTTATTCAAATCTTCATATTTCTTTGCCTGCTCGCTTTCAAAACTTACTTCTTCAACCCGATGCTTACAGCCAGTTACATTCCCCGCAACAGAAAAATCGCACCAGAACCAAAAAACTAATGCCCCACAAAAAAAAATCTTAAGCATACAGACACCCTACTCCAACTAATAGTTAACCCAATATCCAAAGTCAAACCGACACGTCAATCAACCGACACTCTAATGCCTCAAATAAAAAATCCGACACCTCAAGATAACTATTTAGCGCATCGTTCTTCATGCTCCCGCTCCATTTGCAGTGGTGTGGTGACTGAAGTTTTGGTGCTCCTCGGTCAAAATTACTTTGTGACGTAGAGACATTCGAAAAATCTAATAACACTTTTCGCACTTCAATTAGAGTAACGAAATACATAAGAAACTAACCACATGGCATTGATTGCCATCCACAGTACCCTTCTCCCTTGCGGAAAATCTTTACGTACTGTTCTAATCAGTATTACCCAATCTTACTCAACCATAATCGGATAAGGTCTGCATCCGGCAAGGGGAGAATGGCGCATCAAATCCAATAAAACCAGGCTTCTACCTCCACGGAATCTCTAGCTGCCTCAACGATGAGCTATTGAGAAAATCATCAATTTTCATTGGCTTGGCAAACAAGTAACCTTGAAGATATTGCACCCCCTTATCGGACAAGTAAGATGATTGCTCCGAAGTTTCGACCCCCTCTGCAACCACAGTTAAGCCTAGTTTCAACCCCAACTCTATGATTGAATCAAGAATATGCACTGAGAGCGCTTCGACACCAATCATTGATACAAATGATTTGTCAATCTTTAAGTAGTCAACCTTAAATTCTTGGAGATACGACAAACTGGAGTGGCCTGTACCGAAATCATCAAGTGCAATTTTCACCCCCATTTCATGCAGGACATTCAGAACACTGACGACTGTCTCATTCGACTGAATAAGCTCTCTTTCAGTCAGTTCCAATATTAGTACTACACGGCCCGGCTCAAACGCCGCCAGAAACTCGCGACAGTCATCAACCAACTTCATATCTTTAAAATGAGCGGTACAAACGTTGAAGCTGATGTGGAAATTTTCCGGCAAAATTTTTGCTGCTTTGGAAAACTCGAACGCGGTCTGCCTCATCAACGACCGTGTCATCGGCACAATCAGCCCACAACTCTCCGCTAGCGGAATAAAATGGTCGGGCCGAATCAAACCTTCAGTAGGGTGCTGCCACCTCATCAGCACCTCAACAGCAGTCCACTGGAGATTTTCGGCTGACACTAGTGGTTGGACAAAGGGAATGAATTCGTTGGCCTCTAGAGCGCGCTTCAACTCGCCGCTAGGTGCTAAAACTCGTCCCAAGAGCCAATAGGCCGTCAGCCCTCCCCCCGCTCCAAGTAGGGCAACTAAAACAATCAGTGCAAAATAACCATCCACCGCGTCACGCCAGATATGTCCACGCGGATATCCGTTATATGCGGTGATATCAAACTGGCTTGAAGATAGGCGGCTTTGAGCCACAGGCAAATTTAGGAAGGGCTCGGAATGAACAATACCATCCGCTGTCATCCAGCTACTCCCCACCTGGATAGCTAAATGAGACTCAGGAGCTATGAGATACAACGCATCTTTTAGATATTGTCCATCCACCCCCACCAAAGAACTACTATCGCCATTTTGGGATCGGTAAACTAGAACAGCTCGGTCCAATGAAACGCCATTACCTCCAATAAGTTTTAACCCGCCATGATAATCGCCTGACTCAATGTGTTCTACATAGCCATCGCCAAATAATGAAGTGCAATCTATATTGTCATTTTTCGCCAAACTTGCGGATCGAACAAAAGGAACAGCGGCGACTACAGACCTCATACGCGCCGCAGCATCAACGCAGGGTAAATTTGAAATTTGCAAATTTTTCTCTGCAGCAATTTTTGCATTTTCAAGCATTACGTCTATCTGCCTAATCGCTTCCACCACCGCAATTTTAGAATTTTTATTAAGAGTGTACGTTGACTGCCAATAGATGACGAGCAGTCCCATACCGAAAATGGCCAATGCAATTAAAGCCGACTTCACTACTGCAACCTGCTTTCTTCCCCGCAGTATTTTTTTCATACGCCAACCCTATCTCAACCTAAACTAGTTAACCGCTTTTATAGAGGCACATGATATACCGCAATAATGGATTGGACACCACGCTCCCCTTTGCCCCGCCAGAATACCAAGTGAAAAATGCCAAAAATCTGTAAAACAATAAGGTAGGTCAACGGAGCTCTCGACAACAGTGATTATCGTGCCGATCAATGGCGAGCATTGGCTTTCATAGTTCCCGAGTAAATCTCTTAGCTATTCATGGTATCAGTTCCTGACGCCGCTTTGCTGCCGCATCCTCAATCAGACTAAGAAGCACCTCAATTGTATCCAGTGTAAGTGCACTCGACGCATCTAGACCTTTCACAAAACCTACTGAACGCTGCTGGACGATCTCTAACACATTAACATCTGTTACCTGCCCCAAAAGTGTCAAGTGGTTAGCTAATTTAGTACAGACCGGGTCAGGCAAACTAATACCTCGCTGAAAATACACAACGCTCACAAACGGTTCTCCCAGGCGCTGGACAACGCCTCAAAAGGTAAGCTAAAGCCAAGTATGCATGGTCGTACTGGGTTAACAGTTAGCCAGGAAAATAACTGAGCGCAGGCTTGGGCTATGGTCTTATCCAAACACCAAAGCTCAATCAGGACAAATCCGCTGTGCGCTTCAGCGTCCCACCAACTCAATAAAAAGCTAGCGACTATACGGCCTTGCTCAGTATCATATTGGGCGGTGATAAGCAATCGTTCGAGCGCATCACGGGTGAGAGGATCGAGAACAGCATTCACAGGATTTACTCCTTAATAGAACCAACGACGATGGGCATACAAAATATCTGCCCGTAGCTCGTCTAGTGTTAGGCTAAGAGGCCGAGGGTAAAATATTTACATGAAAAAAAAGCCCGTCACTCTGCCTAAGTTCAGGGCCACTTTATACATATATAGTACGACTGGTAGTGCAGGTTCAGTCGCGACTTGCTTTTCCCAATGCCGCGAGGATTGCTAGGTGCAAAGTGGAACCACTATTCACTTGCTTAGCTAGGGAGACTAAATAATCCTGTGCAGCGCCCCCCCCAGCTTCGCCCAAAGCCTTCAAAGCAGCAAGGTGTAAAGTTGACCCTTTACTGGCCTTTTTAGCGAGATCGACCAGATACTCAGAGCCTCTGCTCCCATTGCTCATTGACAGCTCCCCTCAGGTGATAGCTAATCGTAATAACATCAAAGCCACCAAACCACCTTCTACGTCATGCCGATTACTTTTATCGGGTGCCTACACGATTACACTGACTTCCTGAAAAATCTAACACTAGTGCAGGCAACCACAAAATAACCATATTAATTGTTTTACTCAGAACTCAAAACCGACACCGGCACCCGCGGTAATCTGCTCAGAGACATTATCATATGCCGCATTAAATTTAACGCTCCAGGTATCGTTAATTCGACGACCTGCACCAATAGCAAAAGCTTGAGCAGATCCAGAAGTTCCAAAACCAGCTGTTACTGAAGTTTTACCAGGACTCATCGGAGTTACCAACGAGCTCATTGCGGCACTTTGCGCCATGAAACCGCTGACATTACGATCAATCTGTTTAATTTTTCGCTCAGCACTTCCAATACGCTTTTCAACATTATCAAGACGAGATTCGGCAACCCCCATACGACGACTATTATTCAAACTCATTGCCGCCGTTACATCAATCTGCTCTACAACTCCGCCAACCTTATCTGCAAACTCCACAACGTTATCCAAAGCTTTGCCATGCTTATCAAGGCGATTTGCATGATCTACCAACTCTTTTTTGTTTTCGCCTACCTTTTGATTAACTGCTTCAAATTCTTGATCAGCGGATTTTTTATTAGCGTCGACCTTGCCATCTACAGCCGAAATCTTTTTCTCTGCAGACTCCTTATTATCCTTAATGGCCGTGGCATTAACGTCGACCTTGCCATCTACAGCCGAAATCTTTTTCTCTGCAGACTCCTTATTATCCTTAATGGCCGTGGCATC
>NZ_JBWKPU010000002.1:216733-263062 GCF_059418405.1 Pseudomonas sp. GW821-FHT09A09
CGTGGCATTAACGTCGACCTTGCCATCTACAGCCGAAATCTTTTTCTCTGCAGACTCCTTATTATCCTTAATGGCCGTGGTATTAACGTCGACCTTGTCATCTACAGCCGAAATCTTTTTCTCTGCAGACTCCTTATTACGGACTATTTCCGTGTTCATTCCAATTGCATCAAGTGTGCCCCTCAGCCTAGCAGCGCCACCTGTAACAGGATCGGAGCTAACGCCATTTGGCCGAATCGACTTCGCCACCTTATCCGCGAGCTCATTGATTACTTGTCTCTTCGTTTTGCCAACTGGAACGTCAGCCCCCATCAAATCTTTCAAAACCTCTCCCACCTTCATAGCTGTCCCCCCTTGGCAGCCACCTTCGTGCGTACCTTTAGTAAAACACTGTACAACCGCATCCAATGAGTTAATAACTTCAGCGCTTGCATTACGTTCCTGAGTACCCCTATAGAGCTTCTCTAGCGACGTAGTCTGGCCACGCGACAACTCTGCAGTTATGTTGTTCAAATAGTTAATATATGTTTCGTCCAAAGTAATGCTACTCGTCCCCACGGCTAGGTATTTCGTCACCATAGCAACAACGGCAGCGTCGTCATCACTTAAACCCGTTACAAAAGAAGCAGCATTTGCACCGGAAAAAGCTATAGAAGCAAAACTCAAAACAAGAACCTTTAGTGCGCTTTTCACTATATACCTCTCAAATATCAGAATAGTGGATGCATCGTTAGTCGTTGAAACGAGACGAACTATAGAAATCCCCCAAAAAAAAATCCTTACTCACCCTTACTTCCTCTATACTTGTGCTTACACCTCACCCCAAATCATTAGCTTTCCTTATCAACCTTCTTTGAAACCTTACTTGTCGGCGAAAATACAGATTTAAGAGTAGAAACTTTACATTCCGAGAAAGGCATTACTAAGCGAACGACGGTTGATAGGCGTCAAAATGTGTCTCGCAGCCGGGTTCCAGCGTCAAAAGTGACTCAACAGTTTTTTGATCGCCTATGGGGGAAAAGTTAAATGTGGAGAAAGAACAAAGACATCTCAGAGATTGAAAAGCTCGAGTGCTATTACGACGCGAAAAAAATGATTCTTTCATTTTCAGAAAACAGCGTTCAATTAGGTGCAAACGAGGGCGACATGATGTCGACCCTTATCGAGGGCTATACTGAAAAAGAAGAAATAATTAGACGTATATGGGGAAGTCGAGGATTAGTAGTATCTGACAGTAGCTATTACAAGACACTGCATGACCTACGCAGCCACTTCGTAGAGATAGGACTACCTAAAAACGCGTTAAAAACCATGCCAAGGAGGGGACTTGCACTAATCTGCAAAGTGAGCGACCCACCTTCAGAACAGATTACTGAGACGCATGCAGAGGCTCAGCCGACTACTGAACCACCAATATTGATACCAAAAACAATTCAGGCATCACAGACAGGCATTGAAGTCACACTCACTCAATCTTTACCAATTGACAAAGCCGCACCTTCAACCTTACAAGCAGACCGCCAACTTGTAGAAAACACCGAAAGAAAACCATTTAGAGCATTTGCTTTTTTTAGCACTTTAACTTTAGCGATACTTCTGCCAATTGTATATTTTTATTTGTTACTATTAGACCCTCCAGACTTAGAGGACTGGAAGGAAGTGGATGCCCCTCCTCGCACAAAGCTCAATATAGAAACTAGCGAAAAACTAACATTTGAGCAAATCAATTCTGCGTTAAGCGTCTTCAATACACCACTTCTAACTACATCAGTAAATTATTACGTAAGAAAACCCCTTACCCAGCTTCTAGTAAAATGCGAGAAACCAGAATCTACAGGCGAAGCAATATGCGAAAACTATCTAATCATTGGAAAAAAACCTTAATAATTTTATCCGTTCTTTCCATATTGTTTTTTGGAACGCTTTGCGCAAGGTATCTTTTCTTAAATTATAAAGATACCCCGCATGCGCCATGTTATGCCGCGATAAACTTCGTGCATCTAACAAATGAACATGAATTATGGACAGGGTATGGCGACACTATGATCAATAAAAACGATGGTGAATTTTACTTTTATTACACTATCACTAGCCCGTTAGGGAAAAAATATATCTACGATCGAAAATTTGACATAAACCTGAAAAACATAGATAGCTCTAGATTTTCATTTTACACAAAAAAAATAACTACATACGAAGATGACTCGGCGAAAAATGAAATCCCTTTTATGGGACGCGGAGTCCAGGGCGGACTAATAACCTTCACTTACTTTTCCGACACTGAATACTACTTCAACATAAACAATTTGATAATAGGTGTCTGCCATGTACCAAGTTAAATCATTATAAAAATCACTCGAGGGAGCACTGCTCCCTCACCACTAAAAATTAGATACCCCCACCCCATTAAGACTATATAACCTTACTCCAAATAAGAAGCAACAATTGCCAATACAAAAAAGCACATACCAACACTGAAAAAAACTCCGAGGAAAATTTCATAGCTTTCAATAGTCGACCTCCAGATTAAAAAATTCAAACCCCACAGTAGCAACATACACAACACAGCAAATAAACCAACGACATCCATACAGCTATCCGGGCAGAGAACAAGGAGACAAAATTATCCTATCCATATCAAAAAAATCTCACACCGGGCTTATATTTAATTATTACCTCTTACAAATCATTACCAGCAACTCTAACCATCTTTTAATCGCAGAAATAGAATAGTTAGTTAATCCCCTCTCAGTAGCGGCATGCAGAGATGGCAGTACATGTTTCCTAGAACAGTCCGCCCAAAGTAGTAGGCTCCCAGTTCATGATTACCAACTCCCGATCCACCTGAACCCTCCCCTGTCTCTGGTTGGTTGTGATAGAGCGGATATCCAAAGTCTCAAAATGAAAGCCATCAAATATACGTCGAATGTCCGGATGATCGTTGATGCGGACTATCCCCCTCCCCTTACAGCGCCGCATGAAATCAGCCATGCGCTCATAGTTTTCAAAAGGAAAATCCACGCCATACCCTGCCGTCTGCCAGTAGGGCGGATCCACGTAATGAAAGGTGTGCGCCCGGTCGTATCATTCCGCGCAGTCCAACTACGGCAGGTTCTCAACGTAGATACCGGACAACCGCTGCCAGGCTGCGGACAAGTTCTCCTCAATCCGGAGCGGGTTGATAGCCGGGCCTGTGGTCGAAGTGCCAAACTTCTGCCCCGTCACCTTGCCGGCAAACGCGTGGTGCTGCAGATAGAAAAACCGAGCAGCACGCTGGATGTCGGTCAGGGTTTCAGGACGGGGCATCTTCTGCCACTCGAACACCTGCGAATAACTGAGCGCCGATTTGAACTGGCGCACGAATTCTTCCAGGTGTTTTTGTACGGCGCGGTACAGCGTCACGAAGTCGCCGTTGAGGACTTCAACCGGCGCGGCTTGGGGACGCTTGAATTAGAGCGCGGCACCGCCGGCAAAATCTTCGACGTAGCATTCGTTTGGCGGAAATAGCGGGATAAGACGGTCGGACAGGCGGCGCTTGCCGCCCATCCAAGGGATGATAGGTGTGGACATATAAAAGCAAGACTTTTTCTGTATGGATAAACAGTTCTGGGCTCGCTCCGCTTTGTGCACGAAGCGGGAGCCTTGGCTGACTTGCAGGGGCAATCTGCGGGGAAGGTGGCCGGGCTGGATGTTGACGCATTCGGTCCGGCCGCCCCTTTATTTCGGTACAGAGACTTCTTTTGCGTAGGCCTGACAGGCCCGCAGAGCGATCAATCCTTGGTCGCCGGCATCGGTGATGCCAATAATTCGTTTAGCATGCGCTGGGTCAAGTTGGGCTCTTGTGGGGCCATAAACCACGTGGCCGGTGGCGGTGGTGGTTGGCACTGAACAGCCGCTGGTGGCGTCGGAGGCGGCGAGTACGACTGACAACCGCAGATCAGCAGTAGCCAGGCGATCACGCAGACGTGCCTGCTTGGTTTGTTCATGGATCAGTTCCTGGTGATGGGTTTCATCGTTGTTCTGCAGGCGCCGCTCCAGGGCGAGGCGCTTGTCCTGCTCCTTGCGTTGCAAAGCGGCAGCGGCCAGAGACAACGCTTTGAGGGTATCCGAATGCAGCCGGGCCTGGCGCTCCAACTGCTGGCCACAACGCCAGCCTTGAACAGCCCAGGCCAATGCGGCAGAGCCGGCAGTTAGCACCGCCAGCAACAAGACGACGGCGGCAACGCGGAACTGCGCGGGGGTCAGGTCGAAGAGACGCATAACACCGCCCTCGCCCTGGCCCAAAGCTGCAGCCGATCTTCCAGGCCATTGAGGCCGCCGTTGATCCGGCGCGTGATGGTGTTGAACTGCTCTTGATCCGCGAGCGCGTTTAACCCGTTCGCAGTCCAGAACCACGCCGCAGACTCTGCCGCCCACTGCGGTAGCTCAAGCAGCTCCGGTGTGCGCAGCAATCGCTCATCGCCGAACAGCGCCAGGCTGCAGCGCAGGTAGTTGTTGTGACCGGTAATCTGGATGAGCCCTCGGCCGCGATAGCGTTGACCATCACCATCAGCCTCAGGCGTGTTCCCCAGCTTCGCGGCCAGCGAGCCGGTGTCGTACTTGCTGAGGTATTGATCGCTCCCCAGCTCACGCACGTACTGCAGCTGGCCGGACTCATGGCCGATCTGGGCAAGGAATGCCGCCTGGCGCTTCGGCGTATCAATCTTGCGGTTGGTCATGGCCGCATTTAGCGCGGATACAAAAACGCCCGCTTGGCGGCGGGCGTTGGGCATGATGCGTTGGAGTTGTTGCTCGGTGATGGGCATCGTTTTTTCCCTGACAAAAAAAGGCCGCTCGATGGCGGCGGGTGGTGAAACGGGTACGGCCGGTTAGAGCTCCAGAACTTTTACCTCCTTAGATTTTTTCTTTTTCTTAGCTTTGGCTTTGGCCTTGCCTTTCTTTCCGCCATTGCACTCGACGGTGGTCGACCAGCCCGCTTGGGTGAACACCTGCTCCACCGAATCGACCAGGTACTCCCCATCAATGCCGGCCTTGAAGCCCTTGGCGTTAATGGATTGCTCGGCAAACAGATCAGTACGACCCGGCATTTCCAGGCGAACGCCCGCCGAGGACCGATTGAACGCTGTCAGCCGGGCCTTGGCTGCCTGCTCTGCGGCGGTCTTGTTGGGATAGATATGCCGGTCGGTGTGGACCGATGGCAGTCCATCGGGCACATCGGCGTTATCCAGGCTGATGAGCTTCAGCTCGCCGGTTTTCTTGTCTTGGTGCTTGGTGGCCACCGCCTTGTGCGCGTTGCGGTCACCCAGGCGGAATTGCCATCGGCTGACGTCTCGGCGTGTGATGGTGATGGCGCCGAAGGCTTTGCCGCTCGCGCTGGTGCCGCCGTCGCGCGTCATGACAATCAGCTTCCCATCCGCCACCTTGGCCGTGCAGTCGTGCTGCTTGGCAATGCGCGTGATGAAGTTAAAGTCGGACTCGCTGAGCTGGTCAGCCCGGGGCACGTTCGTTGAGACGTTGCATACCGGCGTCCAGCCGTTGCGGGCGGCCACGTCGGCCACGATCTTGGACAGCGGCACGTCTTCCCAGCTGCCGCTACGCACGGTCTTGCCGGTGCCGCGCATGTCACCGGCCTTGCCGCGCACGACGATGGTGTCAGGCGGCCCGGATATCTCGACCTCATCCACCATGTAACGCCCCAGGCGCACCATGGACGTCTCGGCGTAGCCCATGAAGATCTCAATGCCGGCACCGCGCTTTGGCAGCGCCACGGCGCTGTCACGATCATCAATGCGTAGCTCAAAGTCGTCCGACTCCATGCCGGGCTTGTCAGTGGTTTTCAGCAACAACAGGCGGTCATTGATCAGTGCGGTAATGTCTTTACCGTCTGCAACGACGCGAAAGCGTGGGGTCATGGTTCACCCTGTTACCCCGCCAACGCGGGGGAATGTTGACGGCCGCTACGCGTAACGGAAGGAAAGGACAGCCAGGCCTGGCTAATCCCAGAGCATCACAGCTTCTACAGTCGGCGCCGGCATGTCCGGCAGGACAATCAGCACACCGGCCCGGTACGGCTGGGCCTCATCGGCCAGGCCCTGATTGGCATCGAGCACGGCCTCTACGGTGCCGACAAGGTGCCCGTAGTAGTTGTTGCAGATGGTATCCAGCAGATCCCCATCAGACGTTCTGCATGTCGTCGCCATAGCGCACAAACTCCAGGGTGAAACCTTGCTTACGCGGGATGCCGCCAGCCAGCAACGCGCTTTGTTCTTCGTCAACGCTGGTCATGCACCACGTACCCAGCACATCGCCGTAGCCAGTGGTCAGCGTCAGGGGCTGCAACTTGGCCCCAAGGCTGCGCAGGGTCTCAAGCTGCTTGAGACCGCCCTTGAAGCTCGGGAAGATGGCGCCCTTAAGCGTCAACTTCTCCTCCCCCATACCGATGGCCTGTTGCGCCGGCCGACGCGTGAGGCGCTCCTGGGAGGCCCAGCGAAAGGCTGATGAACGCCGCAGCTCATCAAAGGCCGCCGTGTCGAGGTTGAAGAAGTACGGCGGCTGCTTCGGATCGCGCGGCTGCATGATCATCAGATGCGGAAAGGGCTTTACCGCTTCAGGCGCAGGCGTGGCATCAACCGCAAAGGCCCCGGTCGGAACAATGCCCGCCAGGGAGGGGCTGGCCTTGCCGGCAAGGCTGTTGATCACTGTTGCCGCCCGGCCGGCCTGCTCCTTCAGTGCGCCCAGGCGCTCGTCAATCTGAGACGCCGCCCGGGTTGCCGCGCTGTACACCGACACTACCTGGCCAACCTTCGCCTGGGCGGCCGTAACGCCACGCATAACGCGCTGTAGCTTTTCACCCACGGCCGGGCCCACAAAGGGCACACCCTCAAGTTCAGACGCGGCGCCGCTCAGCTCGCTGATTGCGCCGTCCACTGGCCCAATCACCCCATCGAGGCTACGGCGGCCGGTTTCGCCCGCCGCAGCCAGGTACTTCACGCTTGATTGCAACTGTTCCATGTAGCCCATAAATCCCCCAGGTCAAAGGTGCGAGTCGTCGTAGAGCTTGCGGCTCTCCAGCTGCTGAGTGATTTCGCGCTGCTGCTGTGCGATGTATGGCTGAAGCTCACGGGCAAGCTGTGCCGGATCCTTCACATCGCCCTGCACCGTCACCTGAATAGGCGCGCTGATATCAACCTTCTGCTCGATCTTCGGTGCCGGTGGCTTGGCCGGCACGGCCATCAGCGAAACCGCCCCGGGCGTGCTCGACGTCGGTTGAGAGGCCAGTGAGCGCACCACGTCGCCACCTACCGGGCCCGGCGTTTTTACCGCCTCTGGCATCAACAGCGGGCCAGTGCCAGCGCCCTTGGGCGCAAAGGACGCCGCGATACCGCCCATCACAGGCGGAATGTCCTTGCCGGCATTGGTCATCATCAGCGGCCCGGCGTCCGGCATTTTCTTCAGCCCCTCATCGCCACCGAAGAATGACTTGCCCAGGTATCCGCCCAGTGCGTCACCGCCCATACCGCCCAGGTACGCCCCCAGCAACCCACCAACAACGGTGCCGATCACTGGGACCACCGAGCCAATAGCCGCACCAGCGGCGGCGCCTGCGAGTGAGCCTGCCAAGCCCCCAACCGCCTCACCGTAGCCTTCTGCCTTTTCATCCTGGGTAGTGGCGTTGTCGTAGGTGTCCTTGATCTTGAAACCCGCCTCAACGACCGCCAGAGCGGCCGGCAACTTGGCTCCTTTGGGAAACTTTAGCCCCCGACCAGCTGCCTTACCGCCCTTCCCGCCCTTCCCGCCGTCAATACCACCATCGAGCCCACCCAAACCGCCTGCAGGGAGGTTGGTCACGATCACCTTTTGAGGAATGTTCGGGTTGCCCATCAGCGATCCACGGCCGATGTTCAACAGCCCTCGGCCAATCTTCAGCGCGCTCAAGGCCGCGCCCAACGTGACAGCACCGGCCGCCACGCCGGCAATCACCGCCGTTACGGGCTGGTACTTGTTGGCCAGGTCAGCCAGTGCATAACCGACCTTGCCCAAGCCATCCGCCACCTTGTCAGTCAACGGCCGCAGGCCATCACCCAGGCTGATCATCGACGCTTCCATGCCTGCGGTGGCTGCCGACCATTTGCGATTGGAGGTCTCTCGGGCCTTGGCCGCGTCGGCCTCGATCTTGGTCTTACCGTCAGTGTCCTTGATCGTGACCATATCGGCCTTGATCTTGTCGCCGTATTTGATTTGCGCGAGCAAACCCGCACTGGCGCTCTGATCGCTGACGATGTTGGCCAGGCCGGCCGCCTCAGTCAGGGCCACCATGGCCTGCTGTTCCTCGGCGCTGCCATCCGCCGCCGCCTTGATCTTGGCCTTGAGGGCCTCGATCTTCTTAGCCTTCGCAGGATCCTGACGCTTGATCATTTCCTGGCTGAGCATGATGAAGGCATCGACCGGGTTGGCCGCCTTGCCGCTTTTCGTCGCAGCCAGAATAGAGCCGGCCAGGTCATAGCCTTCCTTGGCGAAGCGCTCCTGGCTGGTGTTGCTGATCACCGCGTTCAACAGGTTGTTCATGTTTGTTGCGGCGGCCGCAGAGTCCTGCGTTTGCGAGTATTGCGACTGCAAACTGGCCCCCAGAAAGCGCACCGCCTCCGGGCCCTCCATGCCCAGGCGCTTGATGTTGCCGAGCATGGACGGCAGATACCGCGCCATGTCCTTGGGGCCAAAGGCGCCGATATCGCCCGCCGCCGCCACCTGGCCCAGCATGCCGGCCATGTCCTCTTTCTTGACCCCGGCCTCCTTGAACGAGTTGATCAAGGTGGCGATGGTTTCGGCTTCCATGCCCTGGCCGTCGATCAAGTCGGCAATTTGGCCGGCGTATTCGCTGGCCTCCTTCCACTCAACGCCTTTTTCGATCAGGCCGCCGACCGCCTTGGCGAGCAACTGGCGACTCATGCCCTTGTCATCCGCGATGGTCGAAACCATCTGCGCCATCTTGCCTTCGTCTTCAGTGCCGGCCGTATGCGCCCATAGCGACATCTGGCGCACTTGCGCCTGGTAGTCGCCGGAAATCTTGGTGGGAATGGCGACTGCCGCTGTCAGCTTTGCAGCCTGGCCGAACGAGTCCTTTAGCCCGTCCTTGCCCTGCTTGATTTGGGTATGCCCAAGCGCTTTCAACTCAGCCCCACGGGCCACCTGGCCGAGCTTTTGGTACTCATTACGCAATTTGCCGACCTCGACGCCCTGCTCCTTCAGGGTCTTGAGGTTGGACTCCAGTTTTTTCAGTAGACCGTCTGCTGAAGCGGATCCGCTGTCATGCGCCTTTTTCCACTCATCCCGCAAACGGATGGTGTCGCCAATGGTGCTTTGCAGTACCCGGGCTTTCGAACCCTGATCACTGAGTTTTTTGATTCGCCCTTCGACGTCCTTGAAGGCAGCGCCAACGGTTGAACTGATCGCGCCACCGATGACTACGCCCAGCGCCAGATTGTTCGCCATGGGTCACTCCGAAAAGGTCCAGGCGGCTCACTCCTTGAGCCACCAGATCATCGTTGAGAAAGACATGCTCTCGATTTCGCTGGCCGAGAAAGACATTTCCCGGGCCAGCCGCTGAGCCAGCTTTCTCTGTATTTCTTCGTTAAACCCGGTCCTCGCGCACCAGGCGAAAATAGGCGGCCTGCAGGCGCTTGTAATCACGCACGCTCAGTTCCCCCAGATCGTTTGGGCCTGCATCCGTCAGGCTGGCGAACAGGATCATTTCGCTTTGTTCTTCATCATCCGGCGCGGCCTTGGTCGCGTGGCGAACCTCGCGCACGGTTGGGGAGCGCATGGTCAGCTGATCAGTTTCGATCTGATTGACCTTGACGATTTTGGACAGCTTGATGATTGCCGAGTCCGCGCTAACGGTCAGCCATTCAGGGGTTTTTTCGGTGTTTTGAGCCATGAGTTGCTTTCCTTACAGGCCGAGGTCGCGGCGAACGCCAGCGAGTTGGTCAACGCCATTGATGACGCGGACCGCGTTAACAGGATCGATTTCAAACATGCGCACGCCACCGACTTCCAGCTTGTAGTAGCTGACGCTGACGGCGTACTTGAATTCAGCGTCTCCGCCCGGCTTCCACTCGCCCGGGTCCAGCTCAGAGAGCATGCCGCGAATGGTGGCGACCACCGCCGTGGTGGCGCCCTTTTGGCCCCTGAACGAGCCCCGAAACACACCGTTGAACGCGGTCTGATCGGCCAAGCCAAAGAACTTCATCGCTGCCGCGCGGACGCCCTTGGTGCTGAAAGACGCCTCCAGCTTTTCCATGCCCTGATCCATATCAATGGGGGCATCCATACCGCCGCCCTGGTACTCGCCGGTTTTGATTTTCATCTTGGGCAAGCTCAAGGTCGGCACGTCGCCGGCAAAGCTCATGCCGTCGATAAACATGTTCATCATGAACAACGTTTGGGGAATCATGGACATCGCGAAGCCTCCTTAGGCCTTGGAATCAATCACTTCGGTGAGCCACTGATTGGTGACTTCAACGAGGAACGTAGGGTTTTCAGCCGGTGGCACGTCGGTGAAGCGAATGCGCCAAGTGACCTTGCCCTGCTCCAACTGGCTGGCCGTGTTCAACTCATCGTCGGGGAACACTTCGAAGTTGATCACCGCGCCCTGTTTCTTCAGGTCGCGCATGAAGTTCTCCAGGCCTTCGGTGACGTCGCTGACGTAGGTCTTGGTGATCGAGCGGTCGACCGCCCACTTGTGCCCGTACAGGATCGCGTCCATGACGATGTCTTGGGTGCGCACACGCGTAACAAACGCCCACTTCGGATCGCTGGAACAGGTCCGGTTGCCCCACAGACGGTAGCCATCGTCGCGAATGATCGTGGTGATGTTTGCGTTGTTGAGTACGTTGGCCCGACACGTCGCATCGCCGTCCAAAAACTCGATAGGCCGCGTGGTGCCGGTGATGCCGACAAATTCCTTGTTCGACGGCGAGGCCCAGAAGCCGTATTCGCTATCGGTCCAGGCGAACAAGCCAGCCACCCAGGCCGAGGCCGGCGCGTCAACGGTCTCGCTCAGAGCCGTGTCCCAGGTCTGCACACCCGGATCAACCAGAAACACACGCTTGCTGCCGAAGTTCTTGGCGTAGGCAATGACCGCTTCGTCGGTAGTGTTTGGACCGTCAACGATGGCCAGGCCGCGCAGCTTACCGGCGAGTGCATCCATCGACGTGGCGACCGCCTGCGTTGCGCTATGTCCTGGGGCAATCAGCAAACGGGGCTGGGCATTGAAGCGGCTCTTACCGTCCAACAGCGCTTGTAGGCCGGTACGCTGGCCGTCGGCCAGTTCGCCGCCGATGATGGCCGAGGTCTGCAGGGCTGGGGTGGCCTGTTTCTCGACGCCACACGCCACGATCACCGCCTTGGCGCGCATGTAGATCGCCTTGATGGATTTGGTGATCGCCGCGTCTTCGCCCCAGGCCGCCACCGCTTCGCTTTCGCGGGTGATCAGCAGCACCTGGTTAGGTTTGGCCGTTGCCTTCGGTCCCGGGGTGAAGGTGTCGCAGAGACCGATAATCGAGGACGACGGCAGCGAGATGATGCGCGCGCCGGTGTCCACGTTGGTGACGGTCACACCGTGAAAGAAACTCATAGGGCAATCTCCAGAAACGAAAAAGCCCCGCATAAGCGAGGCCGTGGGTTGTTCGTGTTACGCGTAACGGAAAAGAAAACGCCCCGTCAGTGCGGGGCGTTATTGGGTTTGCTCGGCGATCCAGGCCGGCGGCAATGGCCGCTGCTCGATGTCGGGAAAGTCCGGCGATTGTGGCCAGTCGCGCAGCGCCTGCATATAAACCAACAGCTCGGCGAACTGATCGGCTGATAGTGTTGTATCGCCGCCAATTTCTTGTTGGTCTCGGTGACGCTCGCGCAGCCACATGACTGAAGACAACGCGCCGTCACGCCATTTGCGCTCTAACTTCGCCAATTCATCGGCGGTCTCTGGCAAACGCTCTGCAAGAAAAGGAATTCCGTTCGCACCAGCAACAATTACTTTGCCTTCAGTCTCCCCGAGTATCAGAGCAGCACGCTCGTCCTTGGTGATTTGAACTCGATCATTTGGAATAACCGAATGCAGATCAGAATCATAGAAACCGCCTGTAGACGCGCTGTAGAAGATCATGCGCTAGTACCCCACCGTGAGCCACCTGACGACTTGCGCTGCATCGTCATTAGCAATTGTGATTGTTTGAAGCGTTCTAGCGGTCACGTTAGTACCCGACTGCGTAGTGCCGCCCGTGATTCGGTTAATGCTCCCCGTAGCACCTTCCCAAAAGTTTGCAGTAGGAAAGGCAATCAGCATGGTTGCGACTGCTGTGGAGTCTTGAGCCATCGAAACAGCGCCCCACTGAATGATCAAACCACCCATCCAGCTCGGAAAAGCGATGTAGCCGGTAGCCGTCGGGGAGAACTGAAAACCAAGGCGCAGTTTTTTCGGCGTAACCATGACCGAATCATTTGCGCTATCGAGCATATGCGCAGCAGTGGCGACCTTTGCCGTTCCCTGATTGATCTCGGTCGCCTGCGCTGCCAAAGGCACCAATGCCGCAATATCAATGTTTCCCTGATTGATCGGCGCGTTCCAAGCCTTGATGCACCACATAACCGCCATGTTGCGCGGGCGGGTTTCCGAGCCAACACGGGGTACGCCGTTCACGCCATCACTTACGAAAGCTCCCGTTAAATTACGCGGTCTTGTGCCCGGCGTGGCTGTGCCGAGAGGCGGGCCGGGCGCCGGATCACCAGCACCGGCACTATCGTTACCCCAGGCCGTGCCATCCTTAGTCCGCATCGTCTCCATGCGGAAACCTTGCAGACTATCGAGCTGCATAGAGCCAATTGCTCGCCCGGCATCCACCCCGCGCCCATGGTCCCAGCCACGCAGGAACTCACCGCGCGACTCAGGCAAACGGAAGTTCCCGGCGCCCTCATCACCCTTGTTGAACGCCCCACCCAGGAACGTGGCCAGGTCTGGATAAAACGCTGCGTTTTGAACACTGCCGTCCAGCGCCAAAAAGCCCGGGGGTAGCTTGTTTACAGGAAACGCGATCACCGAGCCCACTGGCAGCGCCGAGGCCTGGGCGATCATCGCCGTGATTTGGTCCTTGGTGTACGTGTCGGTAATGCCGTACCCCGCCAGAGTCGTCGGGTTGGATCCAGACACGAAAACGCCCCGGTCATTGACCGTGACTTTGGTGTAAGTCCCGGCCGGCTTGTTCGCCGGCAGAAGCCCGCCAACCGCCTCATCGACGTACTGACGCGTTGCCAGCACCACCGACGGGTCAATCTTCAGCTGAATGTTCGAGGTGCCGCTGGTGATGATGTGCATCCGCACCACCTGATTACGCCCCGATCCCTGGGCCAGCACCGGCTTGTAACTCGGCGGCGCGTTGGCCACCGCAGAAAACACACCGTCCTTGTCTTCAAGTGCCAGCTCACGCACCCACCATCCGCCCACGTCAGGCGGCAATACCACCTCGGCAATCAGCACATTGGCGTCAGTCGGAGACACCCGCAGCTGATTGATTTGGGCGCGGTGGACCTGATTGACCAGCTTGGTTTGCGAAGGGTTGGGCACCGGGTCGGTGCCGTTCGCATCACCGATCAACATGTAACGCGGCTCCCACGGAATACCCAGGGCATCGCAGTTGGTTTTCTTGGCGGCCCCCTGCGTGGTGATCATGCCGCCAAAAATAGAGTTTTTATCAACCATGTGAGTACACATCCAGTTCGTCGAGGGTGTATTCGCCAACGCCTGTGCGCCCCTGGATCACCACGTCGATATCCGGGTTGGCCCAGGGGTAAACGTCAATCTCATCACCGTCATAAACAGCGAAGCCGGCATAGGCGTCCAAGCGCGTTTCTAGCGTTATGTCGAGGCCGATCAGATGCCGGCTCACGGGCTTTGCGTCGTCAATCAGGCGCTCAAGCTCACCGAACATTTCTTCGGTGATACCGGTGTCGAGTACGCCAACCCGCAAGGCGAATGTCGCGGGCAGGCCTTCGGGCACCGTTTGCCACCACTCGATCACCTCCAGCAGATAGCCAAGCGGCTCGACCACACGGCGCAGCGCGCCGATGGTTCCCTTGCGTGAGTGGATATAAAACGACGCCCGTACCGCGTTGCGTTTGGCCGCCACGGTCCAACGATCGTCCCAGCGATCGACAGACCAGGCCCACGCAAGGTGGGGCAGCAAATGAACGGGGCACGTCGCGGGGTTGTAGAGCGAGCGCAGCGGGATCACGGTTTGATCCGTACTCGCCGCCTCAATGGCACGCTCCAGCTGTGTGCTATTGATCGGGAGTAGGCTTTTCATGTCACTCCCCCAGCTTGACGCTGCAACCCGTGCAGAACGCCGCCTGTGCCTCTGTAGGCGCCAGATCCTGCCAGCCGATCAACTCGACCCGCGAAACCGCTGGTACGTGGAGCTGCGCGTCTACAGCAGAGCGCGCCACCTCAACGCCCAGGCGTTTGCGTGGGTTGATCCAGGCCGCCAGGCGCCTTTCAGCTTCGGCCAGCGCTACAGCGCTTTCAGGGCCTGGGCCCTTCATATACAGCACTGCATCAATTCGATACGGCAGCACCTGGGCGCTTTGCACCGTCACCCGGTCGCCCAGCGGCCGGACGTTTTCATCATTGACGGCCTTTGCAACCACGGCCAGCAAATCGGGACCGACTGACCCATCGCCTTCCAGCCCCAGCACCGTTACCGTAACGCATGCCGGCGCGGGGCTTTCAGCGGACGCATCCGCCACCAGGGCCGAAGCGTTGCGGGCATGAAGCTTGTAGCTGTTGCGGGGGCCCGCAGTGGTCAGGCCCTCATAGGCCATCTGGATACGCTCGCGGTAAGCGTCGTCACTTTCGGTGATCTTTTCCACCGGTGGAACCGCGCGCAGATCCTCGGCCTGGATTACCAGGCGCGGCGTGTTGACGTTCGCCCCAAGCTGATCGAGGTCACCCCGGATCGCATGGGCCAACATCAGCGCCTTGGCCGCATCGTTCACCCGGGCACGATCACCAATGCGCGCATAGGCGCCGGCTTCCAGCAACTTGACCACCGGATCGCTTTCAAGCGGTGCGCTCCAGTTGTCGCCCATGAACTCACGGAACACACCGAGCGACTCCGTGTAGACCTCTTCAAAGTCCAGGGGCTCAAGCACGTCCGGCGCCGGCAACTCCGACAGGTCAACGATACTCATACACTTACCTCTAGAAATACGCTGTCGCCCAGGTAGCTACCGCTGACTTGAATCTTGATCAACCCGCCCAGGACAGAGACAGCCTGCAAGCGCTCCAACTTCAAGCTCGACTCCCAGCGCCCCAACGCCCTGCTCGCCTCGGCCTGAACGGCCCCCTTCCACCCCTCGTTAACCGGCAGGTCCACGTACCGGCGCAGTTTGCTGCCGTACTCCGGGCGCTGCCGGCGACTGCCTAGAGGGGTGCTCAGGATGTCCTCAATGCTCTGTCGAAGACGCGCGAGGCCCGAAATGGGCTGGCCGGTGTGGCGGTCCATTCCGATCATCTAGATCACTCCTGCAGCAGTTCGAATTCCTCATGGGCCTTGAGATACTCCAGCGCCTCGGCGTCCGTTGCCTGTACCGTTACCTGCGCCTTGAATACCGCCAGAGGGCGGCCGCTGCGGGGCAGGATCAGGGTGCGCGAGGTGTAGAGCTTGTCGCGAAACGTTGAGCTTGGCTCGGCGCCGGCGACTGGTGTTTCAGAAGTCTTGGCCATGGTTTCCCCCGGGCACAAAAAAAGCCCGCGCGCGGCGGGCCTGTGAAATTGAACGACTAGTGTTTGTGGTTTGCGCTGTTGCCGCCTGCGTCGAGGATCTTGCCGGCACTGGTGATGTCTTGCACCGCATGCAAAGCGCCCGTGACCGATACGTCTTGCGTTACGGATAACGACCCTTCGATAGCCACGTCAGCAATAAACTTGACGTTGGCGGTCTTGACCGTCACCGCGTTATCCGTAACGTCAGCCTCAGTTTCCCCGACCTTGATGCTCACCGTACCCGAGGGAACGGTGATGGTGTAGCTCTTGGCCACCCAGTCATAGACCAGGGAACCCCCATCATCGAAGCGCCACACCTCGACGTGATCGCGATTATCCGGGGCAGCACCGGCGCCGCCGTACAACCCCGGAACAAACGTCCCCATACCGGCCTGGCCGCTGGGGTTGAATAAAATCCCCTGCTCGCCCAGGCTCGGCGCACGCCAGTGGCGGGCCTTGCCCGCGGCCTGGCTGTGCCAGCGCACCCAGGCACTGACCCAATCGCCCGACTTGACCCGCACGGCCGGGGCCATCAGATCCACCCCGACCACCACGCACGGCATGATCATCGCGGCGATCATGCGGTCATGCTCGCCCTGGGCCCAGCTCATGGCGCACCGCCAGGAACATCATTGCCCCGGTAAGCTTCCAGGTTGAGTTTGAGCATGCTCGGTTTCTCTTCGGGAAAAGGCCAAACCTCAACCCCCAGATAGACCTGGTGAGTCCACTCAACGACCCAGACGACATAGCCATCCAGTTCAGGCTTGGTCCAATCCTGAGTGGCGCGCACAAATTGCGCGACGTTGACGTCAAGGCCCCAGCTTTGCTGTCGGAGCAGCACCGCCAGCTGCGACACCAGGTGCACGGCCTGCTCGTGATGATTGGGCTTGATCGGGTCAACAATCACCCGGGCCTCAAACTTACAGACCAGGCTGGATTCACCGGTACCGGTATCGATGCCCGGCTCAAATTCGGCCATTTCGAGGAACACAGAGGGCAACGGGATGCCTCGGTTTTCCTCGATCTCCGGCCAAAACACCACCGCTTGAATGCCCGAAAGATGCTCCGCGAGGTGTTGCTCGATAGCCTGGTATAGCTGGCTCAGGCTGAACGGTTCATCGGACATTAGCGCTCCCCTTCAGGTACTTCTGCAGTTCGTAATTGAGCTCTTGCTCGAGGATCACCAGCAACTGCTCATCAGCGCGCTTGATCCAGGCATCAAAGTGCGGGCGGGCTTGTTCAAGCGAGACCTTGGCTTTGGCCAAGGGAAAGCGATTGTCGCTTTCCTCGACGAAACCACTACGGCGCCGGCCCTGAGTCGCCTCTGGGTAGTCCTCACTGTTGAAGTGCTTGCTGGCAGTACGGATCCAGATATCAGCGCTGCTACCGTAGACCTTCTTGTAAAAAGCCCCCTGGTAGCGACGCCCCGCCACCGAAACACCTCTGCCGGACTGACGCGCCCGACCGATCCGACTGGCTTCGATGGCGTTGAGACCAAACCACAGCTTGCCGCGCATTGCACCGCTACTGGTTGGATAGGCCCGCAAACGCTGCCGGACCGCACCAATGGCGATGCGCTCTTGCTTGCCCACCGCCCTGGCGATGTGGGTACGCAGCCACCCGAGGGTTTTGTTGATCGCTCGCCGCTGTGCAGCGGCTGCTGCCTTTGGCACCAGCCGACCGAAGTCCTGGAAGCGCTGCAGATCTGTGAGCGACGGCTGAATGTTGATCAATCCACCGTCGCGCTTCTGCTGTGCGTAGCTGCCGACACTCATGGACGTTTCCTCAAGATCAGGGCCACCAGGCCATCACCACCGGGCTCCAGCTGCAGCAGGTCATACTCCCCGCCGCCGTCCAGAACAGGCAGATCGACAGTGACACGCAGGCCTTTGCTCAGGCCGTCAGAATCACGCACGCGAATTTCAAAGCGCGGCTCTCGGATGGCCGTTTGGGTTTTGCCAAACTTCGGCGCCGTCCATGGCGCCATGAACATTCCCAACAGCGGCTCGGCGCGGCCTTCGATCTGGGCGGTGTCGCCCAGGGTTTCGAAGACCACGTCGTCGATGTCCTCGATCAGATCGCGGAAGGCCACGGTCACATTTCCAGCAGGATCTGCGCCAGTGGCCGCGTGCACATATGCAGCGGGTTGGATTGGGCTTCACCGGCCATGCCTTTGTTGAAGGGCAGCGGTTCGATCTTGCTGTAGTACGGAACACCTTCGGTGTTTACCGTTTCCATGTAGTCCGCCGGCGCGAACACCGAAATGTACAAATCCGGCACGCCTTCAGGAATCAACAGTGCCTTGTCATCATGCACAAATGTCATCCCAGCGATTTTGCCGCGGTAACGCTCCCAGGTGATGCCGCCGTAGTCGAAGCTTTCGCGGGCATCACCGCGCAGCGCAGCTGCTTGCTGGGTGTTGAGGTAAGTTTTGTTCACCTCATCAATTTGCAAAAGAGCATTCCAAAAATTCTTGCCGCAGAAAGCACGGGATCCGCTGCGGGTGACGCTGCCCAATGCGTCCTCTTGCATATCCAATGCCTCGCCACACTGCACGCGAAACGACTTCGTCTCGCCAACCAAGCCCATCGATAACGACTTTCGCTTCACGCCAAAACGGTCATACAAATCGAGCAGCACCGTCTTGCCGTCGGCATCGTAGATTTTGCCGTTCAGCGCGCCGAGGCGCTGGAATTCGTGAGTAACGTCCAACTGCCGGCGCGCCTTGGCCAGTCGCTTGTTGACCACGTCCTGTACCGACTGAAGCTCGGAACGCGTGCCGAAGGCGCGGATACCCTGGATCTCATCGGCCTTGATGGTGAAGCGCTGTGGCAGGTGTACGGTATTGAAAGGGATCAGAGTACGCTTGGTACCACCGACCACCAGACCGGACGTGCCCCGCTCACCCGCCGGCACCAAGGCCAAGGTGTCACCGTCCTTTTCGATCTGTACCGTCAAGGTGGTAATCCCCTCCTCTTGGAACAACCCCAGGCTGCCGATGCGCCCGGGCACGTATTCCTGTTCGTTGATTGCGGCGGTCAACGAAGACACCGAAAAAGCATCGTCGTTGAAGATTTGAATGTCAGCCATGAACCGGTCTCCAGAAAACAAAAAACCCGCCAAGTGCGGGCTGAAAGATTTAGGCAAATCGCCTTAGCGGACGATCACGTTTTTTGCGTCCAGCGCCTTCTCAGCAGCAGGATCCAGACCGGTCAAATGTGCTTCACTGACCTCGGCCTGACGCACTACCGCACGTCCACGGCGTACTACATCCGACATGCTTAATGGTCCATAGAGGATCGCACTGGCGTTCTCGCTGCCGTCTTCAGCGGTGGGGTCGTATGGCGCAAACTCACCCGTAGCGGTGACCAACCCGAGGATCTGGCCGGGTTCTAACGCAGGGCCGGCGGCTACGTTGATCGCCTCGCGAGAAATAGTGCCGGGACCTTCGGAGAGCAAGAACTCTCCCGCGTGCATCGATTCAGTTTTCATGCTCTTGCTCCTTTCGAGGTTCCGTTCTGAGCCGCCTGACGGGAAGCCCAGATCGAGTGAGGGTCTGCCTGTTTGGCCTGGACCTTAGGTACGGGGTCGTTATCCAGCGGCAGGCTGTTGTTGATTTCAAAGCCACCGCCACTGCCCACCAATTTGTCGAACAGCCTCGCACGAACTGCGGCTTCGTCCAGGCCAGCGGTGATGAATTCGCCCGTCAGCTCAGGCAGTCGTGCGGCAACGCACAAACCGTGCAGGGCTTTGGCTTTGGTCAGCGCCGCCTGAATTACTGCTTCGCTTTCCAGCTTTGTCGCGGAAAGAATCGGGTCCACCAGGTTGCTGATGCCCGCGGCAGCACAACCTTGGGTGACGAGAAGTGCCAGCTTGACCGCATCCAGCACGGGGACCGGTTCCGGTGGAACGTTCGGCTCAAGCGGCTCGGCCTCGGGATCTTCATCAAGTTGGGCGAGCAGCTCAGGCGGGGCATGCTGGAACCGCTGCAACACGCTGCCCTGGCCGAGACAGGCACTGACCTTGAGGCCGTCGCCCACTTCATCGGCCAGGCCCAGTGCCACCGCTTCGTTGGCGGTGAGCCAGGTTTCAGCGTTGACCATGCGCCGCAGCTCAGCTTCGTCGATATCCGGCGCCTTAGCCTTGTAGGCCGCGATAATCGCTTCCAGGGTCTGGTCCAGCACATCGGCAACGCGGCGAAAGTCTTCGGCATCGCCTCCGGTGAAGGTGTACGGGTTGTGAATCATCAACATCGCGTTGGCAGCGATCACCACCCGGTGAGCGCCGCAGACCGCCACGCTGGCCGCGCTGGCTGCCAACGCATCAATCCGACCGGTGCAACGCTCGCCCAAGCGTGACAGCGCGTTGTGGATCGCAAGGCCGTCGAACAGATCACCGCCGATGCTGTTGAACGCAACGATCACCGGAGATACTCCGTCATCGATGGCGTGCAGCGCTTGTACGAACTGATTAGCGGTGATGCCCCAGGCGCCGATTTCGCCGTAGACGAAGATCTCGATGCTGCGTTGCTCGGCCTCGCCGCTGGCCTGGACGGTGTACCAGCTCTTATCGGCCACCTTGACCTGTTTGCCCGCCTTGTCATAAACACGGGGTTTCGTTTTTTTGCTCATGGTTGTTCCTTGTCATCGATCGTCTCGATGGCTTCAAGAGTCGTGTAGTTGAGGCCGAGGCCCGCGGCTCTAGCAAGATCAGCCGCGTTTTCAGTATCGACCGTTTCCGCGTCGTAGCCGGTACGCAGCACCATTTCGCTGCGTGAGGCAAAGCCCGCCCGCACCTCCATTTGGCGCGCCTGTACGTCCTGAACCGGCTGGATGTAGGCCCACCCTTGCGGTACCCAACGCGTACGCAAGTATTCGCGTCGACGTTGCGCGTAGTCCTCAAACACCAAGGCGCCGGACAACACCGCCATGTCCATCCAGGCCGCCCGCACCGGGCGACACAGCTGATGCACGTACACGCCAAATTGAAGCTGCTCCAGTCGCCGACGGAACTCGTTGAGCACCACCCGCAGCGCCCGATCGTTGACCTCGCGCATGTCGCCGGTGAGGATCTCGTAAGGCGTGCCCGAACCCGCAGCCGCAGCCATCAGTTGCTGCCGCATAAAATCCGGGTAGTTGTTGCCGGCATCTGGTGGCTTGGAGAACTCCACCTCTTCACCTGGCCCCAGCTCCTGCATGGTGCCGGGCTCCAGGGCAACCATTGGCGTGAACCCGTCGCGGTCGGTGGTCAGCAACTGCCCCGTAACTGGATCCCGGGGCTGCGGCCCAGCTTCCGGTGGTGGCCGCTTGATGAACCCTGCGAACAGGTTCGCCACTTCCTGGCGGAACAACACCGCGTCGTCGTAGTTATCCAGACTACGCAGGCGCTTCAACACTGGCGCCAGACGCGGCACGCCGCGTAACTGCCCCGGTTCCATCGGTTCAAAAATGTGAAGTACCTGCGCTGCAGGTAAACGCACCAACTGGTTGTAACCCGCGTTCAACGACGACGAATCACGTGGATGCGACAGGTACATCCAATAAGCCACACGCTTGCCGGCCGGGTTGAACTCGATCCCGGCGCGGATGACGTTGCCATTTTTAGCCATCTCGAACTTGTCGTGTGGGACAAATTCAGGCGCCAGCGCCTGTAGCTGCAGCGGCACCGCCAAGCCTTCACTTGTGCTGCGCGGCCGCAACCGCACAAAGCATTCACCGGCCGTTTCGACGGTGCGGGCCACAAGGGCCTGCATGCCGTAGAAGTCAGTCAGCTCATCGGCGTCCGCTTCATCCACCCAGTCATCCCACAGCTGCTGCTGGAGTTTGCGCAGGTCGGCATCGTCCGTGGTCGGCCTGGGCGTAATGCCCGTGCCGATCAGGTTGCTGACGCGCTTGTCGATGACGTTGAAAGCGTACGGGTCATTGCGCACCGCCGCCCGCGAGCGAGCCCTAAGGTTGCGCAGTGCCGGGGTGTTGATGCTGTTGATGCCGTTGTCGGTGGCTTCCCAACTGGCCGAACGTCGGCCCTCCCCGGCGCCTTCGTAACTGGCCTTGATGTTCGACGGCAGCAAGAATCCATTACGGGTCAGCGTCGGATAATGTCGGGCCATTAGAGTCCTTTGCCTCCGTGGGAAAGCCGAACCACGCGAGAGCGCGGCCCGGCGGCGTTGGTCAGCGACGTGCGGATCTCGTCGCGGGCCTTCAGCAGTTCGTCGATGGAGCGGTACTCCACCGTGCGGTCGCTATAGCGCACGGTCTTTTCACCGCGCGCAATAGCGCGCTCGATGGCTTCGAGGTGCTTCGGGGTAAACGACATATCAGCGTCTCTTCAGGTAACCACTTGTTGAACTGCGGCGTTGAGGGGGTGCAGCGGGTCGCGGTTGGGAGATCGGGGCAGCGGGTTGCGGCGCTGGTTGCGGTATCACGGGAGCCTGCTCGGAGACCGTGACACGCTCGGCGGTAATAGCCTTTTCATCGAACAAGCCGGCCTGGGCCAGAGAGTTTCGTACCCGATCCCAGTCGTGTTCCTGATACCGGTTGATGCCGAGGTAATGCGCCATTGCCAGGCAATACACCATCAGGTCGAGCGCTTCGTTGCGCTCGGCCTTGCCCTTAATCCACTCGATACGCTTGTGACCACGCACATACTTAGCGACCTTTCGCTCGGCCACGCACTGGGCGAAGAACTCATCCGGCAGGTCGTTGGCAAAGTGCACCGCACCAGGGCCAGACTCAAACGGGTAGCGGTTGTAGATCCAGTCCTTTGCAGTGTCTGTACCGACAAACCAAAGCTCGGCACCGCCGCGCTCGGTCTGCCCCTTCCATGTCACATCAACCATCGAAGGCCGCTGAGCGATCACCGGTTTACCGGGCTTGCTCGCGCCCTTAATGGCGAAAATGTTCCGCCAGCGCCGCACTCGGCAGAACTGATAGACCTCATCCGTGTGGTGACCACCGGAGTCGACAGCAACCGCAAGAATGCCCAGGCCTACACCGCAAGGGTGTCGGTAGCGCTCCTTGAGCAACTCGTCGAGGACAGCCCAGGTACGCTCATCTGATGGGTCACCGGCGATTACTCGGTGATCGATGACCCAGCGCTCCATGCCTACACCCCAGCCCATTGCCATGAACTCCAGGCGATCGGCCTGCACGTCGACAGCGCCAGTGATCATCATCACGGCAGCAGGCATCGCACCGAGGGAGAACCCCTCCTTACGAGCCCGCTCGATCAGGACCGATGCCTTGGTCTGCTCTTGTGCACTGTCCCAGACCTTTGCCAGACGAGTGTTGTAAAACACCTGCATGGGCTCAAGGTCACCCTTGGCCTGGGCCTTTTTGGCTTTTTCGAACTGCTTAGCCAGCGACCGCCAATCCATCCAACCCGGCGGCGAATAGAGTGCGTTGAGGTGGAAGCCCACTGTCTCCCCATCGCCCGGACTGTGGGAGCGCCATTCACCCTTGGCTAACATCTGCCCCTTGAAGTGCTCTTCGATCAACACATCGCAGTCCAAGCCGGACGCAGCACATTTGTAATGCACCAAGCTAAAGTCGGCTGAGTAGAGAAGGTTCTCCCATTCAAGCACCTGCATGTGGCCACAGTGTGGGCATGGCACGTAGTAATACCGCTGATCGCTGGATTCAAACAGATCAGCAATGCGTGACGCGCCCTTGATCGTCGGTGAGCTCGAAAAGTAGAACTTGGCGTTGCGGCCAAAGGTACTCCCACGCGTTTCCGCCAGTTCGATAGGGTCACCCTCGTCGCCCACGTCGACCTCCCAGCGATCAACTTCATCGCCGTAGATGTAGCGTGCCGACAACTCGGCCAAGTTGGCCGCAGAGCCGGCAGTGGTGACATACAGCGAGCCGCCCTCGAACTCCTTGGTGTCCATCGTATTGCGTGAATCCCGCGAGCGGCTCGCCGCCACACGCTCGCGCAAAACTGGCGTGGCTTTTATGGTCTTGCCGATCCGAGATGACACCCGCTTGGCCAGGCCCAAGCTGGGCAGCAGTGTGAGAATGTTGGACGGTGCCATATGGATCAAGCCACCGATCCAGTTCAGCGCAATCTGCGTTTTCATCAACTGCGAGGCCACCATGGTGACGACTCGTTTACACGGGTGTGCCGGTGAAAGGCAGCGCATCGGCTCACGGGCGTATGGCGTCCGGGACGTTCTGTATTGACCCGGCTCGGCGGCGCCGGTGTCGCGTGGTATGCGCATGTACTCATCTGCCCACTCATCAATCCACACATCTGGATCAGGCTGCATACCTCGGAAGTAAGCCTCGCGGTAGACCTCCGCGCCATCAGTTCTGGCCAGGGACATCAACCACCTCCCAGTTGGTTTCGAGTGTGTGACCGAAGTCCTCTGCGGACATGCGACTGGCCTCTTCGAGTCTTGTCCGTAAGGCTGCCGTCAGGCGTCGTTCGATTTCCCACGGATCAGTCATAGCGGCCAGTTCCGGCGCCAATTGGGGCGGCATGCCCAAGAGGGTGTCGCGCAACATGCGTCCAGCGTTGTAGGCCCCCGACTGAACCGCGACGATCTCGACCATCGAGCCTTGAGCCTTGTGAAACTCCATCTCAGCTAGCTGCGCCAGGTAGTACTCGCGGTGCGCGCGAGCCTTTTGAAAATCGACAGGTTTTCCAGCGGTAGCCATTGGCTGCGGCGCAGCCGTGGAAGTCGGCTCGGCAAGGGGACTGAGTTGGCTGTGAACGTCACGCTCGATCCGAGCCTGTTGATGACGAGCCGATACAGCGGCCTTGCTTGGATCGGCTGTTTCAACGATAAGGGCTTCGGTGGCCAGAACATCGACCTTTTTGCCGTCGGGCGATAGCACCAGGCGGTTGTTATCTTTCAACCAGGTGATGTAACTGGGTGACCTGCCGATGCGAGCCGCGAAAGCGCTCTTTGACAGGTAGGTTGGTTCTGTCATGAGCCCTCCTTTTTCAACGGCTTTTCAATGGAGCCTTTCAATTTCAATGGATTGAATTTCAGTAAGCTGGCTGCCCTGCCGCTAACGCTTTCCCGCGGGTTTCATGCCCCGTGCCCCTCGAATGCCGTCAGGGTCCCCGGCGACTTTTCTGGGCTTCATTTTGGTGCGAATAGCTACAGACCACGTATTCCGTGGCCTTCAGCACGTCACGCCTGACCGCTGCCCGATGGCGGCACATCGCACACGCCCAAGCGCTTGGCGGCCCAGCGTTCGTACAAGCCGATGGCAACATCGGCGCCGGCCATCGCGGTGAGGCAACCGATGCTGCCCGCTGCTAGGACCGACATGCCCGAAGCGTGCAGCAGCATCATGGTGGAAAGTCCGCAGACCACGCAGGCTCCGGACCGAAGGAGCAATCGGCGAACCAAGGACCAGCCGCTCACCCCCGCCTTATCGGCCCGCCAGGCCTCGCCGGAAATACCACCGATCAGGGACAGTACGATCACCATCCAGATCGGCATCTCAATAAGCGCTTGCTGCTCGTTCGTCATCGCCCTACCCCATAAACGCAAAAACCCGGCGCAATGGCCGGGTTCAGTGTGGTGGTGAGTCCCGCTGCTTGCGGTCGCACCTATCGAAGATGGGTACTTTTTACAGGTGGATTTTACTGGCAGCAAGCTGGTTTTAATGCCATAGCACAATACGGGTGCAATGCAGGTATGACGCAGGTGCAACGCAGGGACAACGCATTCAATCGGCTATCGCTTCTGGTGCAATGTCTTACGTGTCCCACTAGCCTGGATCGAAGTAGGACAGCTACAGGCGCCTGAATACGGGGCTCTGCCCTACTGTCCTACCTTTTTCCCTTTTCTCTTGTGTATAGAAAGAAAGCTAAAAGCACGCGTGCGCGCCATGGGCGCGATTACGTGCCCGCTATGCTCATGTGTGCGTGGGGCGTGTAAAGGTCGGGCGGTAGGACAGGCCAACAACGGCGCGGCCTGCGCCTGTCCAACTGCGCTAAATGCGAGTCGGACAAGGCGGGACAGTAGGACAAGGGCACACGGAGTGATGCCCAGGGTCATGCAGCTTTCCCCATCAGCATCCCCTGGATGAACACATGGGCGTCATGCAGCCGCATGTAGTAAGTCCGCGAGCTGCATACACAGTGCAAAAGCTTCTGAGACAGGAAGCTTTCGTGGTTGCAGTAGTGCTCCCACACGACGAGGGCAAGCCGAGGTGGAAGGTGTTTTCTGACGATCAGCTCAATGTCCGCCGACTCATCCAGCAGTACCCGACTGCCACGTGTGCCGCGTATCAACTCGCCCTTACACTCCATCAGCATGGCAATCATGTTGCCGCCGCTCGATCCGCCCACGTTGTCCCGCACGGGCGAGTGCAGATCCTGGGCCCATAGTTTGAGCATCTCGTCGATTCGCTTAATCATCGAAGCAAGGCTCCTCGATCACTGACTGCTGCAACGCAGACGCACGCCCCCATCCCGCAGGCTTTTCATAGGCCCATGGCCGCACGCCGCTTTTCGGCAAGGCCGGCATGCGCCGCTTGCGCCAACCTAGGCGGTGCATGATCGCCCCGACACGCATCTGCTCTGGCTTGCCCCAATGGCCGAAGTCCAGCTTGAGCGCCTGGGTGAGGATCTCGTTGCCGGTAGCGGTCTCGCCGATCTGCGACTCCTCCATCCACGCCAGGATTGGCCCTTCCCATTCATCCACCACAAAGCGCTCATCCTGGGCCTCGGCGAACATCTTGGATTCGTCCTTGTTCACCCACCAGATATCGCCGGCCTCGAAGCAGAACAGCGCCTCGGCCCATAGCTGATCGCGGATCTCGCGCAGTTGCTCCAGGTCGACCTTGTTGCAGAACACCGGCCAGTAGCGGCGGTTGCCCGTGGCGTCCTTGAGGTATTCCTCTTGGTTGGTGGTGCCCACGAAAACACACTGGCGTGGCACGTCATTCGTTCTGCGGCCGTAGCTCTCGCGGTAGGTGTCGGTCGATGCAGAGAAAAATTGCTTGGCCTTGGTGCTTTCAGCTTTGTTGAAGCTGTCCAGCTCGCCCAGCTCGACGATCCACTTGCCGCGAATCGCTTGGAAGCTGTCCTTGTCGCCGAGGGCAAAAGGTGTGTCCATGAACCACTCGCCACCGAGTACACCCATGGCCGTGGACTTACCAGCGCCCTGCCCGCCTTCGAGGATCATCACCGAGTCGGCCTTGCAACCTGGGCGCATCACCCGGGCAACCGCCGAGATCAGCCAGCGCTTGCCCACCTTGGCCGAGTACTCGCTGGCGTGTACGCCCAGCACATCAGTGAGCCAGGTTTCGATGCGCGGTACGCGGTCCCACTCGAGCTTCTCCAAGTACTCGCGAACTGGGTGGAATGCGTGATCATGGGCAACCACGCTGACCGCCTCGATCACATGAGACGCCTTCACCCGCAGGTTGTACTGCTGAGCGAGCCACTTCATCACGCGCATGTCGTCAATGTCGGCCCAATCGCCGGCACCGCCGCCGAAAGGCGCCGACCGCAGCTTCACGATCTTGGAGCTGAACACGCTGTAACCTATGACACCGGCCCAGCGTTCGTCATTGCCCAGGATCAGCTCGACGTTCTGCATGTGGGCGATCAGGGAGCCGTTTTCGGTGCGGGCGAGCTGGTCTTTCCAGCCGCCAGCTGCAGGAGGCTTGACTACCGCCAGCACCTGGCGGCGGACAGCCTCCAACCCTTCAGCGACATGCAGGTCGTTGAAGTCGGTCCACTTGGTCTGTCGCTCACCGGAGAACACCGGGGCGACCACTTGACCGCCAACGACCAGCGCTGCGTTGGCCGCCTTCTCTTCACCTGGGTTCCAGGGATCGCCATTGGGGCGTTTGGTCTTCCAGTCGTCATCGCGACAGATGATCAGCGGGCAGCCGGGGAAACGCTCGCGCATGGCCTTGGAGACCGGCAGCAAGTTGCCCGCATCGAAGGCGATGGCGACGGTCAGCGAAGTCGCCATATGCAGGCTTGCACCCGTAGCGTAGCCCTCACACACCAGCACCGGCTCACCGGGCTCAGGGTGTGGGCCGATCAGGTGAAAGGCGCCCTCCTTCGACATGCCGTAGGGCCAGTAGGCTTTGTCGCGCCCGGTGTCTTCTTGCTTGGCAGGAAAGATCACCTGCAGGCCGACAATTTGGTCGCGTACGTTGCACATAGGCACTAAAAATGCGCCGGTGCGTGGCGCATAGCGAACCTTGAAGCCAACGATCTGCTTTCGATCCAGATAGGCGCTTTTGCCCTTTTCGGGCATGCGCTTGAACAGGCCGGCTGCACGGTTGGCCGCCCGGCGTGAAGCGTTGGCGGCGATCTCGATGGCCTTGCGCTTGGCCTCCTCCTGGCGAGCGCGCATGACTTCGCGCTCCTCGGGGCTCATGCGACCGGCCTTGACCTTGATCTTTTGGGTATCGCCTGAGCGCCAATCACCGAAACTGCCAAAGATCAGCATCTCGTTCTTTTCAGTCCGGTGCTCGTGAATGACGTACCAGCCGTTTTTTTCCTTACCCTTGTCCTGGGTGGTTTTGCAGCGAGTGAGTTTGCCAAATACCAGTGGCTGCGCGGGCTCAAGACCGAAGTCTGCGAACTGATTGAGTACGTCATCGAGCATAACGAGAAGCCCTCAGATCATCAGCGGCCTTGCAGCCAACGCAGAGTGTGCAACCGGGTTGTGCCAAACGGCGCGCCTCCGGAATAGGCTCGTCGCAATCGTCGCAGAACATCAGAGAATACGGTGCCGCGTTGGACATCAACGCCAGGCGCGCAGCCACGGCTTGATCGATCCGCTCTTGCACCAGGTCATTTGCAAAGTCAGCGATATCAGCCACGGTCCGTCCCCCGAGTAGTCTGGTTGACGTATTTGGCGCGGTTGAACATCCCCAGCAGCCCCTGGATTCCGCGAAACACCTGCAGGCGGATCTCGGCCAGCTCCTGGTCATTCACAACACCGTCGCCAATGCTTTTGGCCCAGGTATCAGCCAGGTCGGCAACCTGCCGGAAGTACGAGGCAATTCCAGTGGTGAGCGTTTCGGGCATATCGCTGGTATAGGTTTCAGCCAGCTCCTGCCAGGTTGTGTCACCGACCAATGCATGCACCGCATCGAGGATACGACGGTCCTTGGTCAGTTCGAGGATCTCGCCGAACTCTTGAATGTTGATGGCGTGTGACGGGTGGGTAGGAGACAACTTGTGCTGCAGCGTGGTGGCATTTCGACCGGTGGTGGCGGCGATTGCAGCGGCACCACCGGGATAGTCCCGTGCGGCGTGGTACAGAGCTAATTCGAGCGTCAAAACTTCCCTTTGCGCTCGATCAACACAGCTTAAAACTACTCGGCTCATGGCATTAATCCTACGAAGTTGCCAGTGCCCCGCGACATGCAGTGGTGATACATTTGCCGCGTGGCTTGAAAGGGCCCAAACGCCGGCCAGATCTTAGGGATCGAAACCGGCACCGTGCCGAGGCGAACAATCCGTTGTTCACCTCTGGCGCAACAGCTGCCTAATCTGTGGTGGAAAAGGCAGCAACCCAAGACATCCGTGTCTTGGCAGCGCGATAAAGGGAGGTGGTTTGCATGTGGTGTGCCCTCCTACCTTTGTCGCGACCCGACAGCACTGTGGTGGTGTGTGCCGGGAGGAACTGGGCGGCCTGTGGGTCGCCTTTTTTCTTGCTAGGGGATCTTGTCTACTGGAGCTTTTTCAGTGACGCCGAAATGTTCGAGTACCTCAGCCAATGAAACGCATGCTTCACTCTCGCGGGCTAAGGATTTGATCAGAGAAACGCTGGGGTCCTTGCTTGCGTATTTGACATGCATGCGCAAGTAGCTAAGAGCTATGCTGCATCGCTCGGCATAGGCCGCAAGCGCCTCACGATCCAAACTGTTGATGTAGTCACGTAAATTCATGTCGTTCACCTCCGAGCCACAAAATAACCTTTAGGGTTATTTTTTTCAATACCCAAAAGGACATTCACCTGAAAGGTTAATCCAGCCAAAATCCTCAAATGAAAATATCAGACACTCGATTACAAAATTTCCGAAGAGTCTTGGCCGAGAAAAAGCTCCGCCTTACAGATATTGCCGATCGTTTGGGCAAAGCCCCGGCCCAAGTAAGCGCGTTCGGAGGAAAAAACCCGACTAAAGGAATCGGGAACCAGATTGCTCGTGAGATTGAACGAGCGCTGGGGCTCCACCATGGCTATCTGGACATGCCTTTCGGGCTTAGCGAGTTCAACAATGCTACTGTTCTCAGCCATACGGGACGTAAATTGCCGGTGATCGGATCAATTGCTGCCGGAGCATGGTGTGAATCGGAAGGCCTCTTTGATCCCCGAGATGCGGAGGAATGGATCGATGCTCCGGGGCCTGTCGGACCAAGGGCATTTATTCTTCGCGTAGAAGGTATAAGCATGGAGCCTAAATTTATGGAAGGTGACAAAATCGTCATTGATCCTGCGCTGGAGGCTCTGCCAGGCCACTTCGTTGCGGCTAAAAGAACCAGAGATCAGGCAGCAACACTCAAACAGTTAAAGCAGGAAGGAAATGAGCAATTCCTGTACGCTCTGAACCCCGATTGGCCTGAGCGTATTATCCGAATGACTGAAGATTGGAGTATTTGTGGGCGTGCGCGATGGAAAATTTCTGACTTATAATCCCTGTCAGATATTGCAACGCACAATTTAAGACATCCCTTAAAATTATTGATTAACCACAGTCAAAGCATCTCCCCATAGAAGATTGGCATGAATATAGTTCCTAATCAGAATTCTATTAGATGAGATCAAAGTATTCCATTTCCCATACCAACACGAATAAGCATCCCAAGAGTACCCCAAGTAGTAACCACTCCTCATAGTACTCATGGATGCACGCACCGCAGACAGATAGATATCCTGTATAGACGTCCCTGCTATTTCAAGAATTGTTCCAAGGTACACCAACCATTTTGCCATTTGATGATATTGATCCCAAGCCCCGTTTACCGACGTTAAAGATATTTTAGTCTGAATAATTTTTCCCAGACAATCAACTACAGCCTGATGATTAATGCTTACACCCACAGCAGAGAATGAAGAGACTATCTCGTAGAAGGAGTTCTCCGAACTCAAGTAGGCTGGCGTGTAAGCCATACCACCATACAAAATCTGCCGAATATTATTTAATGATGGCTGAGCACAGAGCATTGCCGCAGGCATGTACTGATTCAGTTTCAAGAAGAACTCATGTACATTCAAGTTATCTAAAACACGAATACCATAGCAATGAGAGTAGTAATCCTTAACATGCTGGGCTACGGCAGAACGGGAAACAAGAAATATATTAGAACCTATTACATGACTCTTAGAGAAACCTTTGTACTCATTTATAATCGCTTTAAGATTTGTATCACCCAAAGAGTAACCGAGAATAACAACAGTATTCTCATGCAGAACAGTACTCAGCTTTCTAGAAAAATAAGACTCACCATTTATGAACTTAAAATAATCCTCAGATGTAACAACCATATTCTTGGGACTATTTACAGACCCATGCACATGATGAACCTTTACTCGTGCCTCAGAACGAGGTATTGGCAAGCCTGGTGCTATGGAGTGACACCCGACTCCTGACAGCGCTTCTAACAACAAGTCGTAATTAGTGGTAACCGCATCAAAACTGTAATTGGACAGAAAATTAATAATTGCGCTATTATCACCCGAAAGTACAAGCTTTCCGATTTCAGCCGCTATTTCTAAATGAATATCTCTATTCACCTTGCCCAGTTCGATTGAAATAACTTGGGCGGCCTCCTCTAGACTTAGCGGATTTTGACCTAGAACAGGGAATAACGCCTGCTTCAATGCAACAGGATTAGATGTAAACCCTGATATTATCTCCAGTAATTCTTGCCAACCAGGAGCTCTATTTTCCGTTACAGCCTTTGAAAAACCCGTACCAGTAAACAGACACAGCCTTTTTGATGCCACGGCGTAGGCAATTTCGAAATATTCACTCAAGCAAAGCACTCCCTAGCTAAAATTCTCTTCCGCCCATCTTACCAATGGATGATCGCCATATGCCATCATCTGGCCGCCACCTCCAAAAACCCATAAAGATTAATTCTGTTGACCAAATTAACCTTTATGGTTAATTATTTGCCCACTCTTCCACCACAGAGCGAGGCAACACCATGCACACCACAGCCACCCTGCACGTCCACCCGGCCGCTGCTAACCCCTCCCGTATCTTCGAAATTCGCCGCCTGGCACAAGACTGCGGCTGCGCCTTCATCGCGTCCAAACCCAAGCTGAGCCAGCGCTACGCACCCGCCCCCTTCGATCCAAACGGCGGAGGGCGAGCGGCATGAAAAAGTACACACTCGACAACCGTACCCTGTCCCTGCTCAAGGCCCAAGTCAGCCTGACCCAAACCTTCAACCACCAGCTGCGCGCCGAAGCACAGCGTGAGGCCCTGGCCTTCCGCCTGAACGTCGAGCGCCGCAAAGTCGACACGCACTTCACCGTTGAACTGGGCAGCGAACGCCACACGCTAACCCTGGCCAACACCAAGAAGATGCACCTCAAGCTTGCGGACTTCATTGAGGAAATCGTCAACGGGCCCACCACCCCAACCGATCCATCGTCCCTGCCGCACGCAGACCGCCGGTACGGCGTATTCGAGACCGAACACAAGCAGCAGGTATTCGACCTGGTGCAAACCGGCGGCGCGCTCAGTCTCGATATGGGCTTCGAGCAACCGATCAACCTGGCAATCCACCGCAACAAAACCCGCGCCGGCATCACCACCATCATGAGCATCGGCGTCAGAAAGCCGCGCACAAAGTGCTTCACGGTGTACGGCAGCGACGTGGAGATCTATTCCATGGTGGCCGAATCCATCACCCACCTGGCCGCCGTGGCGACACCCGCCGCGCATGCAGCCTAGGAGACCGAGATGGAACGTAGCCTTGAAAAAGCCGCCAAGTACTTCGGCCTCAGTCGCCCGAAGCTGATCGGGCTCATGCGTCAAAAGGGCCTGCTCAACGACCGCAATCTGCCGGCCTTCCCGGTGCGTGATCGCGAGTACCTACGAGTCAAGGACAGCAACTGGTACCACGAGACGGCGGGCATGCAGTACAGCCAGTCGACCAAGGTCCGCCAAGCCGGTATCCGCTGGCTAGCCGATCAGTTGGGCCTCGAACTGCCAGCCATCCCGGCAGACAACCGTGACGCGGCCTAGGGAGTACGCCCGCCAGATTGTAGCCATGGGCACACGCGAGGAGCGCAACGCTGCGCTCCTCGAAGTGCCGGAGCATCTGCGGGAGCTGACCAAACGCCATTGCCTGAACGCCTGGAACCACCCTTCACGACTCAAACGCAAGGAGGCCGCAGCCCATGAGCAACACCAGCCAAACACCGCTACGACTGCAACCCGCGCCGGATAGCGCGACCGTCGAGATGCTGCACCAACTCTTCGGCGACGTGCTTATCCCCCTGGAAAAGCTGCGCGTGCATTACTTCAAGAACCTCAACGAAAAGACCTTCACCGAGGCGATCAACAGCGGGCGGATTCAGTTACCCGTGACCACGCTGGATCACAGTGTGAAGGCGTTGCGGTACGCCCATATCAAACACGTCGCGGCACTGATCGACATCCGCGCCTACAGAGCAGACGAGGACATGCCGCGACCACAAAACGATTCAACCGAGCAGGACCAGTAACCCCAACGGCTGCCACCACCAGCCAACATAACTACCAGGAGCACACCACATGACTGCAATTCAAATCTGCGCATTGATCGGCATCATAATCGCCGTCGGCATCCTCTACTGGGTCGGCTACCGAGGCGGCCTCACCGACGGCAAAAATGATGGCTACGACGAAGGCTATTCAGACGGGTACGTCTCGGGCCGGGAGGAGGCTTCAGCCGAATACGCAGCCTCTCTCAAAGATATGTCAGATCAATGCATGCGCACCGAGTTCTTATTGAGCCGGGAACCGCAAGACCGCTACACCCTTTTCGCCATTGCCGAAAAGCTGAAGCTCGCCGCAGACACCTTCCGCGCTGTCAGATCCGAAACCCAAGCAACTCAGGCGCTTGCCCTACGTGACAAGGCACTGAATATGGCTGCGCTAATGGATCGCTTCGAATTGAAGAGGGATGCAGCATGAACCGAGCCATCCCTATACTGCGGCTGACACCCCAAGCCGCCGGCACACTGCAGCAGCAACACGCTAAGGCCACCAAGGAACTACGCGCCCGGACCCGCTACAGCAAAGAGTTCGACCGCCAGTTAAAAGTCCTGATCGGGCCTGAAGCTCTGCGTCAATTGCACAAGGCGACCGACAACGCCTTGCTGCTGGCCGACCTGGTGAGGGAAGCCGCATGAACTGGATCCTCACCTCCACCGGCAAGCGCTTCGACTTGTTCGAGCCTGACGCCGACATGATCGACCCACGGGACATTGCACACTCATTGGCCCACCTATGCCGCTTCAACGGTCATACCCGCGAGTTCTACAGCGTGGCCCAGCACAGTTGCATCGTCGCCGACCTGGTGCCGGAAAAACACAAACTCGCGGCCTTGCTTCACGACGCAGCCGAGGCGTACCTGGGCGACATGACCCGGCCGCTCAAGCAGTGGGTTAGCGCCTACCAGCACTTTGAGGACTGTATCTGGTGGCGTGTGTGCGAGCGATTCGACATCGCCCCAGAACTCCCCGCCTGTATCTACAAGGCCGACCTGATTGCGCTTGCGACCGAACGCCGGGACCTCATGCCACCCGATCCGGCTATCTGGGATTGCTTGGTCGGCATCGAACCCATGGTTGAAATGATCCGTCCATGGCCCGCCGCAGAAGCCCGAATTACCTATCACCAGCGCCTGATGGACCAACTTGCTATCGAACATCGGAGGAAAGCGGCATGAAGCCCCCCAAGGACAACGCCAACGCCCTGCCCGCTTTGCTCCGCGCAGAGAGCGGCGTCGACACGCTAGAAACAAACAGTCTCTGCTGCGCAGCAGCAGGCATTATTGCCCCCTCCAGCGCCACTGCCGAGGCACTTACACCCCACGAAAAGCTGCGCGGGGCAGCGCTCGCTGATGCAACGCTAAACGCTCAGAAACGCCCGCTCGCGCAGCCTGCCGTGGGGTATAACCACCCAATCGCATCAGCCGTCAAAACCCAGTTCGGTCTCGACTTTTCCGGCGAGATCCGCGTCGACCTCTTCGCCGGTGGCGGAGGCGCAACCTTGGGCCAGGAGATGGGCACTGGCATGCCGGTCGACATCGCCATCAACCACAACCCCGACGCCATCAGCATGCACAAGCGCAACCACCCAAGCGCCGAGCATTACATCACCGACGTATACGACGTGTGCCCCCGCCTGGCGACTCGCGGCCGTCCAGTTGCGCACCTGCACGCCAGCCCTGAATGCATCCACCATAGCCTTGCTGCAGGAGGTCAAGCGCGCAGCACCACCAGTCGTTCGCAGTCATGGGTCATCCAAAAATGGGGAGGCCAGGTCAGCCCCCGCATGATCACGATGGAAAACGTCGTGCAGATCCTCCAGTGGGGGCCGCTGATCGCGAAGCGCTGCAGCAAGACTGGCCGAGTGGTACGTCGTGACATGACTGTCGCGGCTGCCGGTGAGCGGGTGCCGGTACAAGAACAGTACCTGGTGCCCGATCCAAAACGGAAAGGAAGAACCTGGCGCCGCTTCGAAAACAATCTGCGGTCCATGGGGTACGACCTGATGTACGGCAAACTCAAAGCCTGCGACTTTGGCGCCGCCACTACCCGCGAGCGCTTGTTCCTGATCGCTCGGCGTGACGGTCAGCCACTGCGCTGGCCTAAACCGACGCACTTCAAGAACCCAGCCAAGGGACAGTCAGCCTACCGCACCGCCGCCAGCTGTATCGATTGGTCTATTCCATGCCCGAGCATTTTCCTCACAAAAGAAGAAGGCCGTGCTGCAGGTGTGAAACGACCACTGGTGAACAACACCATGGAGCGCTTGCGCAAAGGTGCCAAGCGCTACGTCATCGAGCACAAGAATCCGTTCATTGTCAGCGTCAACCACAGCGGCAACGACCTGGCGCGGTGCCAGTCAGTTCAAGATGCGGCGAAGACTATAACCGGTGCGCTGGGGTTCGCCCTTGTCACGCCGCAACTCGCTCCCTTCATCACCGAGCATGCCAATGGAAGCAGCCAGCGCAACATGCCAGGTGACGATCCTCTACGCACAATCTGCAGCGGCGTGAAGGGTGGTCACTTTGCCCTCGCCGTCGCATACGTCGCCCAGCATAACGGCGGGTACAACGTGAAACCTGGGCATCACCCACCACAACCGTTGACAGCGATCAACACCACGGGCAACCAGCAGCAGATCGTTACCGCGCACCTGTCAACGCTTCGCAGGAACTGCGTCGGCCGAGCCATGGACGAGCTGGTGCCGACTATCACGGCCGGTGCCGAGCATCATGCCCTGGTCGAGTACAAACTCGCGCCCGAAGTAGAAGCAGGCGCCATGCGTGTTGCTGCCTTCCTGATGGGCTACTACGGCAGTGACAACACCTACGACCTGCGCGACCCGGCCGCCACCATCACCACGCGTGACCGCCTTGCACTCGTCACTGTGACGATCAAGGGCACGCCGTATGTAATCGTCGATATCGGCATGCGAATGCTCACTCCACGCGAGCTTTACCGTGCACAGGGCTTCCCCGACAACTACGTGATCGACCGTGGGCACGACGGACGCAAGTTCAGCAACAAGACGCAGGTGCTGATGGTGGGCAACTCGGTGTCGCCGTGGCCAATGATGGCGCTGGTTAGCATGAATAGAATTCAAATAGGTGAGTGTTTGACAGGAGTGGCAGCATGAATACGCTTTTCTTGCTCATGGCTCAATATGATGGACGCGCGGTTATACCACTAGATAGAGTGTGCGCTGACTATATGAACCTGACGGTTGAAAAATTCAAACTGAAACGCCTACAAGGTGAAATTGATATTCCGATTGTTCGGCTAGGTGCCCAAAGCCAAAAGGCCGCTCTCGGAGTTCACCTAAAAGATCTAGCTGAATACATAGATCACCAGCGACAAGCCGCTGTAGACGAACAATTAAAATTACATAGAAAATATTAAACAGGCCTTTTAGCAACCCAGCCACTCAAGGCTGGGTTAGCTTTATAAATCAACCCTACCCTCTTCAAAAAAAAGCTCCGACTTTTGGACCAGCTCCGCGTCATCCACAAACTCATCGCAACGGCCAAACCGGGTAAAAAACCTATTTAAATTACAAATATAAACTGTATACCCCCCCTTATCAGTGCAACCCACATAAACCCTATTAGATTTCAATATATGTTCGCCATACTCATCAAAATGAGGATGCACAATCCGAAATGCTCTGCTCATCAGTGGATAATTAACCCGAGGAGCTACCAGTATCGGATCAAAAACCTCTTTTTTGCTTTTGTATTCGTTACAGTCAGGACATACAACGCAGAGATTCCTGGGCTCAAACATAAAGTTCAAATACTGAGACTTCGGGACAATATGCTCAACTGGCGCACCAGCAGCTGACCTAACGGCTACCGCGCCTAAACAATATACGCACTGTAAACGCTGAACATTTCTATAATAATCTCTGATTTCACATCGTACACCCTCTAGATCTGGCGAACTCCAATCGCGGTGCGAATAATTTTCATCGGCAACCTTCTCATTAATCTTAGCTTGCGATGCTTCGCTATATACTAACGGCGCATTAATCATTGGCATAATGCTTGCACACTTCTGCTACCGAGCTAATCAACTCCTTTACGGGGTCTCCACTTTCAACTTGTAAATCAAGAGCTAATAAACGTTCTAGATCAAGCGAGGATTCTTCACTGACCGCCTTGTTTGCCTTGACACGAGCAAGAAGATTGAATGCAAGACGAGATATATATTCATTCATAATACCAGGAGCATCAAAAAGCTCTGCCAATTGATAGTCTGCCGAGCGCTGATAAAACTCCTCCGCGTCATATATCCTATGTTTCGATAACGAGGTTATAAAACACGCCCGACTATTAAGCCTCGCAATGACCTGAGGAGAGTGAGTAGCGATGATGAAATGACAACCTTTATAGGAAGCAAAGGATTTCATGAGCATCATCATAAACTCTTCCTGCCATCTCGGATGCAAGCTAATTTCAGGCTCGTCGATCAATACCAAAGAACCATCGGTAATATGCCCAGCAATACCAAGCATTAAAACTAGCAGGCATTGCTCGCCCGAGCTTGCGCGCTTTAGGGATAACTCACCGTAACCTTCTTTTTGCAGCTTCAAATCCATCAACCGCATTAAACCCGCATTCATGAGAATTAGGACGGACTCAATAAAGCTGTCGTCAGTAACAACGCCATCTAAGCGAGATAGCCCGCCTGCGAAATTCACGGTCAGTTCAACAGCTTTCCTATGCGCTAAAAACTTATTCACTTTAATCATAGAGTGAATGACTTTATGACGCTGGGACAATGTTAACGATCTTAAACTTCCAAAATAACGCTCATCTACTCGTATACCATAATCCCGATCCAAATTTCTAAGTTCAATCTCTAAACTCGGATCCTCAATGATATCAACAACAAAAACACCAGACTTACTTCTTAAGTATCCCGGCTTAAATATAAAATCTACCACAGGAGAAAAGCTCAAAGATTCAAATACAGACAATAAATTATGGCCCGCCGACTGAACCAGCAACTGATCTAATAAGCCTTTAGCGGCAGAGGATATTAAAGATACCGCTGATGAAGGTTGATAGAGACCTTCAGTCCTCATACCGACATAACGATAATTTGTATTACCTTCTATGTCAGTTTTACGTCGAGCAGGGAATTTATCAAAAGGACTAGTAGATACCGCGATTACCTTAGGCTCACCGCTCCAAACTATAGCCTTTCTGGCAGAACTTCCGAAATTAGATAGCTCTAACCTTTCCTCGGCATTAGCTTTGACTATATCCGCTAATAGACGACTTTTACCAACTCCATTTTTCCCAACTACAACTGTAAATACATTTTCGTCATTATCTAGGCGACCTTCTTTAATCAGGTCAACATTTATGCCGTCATGATAGTGAGAATAAATTCTGCCCATATTAGAGGTCGTCTTCCGTGATTTTCTCACAGCATATGACGACCAGTATCATTTAGCCATTATTTTTTCCTGAATGCGACAGTATTGACTGAGCATCGCATCCTATCTTCGCGGCCCATTTCCACCCCCTGTAAGCATCTCCTCGCCCCCTCAAGTGAGTGTAACGCCTCAGAGAGTTCCAATCTCTGTGGCCGGACACGCTTGAGACCCTAGGGATATCCCAGTCCATCTCAAATAGACGACTAACGCCCTCATGTCGAAGGTCATGGAAGTGCAGATCCTCGATCTCAAGCAAAGGACAAGCCCTTGTGAAAGAGGCTGAAACAGACTTTGCATTATAAGGAAAGATCTCCCGATGAGTCTTAGGCATGCTGTGCAGGATCGCCCAGGCCTCGTCCGGCAAATGACACCACACGTCATTACCGATTTTTTGCCCGGGATTCTTCATGTCTCGCACGAGCACCGCCTGCCGAACAAGGTCGAGATCCTCCCAACGTATACGCGTGATCTCTTCCTGCCGTCGTGTAGAGAACAGTGCGAATGCAATCATCTTCGGCATGTGAATAGAATCCGGCCGGCGCTTCTGCATCTCGAAGAAATGCCCCATGAGCTTGTCCAACTCATCGAGCGTGGGCCGGCGATTACGCTCTTTGCTCTTGCTGACCATGCCAAGCTTGCGCAAGACCTTGCGAGCGTCAGGCATTGCATGGGAATCGACTTCATAGCCCCATGCCGGCCGTGCCACAGACAACACAGCGCCCAGGTGCGACAGATCATTACCAACCGTCTGCGCCTGCACACCTCCGCCTTCCTCGCTCATCCGCCACTGCGCGTACTCCACCAGTTTCTGGCTGTTCAGCGCTGCATCATCCAATTCACCTAGCCAGGTTTCCTTGATCGCGCTCAACGTCGCGCTCTTGGTCTTCCCCAGCGGACGAATCTTCTCGTACTCATCCAGGTACTGCTCGATCATCTTCTTGATCGTCACCCCTTTCCGATTTGCCCGCTCAATAGCACCTGGCTGGGCCAGCTCGGTCTCCCGTCGCTTGATCCAGGCCTGGGCGACCTGCTTACGGTCGAAGGTTTGGCTTTCCTGATAAACTGTCTTGCCATCCCGATTGATCCGTATCTGCGCCGTGTAGGCTGTCGAGTTGTCCTTGCGCTTACGTGCTGTGATCGTGCCCATTTCCAGTTGCTACATTGCCAAATTCGATCGCTACAATGTAGCAACCGACTTTAGAAAACAAGGAAAAATGGGTAAAAACCGCTGTATAAAAGATCAGTATTCATGAATTCCGAAAAAGCCACACCCCCTGTAAACGCTAGCCTTTCACTCAAAGAGCCATCTCGCCGGTTTAGCGTGGCCCCGATGATGGATTGGACGGACCGCCACTGCCGCTACTTCCTGCGCCTGCTCTCCAAGCACGCCCTGCTCTACACCGAGATGGTCACCACTGGCGCCATCCTCCACGGCGACCACGACCGCTTCCTGCGCCATAACGAAGCCGAGCACCCGCTTGCACTTCAGTTGGGCGGCAGTGTCCCCGCTGACCTGGCTGCCTGCGCGCGTATGGCCGAGGCTGCCGGTTACGACGAAGTGAACCTGAACGTCGGCTGCCCCAGCGACCGGGTGCAGAACAACATGATCGGCGCGATCCTGATGGCGCACCCTGCCCTGGTGGCCGATTGTGTGAAGGCGATGCGTGATGCGGTGTCGATTCCGGTGACGGTGAAGCACCGTATCGGGATCAATGGGCGGGACAGTTATGCCGAGTTGTGTGATTTCGTCGGGACGGTGAAGGAGGCGGGGTGCACCAGTTTTACGGTGCATGCGCGGATTGCGATCCTGGAGGGGTTGTCGCCGAAGGAGAACCGCGACATTCCGCCGTTGCGCTATGACGTGGCGGCGCAGTTGAAGCGGGATTTCCCGGCGCTGGAGTTCATTCTCAACGGTGGGATCAAGACGTTGGAGCAGTGCCATGAGCATTTGCAGACGTTTGATGGGGTGATGTTGGGCCGCGAGGCTTATCACAATCCGTATTTGCTGGCGGAGGTGGATCAGCAGTTGTTTGGCAGTGCGGCGCCGGTGATCAGCCGGGCCGAGGCATTGGTGCAGTTGCGGCCTTATATTGCCGAGCATTTGGCGAGCGGTGGCTCGATGCACCATGTCACTCGGCATATTTTGGGATTGGGGACTGGGTTTCCGGGAGCGCGTAAGTTCAGGCAGTTGTTGTCGGTGGATATTCATAAGGCGAGTGATCCGCTGGCGCTGCTGGACCAGGCCGGGGCGTTGCTGGAAGGACGGTAACCGCTCTCAACCGACGGTCTTAAGGCAGTCAATCAAGGTCTCGATAAACCGCTGCAACGAAGGTGGCAGTGTGCGTTTGGGCATGGTCAGGACTTGAACGGAGCGGTCGGCAAACCGGGGGTTTGTCAGCGGGATCGACACCAGCTCATCGCTGCCATTCACCCGTTGGCTGATTGCACCGCCTAAGGCGACGGTGTCGGTGTGGCGCACAAACTCGTGGATGGCCCCGGAGTAATTGCAGGTCATCACGTGGTTGAAGGCCAGCCCTTCCATTTCACAGACCAGGTCGAACAGCTGCCGCTGGGTCGTGCCTTTGGGGGTGAGTGCCAAGGGGAACGGCGCGAGTGCGGTCAGGGGTAATTGCTTGTGCGTCGCCAGTGGATGGCCGGCGCGCATGATCGCGCGTATCGCCGAGCGGCCTGAATAGAGGATCTCGACGCCATCGGTCGGCTCTGTGCTGAACGTCAACCCGACGTCGGCATCGCCACGCTTCACTTTCTCTGCGCATTCGAACGGTGACATCACCTCCAACACGTACTGGAAATCCGGGTGTTGCCTGTAATGCTGGATCAGCACGTTCGGCAGAAAATAACGCGACAGGCCTTCCGTCGAGACCAGGCGAATAACGCGCGCGCCGGGGTAATCACCGCCGCGCAGCTCCGACAGCAGCGCTTGTTCCTCCAGCGAGGCGCGCCTGGCGTGGTGGGCCAGCGCGCTGCCCGCCGCCGTCGGTTCCATGCCCCGGGGCCGACGCTCGAACAAGGGCACACCGATACTCTCCTCCAACAGGGCGATCTGGCGGCTGACCGCGCTGGGGGCGATATGCAGGCGTTCACCGGCGGCGGCCAGCGAACCTGAATCAAACACAGCCAGAAAATAACGATAATCCATGGGTTTCTCGCGCATATAGGCATCTATTAATTAGAAGCCAGTCTTCAAAAAACAGCAATATACAGTGCGATGGACGACTTCTATATTGGCCTGAATCACTCAGCCTTTATCGGAACGCTCATGTCCAAGCAACACGCACTCGACAGTGTTCGCCACGCCTTCACTGACGGTCATTTCGAAGCCGACTTGCGTCGCCGGGTCGCTATTCGTAGTGAAAGTCAGGCCCCCGGCCAAGCGCCGGAATTGACGCGGTACCTGCAAGAGGAAGTACAACCGGCGCTGGAGCGAATGGGGTTTGAATGCCAGGCCCTTGAGAACCCGAAGGGCGCGGGCCCACTGCTGTTTGCTTCGCGCCATGAAGCAGCGGACCTGCCGACGGTGCTGACCTACGGGCATGGCGACGTTGTGCTCGGTTATGCCGAGCAATGGCGTGAAGGCCTTAACCCGTGGGCGCTGACCGTGGAAGGCGACCGTTGGTATGGCCGCGGCACCGCCGATAACAAAGGCCAGCACAGTATCAACCTGACGGCGCTGGAGGCGGTGATCAACGCCCGCGAGGGGCGGCTGGGGTTTAACGTCAAGGTGCTGTTCGAGACTGGCGAAGAATGTGGCTCGCCCGGATTGCGCGAGGTCTGCACGGAGCATCGCCAATTACTGCAAGCCGATGTGTTCATCGCCTCGGACGGCCCGCGCTTGAGTGACAACCGCCCGACGATTTTTCTCGGTTCTCGCGGCTCGGCGCTGTTTTCCCTTGAGGTGCAGGCTCGCGATAAGGGCTTGCACTCTGGCAACTGGGGCGGCGTGATGTCCAACCCGGCCGTGGTGCTGGCCAACGCAGTGGCCAGCCTGGTGGATCAGAACGGCCGTATGCTGTGCCGGGGGCTGGTGCCCTCCTCCATCCCCGGCTCAGTGCGTGAAGCTATCCACGACCTGGGCATTGATCAACATTCCCTCGGCCGTCCGCTGGACGTTGATTGGGGTGAGCCGGGCCTCACCTTGGGTGAACGGCTCTTTGCCTGGAATACCCTGGAAATCCTCGCGTTCACGGCGGGCAATCCGGCCAAGCCGGTGAATGCCATTCCACCGTCGGCGATTGCGCATTGCCAATTGCGCTTTGTGGTCGGCACTGACTGGAAGAACCTGGAACCGCTGCTGCGCCAGCAGCTGGATGCTGCGGGCTTCCACGGCGTCAAAATAACGGTTGATCGTTGCACACCCGGCACTCGACTAGACCCTGATAACCCCTGGGTACGCTTCGCGAAAAAAGTCATCAGCGACATCACCCCCCGACAGATCGCCGTGCTGCCCAACCTTGCCGGTACGCTGCCCAACGATATTTTTGCTGATGTGTTGGGGTTGCCGACCTTGTGGATTCCACACTCTTACCCAGGCTGTTCGCAACATGCGCCGGATGAACATCTGCTGGGTTCGGTGGTGCTCGAAGGCCTGCAAATCATGACCGCGCTGTTCTGGGAACTGGGCGATATGGCGCAAGCCCACGCATAAAAAACAGGGCCCTGATCCACCCTTTATCTCTGCCGCTCACACACTTACAAAAACCAGGAGCGTCGAACATGACAGCGTTGTCGTCCACATCCGCCACACCGGCCATCGAACGGGCCCAGCCCTTATGGAAACCCGTCGGCGCCGCCTTGATCGGCAACACCCTTGAATGGTTTGACTTGTCGGTCTACGCCTACTTTGCGTTAACCATCAGCAAGGTATTTTTCCCTGCAGCAGACCCGGCAGTGTCGCTGTTTCTGGCGTTCGCGACATTCGGCATCTCTTTTCTGATTCGTCCGCTGGGCGCTGCAGTTCTGGGCTCCTATGCCGACCGGCAAGGCCGCAAGAAAGCCTTGAGCCTGTCCATCTTACTAATGTTGATCGGCACGGCGATGATCGCGGTGATGCCCAGCTATGCCGCTATCGGGGTCATCGCCCCCCTAGGCATTCTGTTCGCGCGCCTGCTGCAAGGGTTCTCCGCCGGTGGTGAGTTCGGCAGCTCAACCGCGTTCATGATGGAACACGCGCCGCAAAAGACTCGTAACTTTGTCGCGAGCCTGCAATTTGCCAGTCAAGGCTTCGGCGTGGTGATCGCCTCGTTGTTCGGCTACTTCCTGACGACCAGCCTGGATGATCATCAGATGCTTGAATGGGGTTGGCGGGTGCCGTTTTTCTTTGGTCTGATTCTGGGCCCGGTAGGGCTTTATATCCGCCGTACGGTGGATGAGTCGCCTGACTTCAAGGAGAGCGAGCCGGGTTCGCAGCCTTTAAGGGAGGTATTTTTTTCACAGAAGACCTTGCTGCTGGTCGCGATGGGTGTGCTGATCGTGTCGACGGCGTCCAATTTCATGATGAAGTACATGCCGTCCTATGCCTCAACCACGTTGAATATTCCACAGTCGTCGGGCTTTCTGGCGACGCTGACCGGCGGCCTGATCCTGACCCTGGTGACACCCATTGTCGGGTTCATCGCCGGGTTCGTCAGCCGTATCAAGATCATGCTGTGGGCCTCGATCATCTACATCCTGAGTATTTTTCCGGCCTTCGTCTGGCTGAACAAAGTGCCGAGTGCAACGTCGTTATTGCTGGTTGTCTCGATGATGGCGCTGATCAAGGCCGTGTACTTTGCACCGCTGGCCTCACTCATGGCCGATGTGTTCCCCATTCGTACCCGGGTGACGGGCATGTCGTTGAGCTACAACCTGTCAGTGACGATCTTTGGTGGTTTTGCGCCGGTGATTGCCACGGGGCTGATCGCGTTGACGGGTTCGCAGTTGGCGCCGAGCTTTTACTTGATCCTGGCGGCGGCGCTTAGTATCAGTGCCTTGCTGGTTGCCAAGCGGAAATTGAGGTTGTCGTAAGTCAGTCCGCGTGACACCAGGTTTGCGGTGATCGTGAAGGCGCTATCGCCGGCAAGCCAGCTCCTACAGGGGGGCGGGTTGTCTGGAGGGCAGTTGGGTTGAACCTGCGGGTGGTTTTGGCCTCCTATTTAGCAGCAAGGCCGGTGTTTCAAACGGCTGTTTTCAGGATGTTGCCCTCGCAAACGATCGAACGCATTTGCGCCCTTGAGCGCCTGTCGGCGCTCGGGTAATGTCATCAGACCCATAGGACAGAGCACGCCCATGACTTCCAAGCTGGAACAACTCAAGCAATTCACCACTGTCGTAGCCGATACCGGCGACTTTTCCACCCTCGCCAAACTCAAGCCTCAAGACGCCACCACCAACCCTTCCCTGCTGCTCAAGGCCGCGTCGATTTCGGCCTATGCGCCGTTGCTGGATGAGGCTGTAAAGGACTGCAACGGTGACGTGGGCCTGGCCAGTGACCGTTTTGCGGTGGCGGTGGGTCAAGAGATTCTGAAGGTAGTGCCAGGTCGCATTTCCACTGAGGTGGATGCACGCCTGTCGTTCGACGAAGCGGCCATTCTCAAGCGTGCGCACCGTCTGATCGACCTGTATGAAAAGGCTGGCGTTGGCCGTGACCGCGTACTGATCAAGATCGCGTCCACCTGGGAAGGCATCCGCGCCGCTGAGAAACTGGAAAAAGAAGGCATCCAGACCAACCTGACCCTGCTGTTCTCCTTCGCCCAGGCCGTGGCGTGTGCTGAAGCAGGCGTGTTCCTGATTTCGCCGTTCGTGGGCCGTATCTACGACTGGTACAAGAAGGCCAACGGCAACGACTACACCGGCGCGGATGATCCGGGCGTGCAGTCGGTGACGCGCATCTACAACTACTACAAGGCCAATGGCTACAAGACCGTGGTGATGGGCGCGAGCTTCCGCAACCTGAGCCAGATCGAAGAGCTGGCCGGGTGTGATCGCCTGACCATCAGCCCGGACCTGCTGGAGAAGTTGGCGGCCGACGAAGGCAAGCTGGAGCGCAAGCTGTCGCCAGGCCATGCCGGTGAAGCGCGGGTGCATTTGACTGAAGCGCAGTTCCGTTGGGAGTCCAATGAGGACGCGATGGCGACTGAGAAGCTGGCGGAGGGGATTCGTCAGTTTGCTCGGGACCAGGAGAAGCTGGAGGCATTGCTGACTGCCAAGTTGTAAAAGGCGGCGGTTGCAAAAAGGGCGGCACCTTTGCGGGTGTCGCCCTTTTTTGTGCATTTCGCCGCTCTCAAGCCGACCTCAGTTCAACCTGTGGGGGGGGGGGGGGGGGGGGGGGGGGGGGGGGGGGGGGGGAGGGGGGGGGGGGGGGGGGGGGGGGGG
>NZ_JBWKPU010000002.1:263072-301136 GCF_059418405.1 Pseudomonas sp. GW821-FHT09A09
CTGCGATAGCGTTGGGTCAGTAATGAATAGGTGGCTGGCATACCGCTATCGCAGGCAAGCCAGCTCCCACATTTAGAATGTGTTTCAAGTCAAGATTAATGGCGCTCGAGGGCGTTGACGAGGTCGTGGAAGGCTTCGCGGTTGGACTCGTTGAGCCCCATCAGGATCTTGTGCGCTTCCAGCACCTTGACCCGCACCACTTCCTCGGACTGGTCCTGGGATGGCAGGTCGGTCAGGCATTCCGGGCAGGGGATCGGGCGATCAACAATGTTGAACACCTGGTCGAAGCCCATGGACTGCAGCAGACGGGTGATGTCTTCGTGGGTGGTGACGACCGTAGGCAACAGGCCGACCTTCTGCCGAGACAGAATGGACAACTTGGCCAACAGCCCAAGGGTGGTGCTATCGATGCTGCGGGTTTCGGTCAGATCGATCACGATCGCCGAGAAATTCAGCGCTGTGAAGATCCGCTCAATCGTCGCATCCAGCGCCGAACACAAGGTCAGGCGCACTTCACCGACAAACTTCAGGACGAAGGTCCCGTCTTGCTCGGCGAATTGGATTCTTCCGGTACTCATCAAAGATTCCTGCTCAACACCAATAGGGCGATATCATCCGGCATCTCCCCTAGCGTGGCCAATCCAAACACTTGCCGCAGGCCATCCAGGCTGCCGCCCGCCGACTTGACCTTTTGGGGCAAGGCGGCTTCTTTCTCCTTGAGTGTAGGCTCTGGAAGCAGGTCCAGGATGCCGTCGGACATCAGCGTAAGGCTGAAGGTCGGCGGCAGCTCCAGGATGTGGTCTTCGTAGGTGGCTTCATTGAACAAGCCCACCGGCAGACCACGCCCGTCCAGGTAACGCACACTGTCAGGAGTGTATAAAACAGGCATCGGCAGGTGACCGCCAATACTGTAGGTCAAAAGACCGGTTTCTTCATCGATTACGCCGCCGACCATCGTCACGTGCTTGCCCAGCTTGCAGCTGATCAGGCCTCGGTTGATGTGGCCCAGCACCTCGGAGGGGGTGAATTCCGGCAAGGTGCCATTGCGCTTGGATTCGAACAACAGCCGTGTGGTCATGAACTTCAACAACACGGTCACAAAAGCAGAAGAAGCTCCGTGGCCGGACACATCGGCCAGGTAGAACGCGACACGCCGCTCATCGACGCGGAAGTAGTCGACAAAATCACCCGACAGGTACAACGACGGGATGATCTGGTGCGCAAACTGGAAGTCATCGATGGTCCAGGGGCTGATCGGCAGCATGTTCATCTGCACCTGGCGACCGGCATTCTGGTCTTCCTGGAGCAGGTTCAGGCTGGCTTCGAGTTCGCGGTTGGCGGTTTCGAGCTTTTCGCGGTAACGCTGGTTTTCCAGCAGCAGGCGTGCACGGTCCAGCGCTCGACGCACCGAGTGCTCCAGCACAGCCAGGTCTTCGAGGGGCTTGATCAGGTAATCGGCGGCGCCCAGGCGCAGGGCCTCGACGGCATCGTTCATCACCCCGGCACCGGACACAACGATCACGGGCGTCTGTGGGGCAAGGTCGGTCACCTGGCGAATCAGCTCGAGGCCGCCCATCTGAGGCATGCGCAGGTCGCAGATCACAAGGTCGGGCTTGTCGCGCTCGAACACCTGGAGACCCTGTTGGCCGTTGCCGGCCTGCAGGACGCTGAAGCCACTGTCTTCCAAATAGGCCGCGAGGCTCGCGCGCACTACTTCGTCGTCATCGATTATCAGCAGCGTGGCACTGGTTTTTTGCATGTGGGCAAACGGCGCCAGAATTAGGTTGGCGTAGGTGGCTCGACAATGGCCGGGTCACGTACTGGATTCGCTTTCTAGCCACTCTGTCCTACAAAGCACGGGCTTTTGGCCTACGCACAACAGTAAAGCAGAGGTGCCCTTCTAAGGCGCAGACGGTACTCCCATCCGCCAGGGGTTTCAAGCTCATGCCGATGGTCGCCGAGCGTCTTTACACCGCAAATCACCGGGAGTTATAAGAACAGCAACAACCACAACACAAAGTAAGGATGGAACCTGTGAGCGAACACGAGCGCGACTACGCCGAAAAACGCGATTTCATCCGCATGCGAGTGGATGCCGATGTGTCGCTGATCCACGCCGGGCAGGAGATTGCCGGGGTTTGCGTGGACCTTTCCAGCTCTGGCATGCAGGTGCAGGCCCCTCGCCAGTTTCAGGTGGGTGACAGGCTCACCGTACGCATCGACTCGGAGCACGCCGCCCTCAGGGGCCTGGAGGCCGATACCGAAGTGGTGTGGGCCAAGGCGAGCGGTGAAGACCAGCACCTGGGCCTCAAGATCCTGAAGATGCACTAAAAAGCCGCACACAAAAAAAGGCGACCACTGGGGTCGCCTTTTTCATTTCAAAACATCACGACTTAAAAGTCGTCGACCACCTTGCCGTCCTTGACCTTGAACTCACGGTTCTGCAGGTAAGCGTTACGGATGAAGGTGTACTTGTCGCCGGTGATCAACTTCTCGCTGTCGAGCAGGCTGGCACGGGTATCGACAATGTTCAGGCCGAAGGTGCTGTTACGCCAACCGATGTCGTTCATGTAACGGTACGGCTGGGTATAGCTGTCGACGTATTTGGACGGTGCGTCACGCAGGGTACTTGGGCCCAGCAGTGGCAGCATCACGTAAGGACCGCTGCCGACGCCCCAGTAGCCGAGGGTTTGGCCGAAGTCTTCGTCGTTGCGGTGCAGGCCCATTTTGGTGCCCACATCAATAAAGCCCAGCACGCCAAAAGTGGTGTTCACCAGCAAACGAGCCGTGTCGACGCCCGCTGCGTGGGGCTTGAGCTGCAACACGTCGTTGGCAAAGTTGCCGACATCGCCGATGTTGCGGAAGAAGTTATGAATGCCTGTCTGCACGAACTGCGGGGTGACGAACTGGTAACCCTGGGCCAATGGCTTGAGCGCGTAGGTATCAACGGTGTCGTTGAAGGTGAAGATCGGGCGGTTGACGCTTTCCCATGGATCGTCTTCCGACGCGGCCTGGGCGGCAAACGGGGCCAATAGAACAGTGGCACACACAGATAGCTGAGCGAAGTAGTGGCTCCAGCGCATAGCTTTGGCTCCTTGAATAGTCTGTCATGGGCGCTATGCCCTGAATAAGACCGTCAGTATATGACGGAAGTGTCAAATTAGGCAGTCGGTAGGAATTGTCTTAATGATAAATGCACAAAATCCCTACAATTACTCATAAGTGTCATCCGCTTGTCATCCGATCTCGATAGCGTCACAGCTATTTCAGGGATCTCGAAATGCCTCACGCCGAAATTGCCGTTGCCAGCGCACCCTCATTGACTGCCGTGCTGTTTGGCCTGAGTGGCTGCCTGGTGGATTTCGGTTCCCAGGCGCGCACCGACGCCCCCGCCCCCGATTCACAAGCCACGCCCGGTGCCCTGGCTATCCTGCGTAGCCTCAAGGAGCAAGGCATCCCCTGTGCCTGGCTGGACGAGCTACCCGCCACGGTCACCACCCCGCTGGCCGCCACACTGCCCAAGTGGATTAAAGCCACTTCCCCCTCAGCTATCCGCTGGCCTGCGCCAAACGCCTGTTGGCAAGCCTTGATGGAGCTGAATATCGAGCGGCTGGAAGGCTGCGTCCTGGTCAGCGGTGAGCCACGCTTGCTGCAAGCCGGCCTGAATGCCGGTTTGTGGACCATCGGCCTGGCGTCCTGCGGCTCCTTGTGCGGCCTGGCGCCCGAGCAATGGCAGGCACTCACCGAGCAACAACGCGAGCACAAGCGCGGCAAGGCCACGGTTGCGCTGTACGGGCTGGGGGTTCACTCGGTGATCGATCACCTTGGCGAACTGGGCACCTGCCTGGCCGATATCAGCCTGCGCCAGCTCAAAGGCGAGAAGCCCTGACACGGATCATGCACGCTCGGCGCCAGTGGATTAATCTACAGGTCAGCCCGTAGACCTTTCTCGGCGTGCCGTGGTCTATGCCAGTGCCTATCGATAAAAGGAAATACGTCATGCCTGATCGCAAAAAACTCGAAGAACAGGTCGAAATCCTGCGCGGGCAGTTGGTACAGGAACCGCCGCTGTCGGAAGAAAAACGTGAAGCGCTGGAAGCCTTGATTGCCAAGTTTGAATTGCAGCTTGAACTTGAGCCGGCGACTCAAACGCCGAGCATCTCCGACGATGTGAACCAAGCCGCCATAGAATTCGACGCTGAGCACCCGGTCATTTCCGGGACGTTGCGCAATATCATGATCACCTTGGGCAATATCGGGATCTGATCCCGATTCAAACTCAACCGCAGACCTCAATGTGAGGGCTGGCCTTTGTGGGAGCTGGCTTGCCTGCGATGCAGACACCTCGGTTTTTCAGTTGCGCTGAGGTGATGCTATCGCAGGCAAGCCAGCTCCCACACAAGCCAGCCCCCACAGTCAGTTTTTGGGTGAGGTTTATTGGCGAGCCAGGCGCACGTTCTGGAACGCCACATCCTCAGTGCTGCGGTACGGGTTGATATCCAACCCACCCCGGCGCACATACCGCGCATACACCGTCAACTTCTCCGGCTTCAGCAGGCGCTGAAGGTCGAGGAAGATCCGTTCCACACACTGCTCATGGAAGTCCGAGTGCTGGCGAAAGCTCACGATATACTCGAGCAGGCTGGCGTGATCCAACGCCGAACCACGGTACTCCACCACCACACTCCCCCAATCCGGCTGGCTGGTGACCGGGCAGTTGGATTTGAGCAGGTGGCTGTGCACGCTTTCCTCCACAACACGCGAATCATCGCAGCGCAGCAGTTCCGGGCGCGGATGTTCATAGCTGCTGACGTTGATATCCAGATCATCGATGCACACGCCCGGCAAGGCCATCACGCCTTCAGCCTCGATTTCGGCCAGTTTGCGAATACGCACGGTCACGGGCTTGCCGGCGGCCGCGCTGAGGTCGGTGCGCAGGGTCGCTTCCAGGCTCGCCGTGTCGGCGAATGCGGTCTGGTTCAACGAGTTGAGGTACAGCTTGAAGGACTTGGACTCGATGATGTTCGGCGAGTCGGCCGGGATGCTGAACTCGCCGATGGCCACCACCGGCTTGCCCGACGGCAACAGCCAGGACAGTTCGAAGCAGTTCCAGAAATCCACGCCTTTGTAAGGCAGGGTCTCGGCGCTCAGGCCCAACTCGGCCCACTTGGCGGCGCGAGGGATCGGAAACAGCAACGACGGGGTGTAGGTGGAGATGTATTCACTGGACTTGCCCAGCGGCGAATGTTCGGCTGCGGGATGCATGGCGGAAACCTGGCTAAATAAACCGCGCCAGTCTACCAGCCTTTGCCCCCGCGCCTAAGCGCCGCCGGATCATTCGACGTTGAGCTTGCCCACCATGCCCGCTTGGTAGTGGCCCGGGAGGTTGCAGGCAAACTCCAGGCCCGTGGCCTTGGTGAACGTCCAGGTCAGCTCGGCGGTTTTACCGGGCTCCACCAGCACGCTGTTGGGGTCATCGTGCTTCATGCCGCCCATCTCACCGTGGCCCATGGCGCTGTGGTCCATTTTGCCCATGCCGGTGGCGGTAAGCATGCCACTGGCCTGCATCTGCAGCATTTCCTTCTGGTGCTCGGCATGCATCGCCGCGTCGCCCAGGTTGAATTCGTGAAGCAACTGGCCTTTGTTGACCAGCACAAAGCGCACCGTCTCACCGGCTTTTACGTCGAGGGACTTGGGCGAAAAGGAAATATCCTGCAGCGTCACTTCCACAGTGCGTGTGGCTTTATCGGCCGTCGCCGGCTGGCCAAACGAATACGTGTGGGCAGCATCGGCAATCGCATCAAAACTCAACGCCAACAGGCAACCCGCCAACAACAGGGGTGTACGCAACGCCATCGCTCTTCTCCAAAAATGTATGACTGGCCAGGGGAGCACTCTAAGATTGCGCCGCTGCCAGCCAGCTGACTGCTAGATTACAACTTTGTAAGGTTGCGCCCCTGCCCTGCCACCCACGGTATAAAGCCCGTCGTCACCCGTTGCCAAGAGTTGCCCATGAAACTGCTGATCGTCGAAGACCAACCCAAGACCGGCCATTACCTGCGCCAGGGCCTGGCCGAGGCGGGCTTTACCACCGAACTGGTGGCCGACGGCATCACGGGCCAGCACCTGGCGCTGACCGGCGACTTTGACCTGCTGATCCTCGATGTGATGCTGCCCGGCCGCGACGGCTGGCAAATTCTCCAGGCCGTGCGCAATGCCGGCCTGGATATCCCGGTGCTGTTTCTCACCGCCCGCGACGCTGTGGAAGACCGCGTCCACGGCCTGGAACTGGGCGCCGACGACTACCTGGTCAAACCCTTTGCCTTTTCCGAACTGCTCGCCCGGGTGCGCAGCCTGTTGCGCCGTGGCAGCAGCACGCCCCAGGAAACCGCGCTGCAATTGGCCGACCTGCGCCTGGACCTGATCCGCCGCCGCGTAGAGCGGGATGGTCAACGCATCGACCTCACCGCCAAGGAGTTCTCCCTACTGGAACTGCTATTACGGCGCCAGGGCGAGGTGCTGCCCAAATCGCTGATTGCCTCCCAAGTGTGGGACATGAACTTTGACAGCGACACCAACATCATCGAGGTTGCGATCCGACGCCTGCGCCTGAAAGTCGATGACCACTACCCCAACAAACTGATCCATACGGTGCGCGGCATGGGCTATGTGCTGGAGGAGCGCCTCAATTGATCAAGCGCCTGTCCCTGGCCAGCCGCCTGGCACTGCTGTTTGCCGGCTGCACCGCCGTGGTGTCGTTGTTGGCAGGCGTGTTGTTCAACCACGCCAGCGAGGCGCACTTTATCGAGCTGGACCAACAACTGCTCGACAGCAAGCTGGTGGCGCTGCGCAGCACGCTGCAAGGAGTCGACTCCGCCGCGTCTTTCGCCGAGCGAGAAGCGCAATTGCGCACCGAACTCAACCGCCAACCTGACCTTGCCCTGCGCATCACAGCGGCCGGGAAACGCTGGTTCGACGGCGCGCCGGATGTCGCCCTGCCGACGGCGCCCGGCCTGCATAGCCTGCAAAATGCCGGCACCGACTATCGCGTCTACAACACACCGTTGACAGTCGGCCAAGCCGACTCGCCGCAACTGACCCTGATGCTCGACATCACCCACCACCAGCACTTCCTGCAACGCATGCAACACCTGATCTGGCTCACCGTCGGCCTCTCCGCCCTGGCCACCGCACTGCTCGGCGCCTGGGCGGCACGCAGTGGGCTGCGACCCTTGCGGCGCATGGGTGAAGTGGCTGCCAGCGTCTCGGCCCATTCGCTGACTCAGCGCCTGCCGCAGCAGCAAATGCCCGTGGAACTGGCCGAACTGGCCCAAACCTTCAACGCCATGCTCGGCCGCCTGGATGATGCCTTCCAGCGCCTCTCGGCGTTCTCTGCCGACATCGCCCATGAACTGCGCACGCCGTTGTCGAACCTGCTGACCCAGACCCAGGTCATCCTCACCCAGCCACGCCCGCTGGAGGATTACCGTGAGGCGCTGCACAGCAACCTCGAAGAGCTGCAATGGATGGCGCAGCTAGTCAATGACATGTTGTACCTGGCCAAGGCGGATCATGGTTTGCTGGTGCCCAAGCGCGAAACCTTGGCGCTGGAGGATGAAGTCGATGCGCTGCTGGAGTTCTTCGCGCTGCTGGCGGAAGACGGGCACGTCAGCCTGATGCGCGAGGGCACTGCCCATACAACGGGCGATCGCGGGATGTTGCGCCGGGCATTGTCGAACCTGCTGGATAACGCGTTGCGGTTTACCCCGCCGGGCGGCGAAGTACGTGTGAGCCTGGAGGATGGAGTAAGGCTATCGGTGGAGAACACTGGGGAAGGCATTCCAGCGGAACTGCTGCCGAGGTTGTTTGATCGATTCTACCGAGCGGACCCGGCGCGTCGTGAAGGCAGCAGTGAGCATGCAGGATTGGGGTTGGCGATTACCCAATCGATCGTGCGGGCCCACGGGGGGAGGATATTTTGTGAGTCTGGGGCGGGGTGGACAAGATTTGTGATTGAGTTGCCAGCCTAATCGCAATCGCCGGCAAGCCGGCTCCTACAGGTAAAACGCGACCCACTGTAGGAGCCGGCTTGCCGGCGATGGCAGTCTAAAGGCTTATGAATATCTCAGCGCATGCGCCGGCTCAATCTTCGCCGCCCGATACGCCGGGTACAAGGTCGCCAGAAAGCTCAACACAAACCCGGCCGTGCAGATCAGCACCACATCCCCACCCTGCAGCTCCGAAGGCAGGTTGCTGACAAAGTACACGTCCGAACTGAAGATGTGCTGGCCGGTCACCCGCTCCATCCAGCCCACCAGCTCACTCACGTTCAGCGCCGCAATCACGCCCAGAACGCCGCCGATCAAAGTGCCGACGATGCCGATCACCGTGCCCTGCACCATGAAGATCGCCATGATCTGCCGGGGCGTGGCGCCGATGGTGCGCAGGATCGCGATGTCCGCGCCCTTGTCGTTCACGACCATGATCAGGGTAGCGATGATGTTGAACGCCGCCACGGCCACGATCATCAGCAACAGCAGACCGATCATGGTCTTTTCCATTTTCATCGCGCTGAACAGGCTGCCCTGGGTGTGGGTCCAGTCATCCGGCTTGTAGGCCGCGCCCAGGCTAGCGGCAATGTCTGCCGAAACCTTGGGGGCGGCGTACAAATCCTTTACCGCCAGGCGCACGCTTTGCACCTGGTTGGGCTGCCAATGCTGGATCTCGGCGGCATCAGCCATGTTGATCAGCGCCATGGAACCGTCCAGCTCGGCACCGACCTTGAAGATACCGACCACGTTCAAACGCTGCATGCGTGGGGTGATGCCGCCCGGAGCAGTGCTGATTTCCGGCACGATCAGGGTGAGTTTGTCGCCCACGTTCAAGCGGAAACGGCGCGCGGTGATGTCGCCAATGACCACGCCGAACTCACCGGCCTTGAGGTCTTGCAGGCTGCCTCGCACGATGTGCTGGGCGACGATCGACACCTTGCCTTCCTGGTCCGGGTCGACGCCGCTGATCTCGATCGGCTGCATCGCACCTTTGTAGGAGAACATGCCGTCCATCTGCGTGAACGGTACGGCAGCGGTCACTTCCGGGTTTTTCATGGCGGCAGCAGCCACCGGCTGCCAGTCGTCGATGGGGTTCACGCCAACGATGGTCGCGTGGGGCACCATGCCAAGGATGCGTGAGCTCATTTCACGCTGGAAGCCGTTCATCACCGACAGCACCACGATCATCGCCAGCACGCCCAGGGCGAGGCCGATCATCGAAGTCATCGAGATAAACGAGACAAAACGGTTGCGGCGCTTGGCGCGGGTATAGCGCGTGCCGATGAAAATCGATAACGGTCTGAACATTCGCGGGCACCGTTGGAAAAATAGAAAACCCGGTGCCTGGCACCGGGCTTGAAACAGGTCAGATGGCGACCAGATGACCTTCCTGCAGGTGCAATACACGGTCCATCTGGCGAGCCATGCTCATGTCATGGGTCACCACCAGGAACGCGGTGCGCATCTGGGTACTCAGCTCCAGCATCAAGTCCTTGATGCCCTGGGCAGTGTGGGAGTCGAGGTTGCCGGTAGGCTCGTCGAGCATCACCAAGCCCGGGTTGTTCACCAGGGCGCGGGCGATTGCCACACGCTGGCGCTCGCCACCCGACAGTTCAGCCGGTTTGTGCTCCAGGCGATGGCCCAGACCGACGCGCTCCAGCAACGCCTTGGCACGCTGGCGGGCTTCCGGGATCGCGGTCTTGCCGATCAGCAGCGGCATGCACACGTTTTCCAGGGCGGTGAATTCCGGCAGCAGGTGGTGGAACTGGTACACAAAACCGAGCGAACGGTTGCGCAACTGGCCACGGGCCTTCTCGCCCAGGGCCGACAGTTCTTCACCCGCCAACCAAACGCTGCCCTTGGACGGCGTATCAAGGCCGCCCAACAGGTTCAGCAAGGTACTTTTGCCGGAACCGGAACTGCCGACGATCGCCACGCGCTCGCCCGGGTGCAACTCCAGTTGCAGGTCTGACAGCACCACCACCGACTCAGGGCCTTCCTCGTAGGATTTGCCCAGGTTGCGGCAGCTCAGGATTGCTTTTTCACTCATGCCCGATTCACTCATAACGTAAGGCCTGTGCTGGCTGGGTACGTGCCGCGCGCCAGGCTGGATACAGGGTGGCAAGGAAACTCAATACCAACGCGGCGCCGCCCACCATCAACACGTCCTGGGCCTGAACCTGGGACGGCAAGTAGTCGATGAAGTAGACGTCGGCGTTGAGAAACTTGTGGCCGATCAGGGTTTCAAGGCCGGCGATGGCGGCGCTGACATTCAGCGCGGCCAGAATGCCGACGGCGGTGCCGATCAAGGTGCCGACCACGCCGATCACGGTGCCCTGCACCATGAAGATCGCCATGATCTGCCCCGGCGTGGCACCAAGGGTGCGCAGAATCGCGATATCGCCCTTCTTGTCGTTCACCACCATCACCAGCGTGGAGATGATGTTGAAGGCCGCCACCGCAACGATCAGCAACAGCAGCAGGCCGATCATGGCTTTTTCCATGCGGATGGCCTGATACAGGTTGCCGTGGGTACGGGTCCAGTCGCGGGCGTAGTACTGGGACTCACCCAGGTGCTGGGCGATTTCCCACGAGGCACGCGGCGCATCGAACAGGTCGTTGAACTTCAGGCGCAGGCCCTGCACCTGGTCCGGCTGCCAGCGGTGCAGGCGGGCCAGGTCGGTGAGGTTGGTGAGGCCCAGATAACCGTCGATTTCACCAGCGCCCACGTGGAAGGTGCCGACCACGGTGAAGCGCTTCATGCGCGGGAACATGCCGGCCGGGGTCACGGTGACTTCCGGGGCGACGAAGGTGAGCTTGTCGCCCAGGCCCACGCCGAGCTTGGCCGCGGCCTTGTCGCCGATCACGATGCCGAACTCGCCGGGCGCCAGGTCATCGAGTTTGCCCGAGAGCATGAACTTGTCGATGATCGAGACCTTGCGCTCCTGGGCCGGGTCGATGGCATTGAGCAGGATCTTCTGCACCTTGCCGTCATTGGTCAGCAGCCCCTGCATCTGGGTAAACGGCGCGACGGCCAGCACCTTGGGGTTCTGCTTGACCTTCTCGGCCAGGCTTTGCCAGTCGCTGATGGGCGCATCGCCTTCGATGGTCGCGTGGGGCACCATGCCCAGCACGCGGGTGCGCATCTCATGATCGAAGCCGTTCATCACCGACAGCACCACGATCATCACGACCACGCCCAAGGCGAGCCCGATCATCGAGGTCAAGGAAATGAACGACACAAAATGATTGCGGCGCTTTGCACGGGTATAACGCGTGCCGATAAATACGAAGAGAGGTCTGAACATGTCGGGGCTTGTTCGGAGGAAAAGAAGACGTCCCGGTGGCGGGGTCTGGTAAGCAGCTTTACACTCTGACCATCACCGTTACCTGGGGTTCGCCATGTCGACATTAGATGAAGAAGAACGCCGCGAATACTACCGTATCGACGACATGATCGCACTTCAAATCAAAAGCCTCTCCACCCCCGAAGCGGCGAGCAAGGAAGTGTTGCTGGATGATTCACCGCTGTTCAATCTGCTCAGCGAACTGCACCTCAGCGAATTCGAAGCCCAGCACCTGTTGCGCCAGATCAGCGAGAAGGACCGCAGCCTGGCCGCGTTCCTCAAAGTGCAGAACAAACGCCTCGATCTGCTCAGCCAGATCATGGCCCGCGGCCTGCTGGATGAGGTCGGCGCGCCGCAGCCGGTGATCATTTCCGAAGGCGGCATCGACTTCCAGCACCCTACCCCGCTCGCCACCGGCGCGCACCTGGCGGTCAAGCTGGTGTTGATGCCCCAGGCGCTGGGCCTGCTGCTGCGCGCACGGGTCACCCACTGCGACCCCAAGGGCAATGGTTTTGACGTAGGCACGGAGTTCGAGTCCATGACCGACGCCCAACGCCAACTGCTCGCCCGCTACATCCTGCAGAAACAAGCCCAGGAACGACGCCTGGCGCGGGAACAAAGCGACGCCAAAGACACCTGAATACGTATTCACCCCGCCAGACACCCTGGCGCATAGGAGCAACTGTGACCCTGATTTACGGCCATCGCGGTGCCAAAGGCGAAGCACCGGAAAATACCCTGACCAGCTTTCAGGAGTGCCTCAAGCACGGCGTGCGCCGTTGCGAACTGGACCTGCACCTGTCCATGGACGGCGAGCTGATGGTCATCCACGACCCCACCCTCAAGCGCACCGCCGACCGGCGCGGCAAAGTCGTCGAGTATTCGGCGGCGGACCTGGTGAAGATGGACGCGCGCAAAGGCGGCCCGGGTTGGGTCAAACCCTGCCCGATCCCACGCCTGGAAGAACTGTTCGAACAATGCGACTTCGATCACTGGCAGCTGGAAGTCAAAAGCGCCTCGCGCACCCGCGCGGCAACCACCGTGCTGGCGATTCGCGAGATGGCCGTGCGCCATGGCTTGATGGACAAAGTCACCGTGACTTCAAGTTCGCGGGAAGTGCTGAAGGCGGCGGTTGAACTCACCCCGGACCTGTCACGCGGCCTGGTCGCCGAATACGCCTGGCTCGACCCGTTGAAGGTCGCGCAAAACTACGGTTGTGAGATTCTGGCGTTGAACTGGACGTTGTGCACCCCTGAGCGTCTGGAAAAAGCCCAACGCCAGGGCTTGCACGTGTCCGTGTGGACAGTCAACGAACCTGCGCTGATGCGCAGGCTCGCCGACTTCGGCGTAGATAGCCTGATTACAGACTTTCCCGGTTTGGCCACTGCCACCCTCGAGAATTACTGAAATCGGTCTCCCCGGCCGGCTCAGGCCACCGGCCGGAGCCGCTCAAAAAAGCCGGTTGAGGCCGTCGTAGGCCGCTACCCGATAGGCTTCGGCCATGGTCGGGTAGTTGAACGTGGTGTTCACGAAATACTTGAGGGTATTTTGCTCACCCGGCTGGTTCATGATGGCCTGGCCGATGTGCACGATCTCCGACGCCTGGTAGCCGAAGCAATGCACGCCGAGGACTTCCAGGGTCTCACGGTGGAACAGGATCTTCAGCATGCCTTGCGGCTCACCGGCGATCTGCGCACGCGCCATGCTCTTGAAGAACGCCTTGCCCACTTCATAAGGCACCTTGGCCTTGGTCAGTTCGTGCTCGTTCTTGCCGATGGAGCTGATCTCGGGAATCGTGTAGATCCCGGTCGGCACGTCGTTCACATAACGCCAGCTGCCATTGTCGACGATGCTGCCAGCGGCCGAACGACCCTGGTCATGGGCGGCGCTAGCCAGGCTCGGCCAGCCGATCACGTCGCCGGCGCCGTAGATGTTCGGCACGCAGGTGCGGTAGTTCTCGTCCACCTCAATCTGGCCACGGCTGTTGACCTTGACCCCGATGTTCTCCATGCCCAGCTTGTCGGTGTTGCCGGTACGGCCGTTGCACCACAGCAAGGCGTCGGCCTTGATCTTCTTGCCGGACTTGAGGTGCAGGATCACCCCGTTGTCCAGGCCTTCGACCCGCTCGTACTCTTCGTTGTGGCGCACGGTGATGTTGTTGTTGCTGAAGTGGTAGCTCAACGCCTGGGAAATTTCCGAGTCGAGGAAGCTCAGCAATTGGTCGCGGTTGTCCACCAGCTCCACCAGTACACCCAGGCCGCTGAAGATCGAGGCGTATTCACAGCCGATCACGCCGGCGCCATAGATGATCAGTTTGCGCGGGGTGTGACCCAGGCTCAGGATGGTGTCGCTATCGTAGATACGCGGGTGGTGGAAATCGATATCGGCCGGGCGATACGGGCGCGAACCGGTGGCGATGATGATGTGCTTGGCCACCAATTTCTCGACCACACCGTTGGGGCACACGACTTCAACGGTTTGCTCGTCGGCGAAGCTGCCGGTGCCAAAGAACAGGTCGACACGGTTACGCGCGTAGTAACCGGTGCGCGAGGCCACTTGCTTGGAGATGACTTTCTCGGCGCTCTTGAGCACATCCGGGAACGAGAACCAGCGCGGCTCACCAATGGCCCGGAACATCGGGTTGGTGTTGAACTGCATGATCTGGCGCACTGAGTGACGCAAGGCCTTGGACGGGATGGTACCCAGGTGGGTGCAGTTACCGCCGACCTGGCGACGGCTATCGACCATCGCCACCTTGCGCCCTGCCTTCGCGGCGTTCATCGCCGCACCTTCTCCAGCCGGGCCGGAACCCAGTACCACCACGTCGTAGTTGTAGACAGCCATGCGTACTCCTCAGAACAGGCCAGGCGTACGGTTGGACGCCGGGCTAAATCATGCCGCGGCCAGCGGTCATGAAGGACAATTTGGCTCAAGTGTGTGAACCGGGGCACAGTCTATATAAGGCTCAACGCCGCGCACATTAACCCTTGGTCGCGTCGTAGGCCAGTATTGCCTTAACTACACGCTTAGGAAATTGCAATTACACTGTCGGCACGCACCTTTGCAGGACGAGCCATTATGCGGCATGTCGTTTTCTGTTTATTGCTGATGTTGTCGATCACGGTGCAGGCCAGTGAAGCAGACCGCCTCAAGCAGGCCAACTTCCCCACCCAATCCCACGCGTTGGCACTGAAAAATCAGGCCGTGCTGGTCTATCTCTGGGCCGATGTGTACGCCGCTGCGCTGTACGCCCCATCCAACCTCAGCGCGAAGCAGGCCTGGGACGGGCATAAGGATCTGCGCCTGGCGCTGTACTACTTTCGCAACATCGACCGCAGCGACGTGATCAAGGCCGCCACCACCGCCCTCGAACGCCAGCAAACCGCTGCCACCCTGGCCCGCTTGAAGCCTGAACTGGATCAACTGCATGCCCGTTTCCGCGACATCCGCAGCGGCGACCACTACGCCCTGGATTTTCGTCCCGGGCGCGGCTTGAACCTGGAGATCAATGACCAGGTGGTGTTCAGCAGTCGCAACGACGAGCTGGCAAAGGCTTACCTGGGCATCTGGCTCGCGCCCAAAGGCCTGTCCGATAGCCTGCGCAAAGCCCTCCTCAACTGACCGCATCCCAAAACCACCACAACCCTCTGTAGGAGCTGGCTTGCCAGCGATAGCGATCGTCAGGCGGATACTCTTTAACCGACACACCGCTATCGCTGGCAAGCCAGCTCCTACAAGGTTTTCATCATTGGCATTTAGTCAGCTTGCTAACGGTTTCTGTTGCGGGTAGTGGCCAATACACATATGGTTACAAAACACCGCAAGGACGAACAGCGACCAGGGAATCACTAATAAGATAGCCAAGATGAGTGAATGACATGTCCACTTCTACGGGCAAAGGCAAAGCGATTTTTCGCGTTGTCAGCGGTAACTTCCTCGAAATGTTCGACTTCATGGTCTACGGCTTCTACGCCACGGCCATTGCCAAGACCTTCTTTCCCACCGACAGCGCCTTTGCCTCCCTGATGCTGTCCCTGGCGACCTTCGGCGCCGGCTTCCTCATGCGCCCACTCGGCGCCATCTTCCTCGGCGCCTACATCGACCGTCACGGCCGCAAGAAAGGCCTGGTGATCACCCTGGCCCTGATGGCCGCCGGTACCATCCTTATCGCCTGCGTGCCCGGTTACGCCACCCTTGGCGTCGCCGCACCGCTGCTGGTGCTGTGCGGCCGCTTGCTGCAGGGCTTCTCGGCCGGCGTCGAGCTGGGCGGTGTGTCGGTGTACCTGGCGGAAATCGCCACGGCCGGCCGCAAAGGCTTCTTCGTCAGTTGGCAGTCTGCCAGCCAACAGGCCGCGGTGGTGTTCGCCGGTTTGCTGGGCGTGGGTCTGAACCACTGGCTCAGCCCCGAACAAATGGGCGATTGGGGCTGGCGCGTACCGTTCCTGATCGGCTGCCTGATCGTGCCGGTGATCTTCGTGATTCGCCGCTCCCTGGAAGAAACCCCTGAATTCCAGGCGCGCAAGCACCGCCCTACCCTGCAGGAAATCGTCCGCTCAATCGGTCAGAATTTCGGCGTTGTCATCGCTGGCATGGCGCTGGTGGTGATGACCACCGTGTCGTTCTACCTGATCACCGCCTACACCCCGACCTTCGGCAAGGCCGAGCTGCACCTGTCGGATTTCGACGCGTTGCTGGTGACCGTCTGCGTGGGTATTTCGAACTTCATCTGGTTGCCGGTGATGGGCGCAGTGTCCGACAAGATCGGACGTAAACCCCTGCTGCTGGGTGCAACGATTCTGGCGATTCTTACGGCGTATCCGGCGCTGTCGTGGCTGGTGGTCAACCCGAGTTTCAGCCACCTGCTGATCGTGCTGTTGTGGCTGTCGTTCCTGTACGGCTCGTACAACGGCGCGATGGTGGTGGCGCTTACCGAGATCATGCCGGTGGAAGTGCGTACCACCGGGTTCTCTCTTGCCTATAGCCTGGCGACGGCGACTTTTGGTGGGTTTACGCCGGCGGCGTGTACCTACCTGATCCATGTGCTGGACAACAAGGCGGCACCGGGGATTTGGTTGAGTGGCGCGGCGGTGTTGGGGTTGATTGCGACGCTGGTGCTGTTTAAAGGCAATCGGCATGAGTTGAGGACGGCGCAGGCTTCTGTCGTCGGTGGCGCCGGATGAGTCGCCATCGCAGGCAAGCCAGCTCCCACATTTGAAGGTATTAACAGATCCAAATGTGGGAGCTGGCTTGCCTGCGATGAGGCCCGACCAATCAACACAAATCCAACAGGCATAAAAAAGCCCCGAACCAGTCGGGGCTTTTTTCATTCAGCGCTGATGCTTAGCGCGGGAACGACGGCGGGTTGACCCCGGCCATGTCTTCCATCACGCGAACCACCTGGCAGCTGTAGCCGAACTCGTTGTCGTACCACACGTACAGGACAACACGGTTGTCCTGGGTGATGGTCGCCTCGGCGTCCACCACACCGGCGTGGCGCGAGCCTACGAAGTCGGTGGACACCACTTCCTGCGAGTTGACGAAGTCGATTTGCTTATGCAGATCGGAGTGCAGCGCCATGTAGCGCAGGTACTCGTTCATCTCTTCACGGGTGGCGGCTTTCTCAAGGTTCAGGTTGAGAATGGCCATCGACACGTTTGGCGTCGGCACACGGATCGCGTTACCGGTCAGTTTGCCAGCCAGCTCAGGCAGGGCCTTGGCAGCAGCGGTGGCAGCACCGGTCTCGGTGATCACCATGTTCAGCGCGGCGCTACGACCACGGCGATCGCCCTTGTGGAAGTTGTCGATCAGGTTCTGGTCGTTGGTGTACGAGTGGACCGTTTCAACGTGACCGTTAACGATGCCGAACTTGTCATTCACAGCTTTCAGCACCGGCACGATGGCGTTGGTGGTGCAGGAAGCAGCGGACACGATCTTGTCGTCAGCGGTGATTTCGCCATGGTTGATGCCGTGAACGATATTCTTCAGCTTGCCCTTGCCCGGTGCGGTCAGGACAACGCGGTCGATACCCGGGCAGGCCAGGTGCTGGCCCAGGCCGTCGGCATCACGCCATACGCCGGTGTTGTCCACCAGCAGGGCGTCCTTGATGCCGTACTGGGTGTAGTCCACCTCAGTCGGGTTCTTCGCGTAGATCACCTGGATCAGGTTACCGTTGGCGGTGATGGTGTTGTTTTCTTCGTCGATGACGATGGTGCCGTTGAACGGACCGTGTACCGAGTCGCGACGCAAGAGGCTCGCGCGTTTGGTCAGGTCGTTCTCGGCGCCTTTGCGCACAACGATGGCACGCAGGCGCAGGCCGTCGCCGCCACCGGTTTTTTCGATCAGGATGCGCGCCAGCAGGCGGCCGATACGACCGAAGCCGTACAGGACCACGTCGGTGCCTTTGCGGGCTGCGGCGTTTTGCTGGCCAACCACGTCAGCCATTTCTTCACGCACGAACTGCTCGGCGGTACGGCCGGCACCTTCTTTGCGGAATTTGTAGGCCAACTTGCCCAGGTCTACCGAAGCCGCGCCGAGCTTGAGCTCGCTCATGGCCTTGAGCAGGGGGAATGTTTCGTGGACGGAGAGTTCGCTGTCGTCGGCGGAGCGATGGCGAGCAAAGCGGTGGGCTTTGAGAATCGCGATGACTGATTGGTTGATCAGGCTGCGGCCATAGATCGAGCTCACCACATTGTTATTGCGGTACAGCTGACCGATAAGCGGAATCATCGCTTCAGCGAGCGCTTCACGGTCGATCCATTCACCAAGACACTGGTCGGGCTTCTGAGTCACGGGAACCTTCCACATGTAGGGGCAGAAAAAAGGGGCTACATTATGCCGCCCGGTCGCCCTCGGAGCAATGCGCCCCAGGCAACAAAAAGTGCTTGCGAAAAATTGACACCCCTCTGCAGCCCAGTAAATACGCGGGTTCCAGAAGGCCACCTGGTTGGCTGCCAGCGCGACTTGTCCGTAACCCTCCGAAAACCTCGTGCTTTTTGACACTACATATTGAGTCAAAACCCAGCATTGTTTGTCTTAGCCACTACATTTCCTACAAACCGTAATAGGCTCAGTCAGCAACTGACAGACGGCGCCTCGGACCGTTACAATTACCGACTTTGTCGCAACGCTTGGAGCTCAACCTTCCGTGCCCGTCCTGCGTCTACCGCTTCTCCCTGCTGCGGCAGGCAAACAGCACTGGGGCAACCTGCCCGGTGCCGCCCTGAGCCTGGCCATTGCCGAGGCTGCCAGCGCAGCCAAGCGCTTTACCCTGCTGCTCACCGCCGACAGCCAGAGTGCCGAACGGCTGGAGCAGGAGCTGAGCTTCTTCGCCCCCGATTTGCCGGTGCTGCATTTCCCCGACTGGGAAACCCTGCCCTACGATCTGTTCTCGCCGCACCAGGACATCATTTCCCAGCGCATCGCCAGCCTGTACCGCCTGCCGGAACTGGCCCACGGCGTGCTGGTGGTGCCGATCACCACCGCGCTGCACCGCCTGGCGCCGACCAAGTTCCTGCTGGGCAGCAGCCTGGTGCTGGATGTCGGCCAGAAACTTGATGTGGAGCAAATGCGCACGCGCCTGGAAGCCAGTGGCTACCGCTGCGTCGACACGGTGTACGAACACGGTGAGTTCGCCGTGCGTGGCGCGCTGATCGACCTGTTCCCGATGGGCAGCAAACTGCCCTACCGCATCGACCTGTTCGATGACGAAATCGAGACCCTGCGCACCTTCGACCCCGAGAACCAACGTTCCATCGACAAGGTGGAGTCGGTCAAGCTGTTGCCGGCGCGGGAATTCCCGCTGCAAAAAGACGCGGTCACCCGCTTCAAGGCGCGCTTTCGTGAACGTTTCGACGTGGACTTCCGCCGCTGCCCGATCTTCCAGGATTTAAGCAGCGGGATTACACCGGCCGGTATCGAGTACTACTTGCCGCTGTTCTTCGATGAAACCTCCACCCTGTTCGATTACCTGCCCCACGACACCCAGGTGTTCTCGCTCCCGGGCATCGAGCAGGCGGCGGAAAACTTCTGGAACGACGTGCGTAACCGCTATGAAGAGCGCCGTGTCGATCCGTCCCGTCCTTTATTGCCGCCGGCCGAGCTGTTCCTGCCGGTAGAAGACTGCTTCGCCCGCCTGAAAAGCTGGCCGCGCGTGGTCGCCAGTCAGCAGGACGTGGAAAGTGGCGCCGGCCGCGAGCGCTTCCCCGCGCAAACGCTGCCGGACCTGGCCATCCAGGCCAAGGCCAACCAGCCGCTGGAAGCGCTGTCCAATTTCCTCGGTGACTTCCCTGGCCGCGTGCTGTTCACCGCCGAATCCGCCGGCCGCCGCGAAGTGCTGCTGGAGTTGCTCGAACGCCTGAAGCTGCGGCCGAAAACCGTCGACAGCTGGCCCGACTTTGTAAAAAGCAAAGACCGCCTGGCGATCACCATCGCGCCGCTGGATGAAGGCTTGCTGCTGGACGACCCTGCCCTGGCCTTGATCGCCGAGAGCCCGTTGTTCGGCCAGCGCGTGATGCAGCGCCGTCGCCGCGAAAAACGCGCCGACGCCAACAACGACGCGGTGATCAAGAACCTCACCGAGCTGCGCGAAGGCGCACCGGTGGTGCACATCGACCACGGCGTGGGCCGCTACCTGGGCCTGCAGACGCTGGAAATCGATAACCAGGCGGCCGAATTCCTCACCATGGAATACGCCGAGGGCGCCAAGCTCTACGTGCCGGTGGCCAACCTGCATTTGATTGCGCGCTACACCGGCAGCGACGACGCGCTGGCGCCGTTGCACCGCCTGGGTTCCGAGACCTGGCAGAAAGCCAAGCGCAAGGCCGCCGAACAGGTGCGCGATGTGGCCGCCGAACTGCTCGACATCTACGCACGCCGCGCCGCCCGCGAAGGTTATGCGTTCGCCGACCCGAAGGCCGACTACGCCACTTTCAGCGCAGGCTTTGCCTTCGAAGAAACTCCGGACCAGCAAACCACCATCGAAGCGGTGCGCGCCGACATGCTCGCGCCCAAGCCGATGGACCGCCTGGTGTGCGGCGACGTGGGCTTCGGCAAGACCGAAGTGGCCATGCGCGCGGCCTTCATCGCGGTACACGGTGGCAAGCAGGTGGCGATCCTGGTGCCCACCACCTTGCTCGCCCAACAGCACTACAACAGCTTCCGCGACCGCTTCGCCGACTGGCCGGTGACCGTGGAAGTGATGAGCCGCTTCAAGTCGGCCAAGGAAGTGAATGCTGCGGTCGCTGATTTGGCCGAGGGCAAGATCGACATCGTGATCGGCACCCACAAGCTGCTGTCCGATGATGTGAAGATCAAGAACCTGGGCCTGGTGATCATCGACGAAGAACACCGCTTCGGCGTGCGCCAGAAGGAACAGCTCAAGGCCCTGCGCAGCGAAGTCGACATCCTCACCCTCACCGCCACACCGATTCCACGCACGCTGAACATGGCGGTGTCGGGCATGCGCGACCTGTCGATCATCGCCACGCCGCCGGCGCGCCGCCTGTCGGTGCGCACGTTTGTGATGGAGCAGAACAAAAGCACGGTCAAGGAAGCGCTGCTGCGTGAACTGCTGCGCGGCGGGCAGGTGTACTACCTGCACAACGACGTGAAGACCATCGAGAAATGCGCCGCCGACCTTGCCGAGTTGGTGCCGGAGGCACGTATCGCCATTGGCCACGGGCAGATGCGCGAGCGCGAACTCGAGCAGGTGATGAGCGACTTCTACCACAAGCGCTTCAACGTGCTGATCGCCTCGACCATCATCGAGACCGGCATCGACGTGCCGAGCGCCAACACCATCATCATCGAGCGCGCTGACAAGTTCGGCCTGGCACAACTTCATCAGCTGCGTGGCCGCGTCGGGCGCAGTCACCACCAGGCCTACGCCTACCTGCTGACGCCGCCGCGCCAACAGATCACCGGCGACGCCGAGAAACGCCTGGAAGCCATCGCCAACACCCAGGACCTGGGCGCCGGCTTTGTGCTGGCCACCAACGACCTGGAGATCCGGGGTGCCGGCGAACTGCTGGGCGACGGCCAGAGCGGGCAGATCCAGGCGGTGGGGTTCACCCTTTATATGGAAATGCTTGAGCGCGCGGTGAAAGCCATCCGCAAGGGCGAGCAACCGAACCTCGATCAACCGCTGGGTGGCGGTCCGGAAATCAACCTGCGCCTGCCCGCGCTGATCCCCGAAGACTACCTGCCGGATGTGCATGCGCGGTTGATCCTGTACAAGCGCATCGCTTCGGCCACCGACGAAGAAGGCCTCAAGGATCTGCAGGTGGAAATGATCGACCGTTTCGGCCTGTTGCCGGAACCGACCAAGAACCTGGTGCGCCTGACCCTGCTCAAATTGCAGGCTGAGCAGCTTGGCATCAAGAAAGTCGACGCCGGGCCGCAAGGCGGGCGCATCGAGTTTGAAGCGCAGACGCCGGTGGACCCACTGGTACTGATCAAACTGATCCAGGGCCAGCCCAACCGCTACAAGTTCGAAGGGGCTACGCTGTTCAAGTTCATGGTGCCGATGGAACGCGCCGAAGAACGCTTTAATACATTGGAGGCGCTGTTCGAGCGCCTCATCCCGAAATCTGCTTGAAGGACGCCCCAATGCGCCTGTTCCGCATGTTGAGCCTGTTGTTGGTGGTCGTGGCGCCGGCGGCCTTTGCCGACAGCCCGTACCAGGTGGAAATGATCCTGGTGCGCCAGAACGCAGAGCCGGTGATCAACAGCCGTGCCGCGCCGGAAAACTGGGATGCCGGCGCAGCGCGCCTGGGCACCGATAAAATGAGCCCGCCGCGCCTGAACAACATTGTCGACAAGCTCAGTGCCGACAACAGCTATACCGTGCTGGCGCACAAGGCCTGGGAACAGAACCTGGGCGACCAGCCGGTGAAGGTCGCGATCACCGACGGCGCGGAGCAGTTCGGCCAGTTCCCGCTCGAAGGGGTATTGAGCCTGCAATTGGGCCGCTTTACCGATATCGATGCCGACTTCTGGATCAATCAGTTCGACAGCAACGGCAGCGTGGTCACCAGCGAACACCTGAGCCAGAAAGACGTGCGCACCAAGAACAACCAGCTCAATTACCTGGATGGCGGCCACCTGGCGCTGCTGATCAAGATCACTTCGCTCACCGCCAAACCGCCCAGCGCCCCCCCGCCCGACATTCAGGACTGATCCAGCACCATGCCCCTGACGTCGTCCTTGACCAAACCCCTGGCCCCTTCGTGGGCCAATCGCTTTAAAGAGCAAAGCCTTGAGCGTGGCCGGCGCTATGCTCTGGAAAACCGGGTGCGCATCGTCGAGTCCGGTGACAGCACCATCGTTGCCAGTTGCGAAGGCTCGGGCGGCAACGTGTATCGGCAGACCATCTCACTGCGTGAGTCGGCCAAGGGCACCTTGATTCTGGTGGACAGCCGCTGTACCTGCCCGGTGCACACCAACTGCAAACACATCGCCGCGGTGCTGCTCAAGGTCCAGGAAACCCTGGCCTACCCGGCCGCCGCCCAGGATGCCGAGCTGCTGGAGAAACTCCAGGCGGTGCTGGATAACCGCGTGGTACTGCCGCAAGTAGTGATGGAGGACGTGCTGCCGGTGCCGCGCCTGTGGATGGCCAGTGTCGAGTTCAGCGCGTTTGAACCGCGCAACGGCAAGATGCAGCGCTATATCCAGCACCGAGCAGCGCTGTCGTTCAATTACCTGGACAACTATGTCAGCGGGCAGAAAAATGCCGACATCATTGTGCGCCAGGAAACCCAGAGCCTGCGCATCAAGCGCCATCCCGAACTGGAACAACCCTATCGCGAACAGCTGCGCCTACTGGGGTTCAAGATCGCCACGCGCCAGAGCAAAGCCCTGCCGGAAAGCGCCGGCGAGCTGTTCGAGATGGTCAATGACAGTGCCTGGCTGAACTTCACGCTCAATGCCTCGCCGGGTTTACGCGCCGAGGGTTGGGAGCTGCAGATCGACGAGGACTTCGGTTTCGACCTGAGCGCCGTCGATGACTGGTACGCCACGGTCGATGATGGGCCGGAGCGCGACTGGTTCGACCTGGAACTGGGGATCATCGTCAACGGCGAGCGGCTGAGCCTGTTGCCGATCTTGCTGAACCTGATGCGCTCCCATACCGAGATCCTCAACCCCGAGAAACTGGCACGACGCCGCGATGACGAGCTGATCCTGGTGAACATACCGGGCCTGCCCAACGGTCACGGTCCGATACAGGTCGCGTTGCCCTACGGCCGTTTGAAACCGGTACTGGCGACCCTCGGCGAATTTTACCTGCAGGAATCGGGTACCACGGCTTTGCGGCTGGCCAAGGCCGACGCGATCCGACTGAACCCGCTGGAAGACCTACCCCTGCAATGGGAAGGCGGCGAGAAGATCCGCAACTTTGCCCAGCGCCTGCGGGATATCCGGGACTTCACCTGCGTGGCGCCCGAAGGCTTGAACGCCACCTTGCGCCCCTACCAGCTGGAAGGCTTGAGCTGGATGCAGTCACTGCGCCAGTTGGACGTTGGCGGGATTCTTGCGGATGACATGGGCCTGGGTAAAACCCTGCAAACCCTGGCGCATATTCTCACCGAGAAAGCCGCTGGGCGCCTCGACCGCCCCTGCATGGTGGTGATGCCTACCAGCCTGATTCCCAACTGGCTCGACGAAGCGGCGCACTTCACCCCGCAACTCAAGGTGCTGGCGTTGTATGGCGCCGGGCGCAAGAAACATTTCGCCAACCTGCAGGATTACGACCTGCTATTGACCACCTACGCGCTGCTGCCCAAGGACATCGAACAGCTCGCTGCCCTGCCCTTACATGTGCTGATACTCGACGAAGCCCAGTACATCAAGAACCCATCCAGTAAGGCGGCCCAGGCGGCGCGCGAGCTGAATGCGCGACAGCGTTTGTGCCTGAGCGGCACGCCACTGGAAAACCACTTGGGTGAGCTGTGGTCGCTGTTTCACTTCCTGCTGCCGGGCTGGCTGGGCGACGTGAAAAGCTTCAACCGCGATTACCGCGTGCCAATCGAAAAACGCGCCAGTGATGTGCGATTGCAGCACCTGAACGGTCGGATCAAGCCGTTCCTGTTGCGCCGCACCAAGGAACAAGTGGCCACTGAGCTGCCGCCCAAGACCGAAATCATCCACTGGGTCGACCTCAACGAAGCCCAGCGCGATGTGTATGAAACCATGCGCCTGGCCATGGACAAGAAGGTGCGCGACGAGATCACCCGCAAGGGTGTGGCACGCAGCCAGATCATCATTCTTGAGGCGCTGCTGAAGTTGCGTCAGGTGTGCTGCGACTTGCGGCTGGTCAACGATGCCACCCTGCCCGCCCGTGGCAGCAGCTCGGGCAAGCTCGACAGCTTGATGGAAATGCTTGAGGAGTTGTTTGCGGAAGGTCGGCGAATCCTGCTGTTTTCCCAGTTCACCTCAATGCTGAGCCTGATCGAAGCCGAGCTGAAAAAACGTGGCGTGGCCTACGCACTCCTGACGGGCCAGACCCGGGATCGTCGCACGCCGGTGAAGGACTTCCAGAGCGGCAAGCTGCAGATTTTTCTGATCAGCCTGAAGGCCGGCGGCGTGGGCTTGAACCTGACCGAAGCCGACACGGTGATCCACTACGACCCCTGGTGGAACCCCGCCACGGAAAACCAGGCGACTGACCGGGCGTATCGCATTGGTCAGGAGAAACCGGTGTTCGTCTACAAGATGATTGCCCGGGGCACGGTGGAGGAGAAAATCCAGCACCTGCAGAAGGAAAAGTCCGATTTGGCGGCGGGCGTGCTGGATGGGCGTACGACCGGGGACTGGCAGTTGGGCAATGAGGATATTGAGGCGTTGTTTGCGCCGTTGCCCAATAAGCAAGAAAAGCGCTGACAGGTAGATTGCTATCGCCGGCAAGCCAGCTCCTACATTTGGAACGCATTCCCCTGTAGGAGCCGGCTTGCCGGCGATAGGCGCACCACGGTCTCAATCGATCAACTGCGCATCCCGCAACGCCGTCAACGCCGCCAACCAGCGCGGATCCTGTTTGTAATCCGTCGAAGCAATCGCCTGCCCCCGCATCCGCGCAATACGTGCAGATGGCGTGACCTTCATGCGCTGCGCCGCGCTCAACGCCAATTCGGCCGCCGCACGGTCGTTGCACACCAGCCCCATGTCACAACCCGCCGTCAACGCTGCCTCAATCCGGCTAGCTGCGTCGCCCACCACATGCGCCCCTGCCATGGACAGGTCATCGCTGAAAATCACCCCATCAAACTGCAACTCACCCCGCAGGATGTCCTGCAGCCAGCGGCGCGAGAAGCCAGCCGGTTGCGCATCAACCTGCGGATAGATGACGTGAGCCGGCATTACGGCCGCCAGCTGCTGACTCAGGCGTGCGAAAGGCACCAGGTCATTCGCACGAATTTCCTCCAGGCTGCGCTCGTCATTGGGAATGGCCACGTGGGAATCGGCCTCGGCCCAGCCATGGCCCGGGAAGTGTTTGCCGGTGGCGGCCATGCCGGCGCTGTTCATGCCGCGAATGAACGCGCCAGCCAGCAGCGCTGCGCGTTCCGGGTCGCCTTCAAAGGAACGGGTGCCCACCACGGCGCTGCGCTGGTAGTCCAGGTCAAGCACGGGGGCGAAACTCAAGTCCAGGCCGACAGCCAGCACTTCGGTCGCCATGATCCAGCCACACTGCTCGGCCAGATATTCAGCGTTGGGGTTATCTGCGAGTGCGCGCATGGCCGGCAGACGCACGAACCCCTGGCGCAGGCGCTGCACACGGCCGCCTTCCTGATCGACCGCCAGCAGCAGGTCCGGGCGCACTGCACGAATGGCCGCGCTCAGTTCCCGCACCTGGCGCGGGTGTTCGATATTGCGCGCAAAAATGATCAGCCCGCCCACTTCCGGCTGGCGCAACAGGTGGCGATCCTCGGCCGTCAGCCAGGTGCCGGCAACGTCAACCATCAATGAACCTTGCAGGGCAGCAGTCATAAACCTTCCTTAAATAACGCACACAACCCGCTGCCCTCACCTGACCCCATTAACAATGAGGGCTCAGTGAGAACCGCGGGTTGCGAGTAAATAGCTGAATTCGGCATGGGCAGCTAGCTTAGCGGATGCAAGCGGCCGCGCACACCCGGGAGGGTCACGCCTTGGCGACAGTCGGTGTCGATTTGCTGCGTGGGCGCAGCTGGGCAGCGGCCATGGCCGGGTCGGTGACGCCGGTTTCGGCACGCATGCCGGCCGCGAGAAACGGCACCATCAGGCGCATGACCTGCTCGATGGAGGTGTTGACGCCGAAATCGGTCTCGGCAATCGCACGCAGCGCCTTGATCCCGGACATGCTGAAGGCCGCGGCGCCCAGCATGAAGTGCACGCGCCAGAACAACTCGATCGGAGGGATACGCGGCGCGGCTTCGTTGACCAGCAGCATGTAGCGGCGGAAAACCTTGCCGTACATGTCTTCCAGGTAACGGCGCAAGTGCCCCTGGCTCTGGCTGAACGCAAGGCCCAACAGACGCATGAATATCGACAGGTCGTTACCGCTGCGCGGCTGAACCACCAAGGCTTGTTCGACCAGCATTTCCAGCAGGTCTTCCAGGCTTGGCTTGTTGTCGGGCTTGGTCTGGCGACGCTCCAGCTCACGGTCGAGGCTGGCGCAGAAAGGCCCCAGGAAGCGCGAGAATACCGCCTGGATCAGGGCTTTTTTCGAGCCGAAATGGTAGTTCACTGCGGCGAGGTTGACCCCGGCCTTGCTGGTGATCAGCCGCAATGAAGTTTCAGCAAATCCTTTTTCCGCGAACAATTGCTCGGCAGCATCGAGAATGCGTTCAACGGTTTCCGACTGGGCCATGGCTACTCCGCCTGACAAACACTTGTTTGAAACATACGTTTCAGGTTGTGTCTTGTCAACCCTGAGGGTCCGTTTTCCGGCCGGGCAGTCATCTATTTCATCGCTATTTAATCACATCCATCGAGGTCTGTAGGCAGCGCTATCCCTGCCTTGTAGGAAGGGTGACGAATGACCGTCCAGCGGAGTGCTGGAAAAGGATGATTGCCAAGCGCAGTTCACTGTATATAATCCCAGTCACTGTATAAAAAGACAGAGCGATCAACATGCTAAAACTGACGCCACGCCAAGCTGAGATTCTGGCTTTTATCAAGCGCTGCCTCGATGACAACGGCTATCCGCCGACACGAGCGGAAATTGCGCTGGAACTGGGGTTCAAATCCCCCAACGCCGCCGAGGAACACCTCAAGGCCCTCGCCCGTAAAGGCGCGATCGAGATGACCCCGGGGGCTTCACGCGGTATCCGCATCCCTGGTTTCGAAGCCAAGGCCGACGAATCGACACTGCCGATCATCGGTCGCGTCGCGGCCGGTGCGCCGATCCTGGCGCAACAGCACGTCGAAGAGTCATGCAACATCAACCCGACCTTCTTCCATCCTCGCGCCGACTACCTGTTGCGGGTCCACGGCATGAGCATGAAGGACGTGGGCATTTTCGATGGCGACCTGCTTGCCGTCCATACCACCCGCGAAGCCCGTAATGGCCAGATCGTCGTTGCCCGTATCGGTGATGAAGTCACCGTCAAGCGCTTCAAGCGTGAAGGCAGCAAGGTCTGGCTGTTGGCCGAGAACCCTGAGTTCGCCCCGATTGAAGTGAACCTGAAAGATCAGGACCTGGTGATCGAAGGCTTGAGCGTCGGCGTCATTCGCCGCTAAAGGAGGCACCATGCAGCTCGTCCATACCCCACAACACACACAACTGTCGCTGTTCGAGGCCTTCATGGCCCAACCCCTTGCGCCCATCCTCAAGGAAACGGTCGAAGCGCCCTGGAGCGCCGAGCCTGAGGCGTTCAGTGAATTGTCGTTGCGCGGTACGGCCGGGAGCTGCCTGAGCCTGCTGGCGCCAGTCCTGCGTGAATTGAGCGAAGAGCAGGATGCTCGCTGGCTGACGCTGATCGCCCCACCGGCCAGCCTGACCCAGGCTTGGTTGCGGGACGCAGGCCTCAATCGTGAGCGTATCCTGCTGCTGCAACCCCGCGGCACGCAGAGCGCTCAACAATTGACGTGCGAGGCCTTGCGCCTGGGGCGTAGCCACACGGTGGTAAGCTGGTTGAACCCGCTGAATGCTGCGGCCAAGCAACAGCTGATCAGTGCTGCACGCACGGGTGATGCGCAGAGTTTGAATATTCGGTTGGGGTAAACAGGGTAGCCAAGCCTGCGCTGGGCTTCTGTAGTGAGCGGGCTTGCCCGCGCTGGGTTGCGAAGCAGCCCTAAATTGACTAAAGCGGTATATCAGAAATTACGCGGTGCCTGGTTTGGGGCTGCTTCGCAGCCCAGCGCGGGCAAGCCCGCTCACTACAAAAATCGCGCAATCATAGACGGCGTCTTCACAGGGTTTAGTGCAGAACCCGCGGCCCCTCTTCTTTTTCCGGTTCGCCTTCGGCCAAACGACCGGCCATCTGCACACCCACGCTCAACATGGCTTTCGCCACTTCCACGTGCTGGCCTTGCAGGAACGCTTTGGCGTCCTCGGAAAAATCCAGAATAACCAGAGAACCCTCGTCCTCTGCCCGGCGCAGCTCGATTCGGCCGTCAGGCAACTCAACAATTTCCAGAAAGGACGTCGGCATAAAAGTCTGTTCTCCACGAAAGGCCGGGATTATATCAGTCATCCACCCGGCCCCGCTGAGGATCTGAAGAGGTTTCTTTACAGCTTGATGAATGGTCGTTAACGCGTAGGAGCTGGCTTGCTGGCGATGGCATCAGCGCGATGTGCCTGACACACCGAGGCGTCCGCATCGCCGGCAAGCCGGCGCCTACACAATCATCAGCATTCGTTAAGGCCTTCGCGAAAGCGCAGCGCCATCTTTTTCAATTCCTGACGCCAGCTCTCCAACTCTGCCCGGCTCAATGGCTTGGGCTCTGCCTCTTCCACGGCCACCGCGACGATCAATGGCTGCGTCACGTCGCCCTTCGGCACATGAGGAATACGCGGCGGCTGGAACATATCCGCATGAGCCTTGAGCAAACGCGCGACCCAACTGTCAGGGCTTTGAGCCATTTCCACCAATTCGGCCAGCTCGGGAATCGCCATCGTGTCCAGCACTTCGCAATTCATGATCATCTCTGCACGGGGCGAACCGGCCTGAGGCAAGCGGTAGAACCCGGCGATTTCATGGCATAGGCCCAGCAAGGCGCCGTACAGGTGAAACAAGGCCGCTTCACGCCCCGCCTGGACCAGCGCGATGGCGTTCATCTCTTTCCCTTCCTCGGCGCGGCCAAGGGCTTCCAGGGACAAACCCGCGAAGTAAATTTTCTGATTGGTACGGGTATAGAGTTCGTTGGCCATGACGGCAATCTCCACAACGAATAGGCGTGATGCTGGCTTTGTAGGAACAAGGGGGGCGCCTAGCCCTTGCTCGCGAAAAACCTGAGAGCGCCATTATGTATCAGGCTTCCCACGTCATCGTTAACGATTTTCACCAGCACGCTCGCTTCACCAAAAAAAGGCCGCCTATGCAGGCGGCCTTTGTATTTCGCAGACTAGTCGATCAAGCGCCCTGGCGCTTGTCCTCGACCTTCCACTTGCCTCCGTCGTAGAACGCTTTCCAGCCCGTAGGCTTGCCGTCCACTTCGGTCTGCACGTATTGCTCCTTGGTCTTGCGGCTGTAGCGGATCACGGCCGGACGACCATCGGGATCCTTCTTCGGCGCTTCGCACAGGAAGTGGTACTTCGGATCGATCTCATCCTTGTGCGGAACGATCTCCAGCACCAGCGGCGCACGGGTCTCGCGATTTTTCGGGAACTGGCTGGCAGCCAGGAACAGCCCCGAAGCACCGTCACGCAGGATGTAGGTGTCGTTGACCTTCTCGCACTTGAGCTCAGGCATCTTCACCGGGTCCATCTTCGGCGGCGCCGCATCGCCGCTTTTGAGCAGCTTGCGGGTGTTCTTGCACGTCGGGTTGGTGCAACCGAAGAACTTGCCGAAGCGGCCGGTCTTGAGCTGCATCTCGCTGCCGCACTTGTCGCACTCCAGGCTCGGGCCTTCATAGCCCTTGATGCGGTAGGTGCCCTCTTCGATCTCGTAGCCGTTGCAGTCCGGGTTGTTACCGCAGATGTGCAGCTTGTGCTTTTCATCCAGCAGGTAGGCATCCATCGCCGTGCTGCAGATCGGGCAACGGTGCTTGCCACGCAGTACCAGCGACTCGGATTCACCCTCGTCATCGGCGGCGATTTCATCGCCCGGCACCAGGTTGACGGTGGCCTTGCAACGCTCTTTCGGCGGCAGGCTGTAGCCCGAGCAGCCGAGGAACACGCCAGTGGAGGCGGTACGGATCTGCATCGGACGGCCGCAGGTCTGGCACGGGATGTCAGTCATCACCGGCTGGTTGGCGCGCATGCCGCTGTCCGGGCTTTCGGCTACTTCGAGTTTCTTCTTGAAGTCACCGTAGAACTCGTCCAGTACGTTTTTCCAGTCGCGTTCGCCCTGAGCCACGTCATCGAGGTTCTCTTCCATGCCGGCCGTGAAGCCGTAGTCCATCAGGTTGGAGAAGCTCTCGGACAGTCGCTCGGTGACGATGTCGCCCATCTTTTCCGAGTAGAAACGACGGTTGTGCAGCGCCACGTAGCCACGGTCCTGGATGGTGGAGATGATGGCCGCATAGGTCGAAGGACGACCAATACCGCGCTTTTCCATCTCTTTGACCAGGCTGGCTTCCGAGTAACGCGCCGGTGGCTTGGTGAAGTGCTGGGACGGATCAAGCTTGATCAGCTTCAACACATCGCCCTGGGCCATGTCCGGCAGCACGTCGTCATCGCCAGGCTTGGCGATCTGCGGCATCACGCGGGTGTAGCCGTCGAACTTGAGGATACGGCCCTTGGCGCGCAGCTCGAAGTCGGAGGCCGCCACGGTAACCGTGGTGGACAAGTATTGCGCCGGCAGCATCTGGCAGGCCAGGAACTGGCGCCAGATCAGCTCGTAGAGGCGCTCAGCGTCACGCTCCATGCCGCTCAGCTTGGCAGGCGTGGTGTTGGCGTCGGAAGGACGGATCGCTTCGTGAGCCTCCTGTGCGCCTTCCTTACTGCTGTAGACGTTCGGGCTCTCCGGCAGGTACTTCTTGCCGAACTCGCCTTCAATATAAGTACGCGCCATCGCGACCGCGTCCACCGACAGGTTGGTGGAGTCAGTACGCATATACGTGATGTAGCCGGCCTCGTACAAGCGCTGGGCCATCATCATGGTTTTCTTCACGCCGAAGCCCAGGCGGTTACTCGCGGCCTGCTGCAGGGTGGAGGTGATGAACGGCGCCGACGGCTTGCTGCTGGTCGGTTTATCTTCGCGCTTGACGATGCTGTAGCTGGACGCCTTGAGCTTTTCCAGCGCGGCCATGGCCTGGGCTTCGTTCAGCGGCTTGAAGGCCTCGCCTTTTTCGCGGGCCACTTCAAAGCGCACGTTGGCGCCCTTGGCGGTGCCGAGGTCAGCATGGACTTCCCAGTATTCTTCAGGGATGAACGCACGAATCTCGCGCTCCCGCTCCACCACCAGCTTCACGGCAACCGATTGCACACGGCCGGCCGACAAGCCACGGGCGATCTTGGCCCACAGCAGTGGCGAAACCATGTAGCCCACGACGCGGTCGAGGAAACGACGGGCCTGCTGGGCGTTGACGCGGTCGATGTCCAGTTCGCCCGGCTTGGAGAAGGCTTCCTGAATGGCTTTCTTGGTGATTTCGTTGAACACCACACGCTTGTAGCGGCTGTCATCACCGCCGATGGCTTCCCGCAGGTGCCAGGCAATGGCTTCCCCTTCGCGGTCCAAGTCCGTTGCGAGATAGATGGTGTCGGCATCCTTGGCGAGCCGGCGCAGCTCTTCGATGACCTTTTCCTTGCCCGGAAGGATCTCGTACTTGGCCTTCCAGCCATGATCCGGGTCCACACCCATGCGCGAGACCAGCTGCTTGCGCGCTTTCTCTTTAGGGGTGAGCACCGGACCTTCGCCCGCAGCCGCCTTGCCGCGCTTCGCGGCTGGCTCCTTGCTGGCGCTAGCCGAACCGCTGGTGGGCAGGTCTCGGATATGGCCGATACTCGACTTCACCACGTACTCGTTGCCCAAGTACTTGTTGATGGTCTTGGCCTTAGCCGGGGATTCCACAATGACCAGCGATTTGCCCATGGATCGGAAAATTCCTGAATTCGAGAAGTGAAAGGCAGTTGGCGCCTGTCGCGGCAACGCTATATATAGTGGCAACAAGGTGAGGTCAAGCGCAGCATTCTGCGCGACGTGCCGTTATTGCCCTGAAAAAAGACTGGGTTCGGCCTGCACCAAAGCAAAGCGCGGGACTTGCTCGCCGTCAACTTCGACGGTCTCCACAAACATGCTCAATGGGCGCACCCAAAAGCCGTAATCGCCATACAGTGCTTGGTAGAACACCACTTCTTCTTCGGTCTCGGAATGCCGCGCCACACTGAAAACACGGTACTGCGGACCTTTATAATGCTGGTAGAGCCCTGGTTCGACTTTCATGCTCTGGCCCTCTTACAAAATTTGTTTAAAAAAAAATACAAAACCGCCAAAAAACAAAAACCGGGGCACTGGGCCCCGGCTTCCGTCAACCTAACGCTTAGACGCGTTCGAAGACGGTGGAAATGCCTTGGCCGAGACCAATGCACATGGTTGCAACCCCGAGGTTGCCGCCATTTTGCTTCATCACGTTAAGCAAAGTGCCAGAAATCCGCGCACCGGAGCAACCGAATGGGTGGCCCAGGGCAATTGCACCGCCGTGCAGGTTAACCTTCTCATTCATCTTGTCGAGCACTTTCAAATCTTTCAGCACGGGCAGGGCCTGTGCGGCGAAAGCTTCGTTGAGCTCGAAGAAGTCGATGTCGTTGATGGTCAGGCCTGCGCGCTTCAAGGCTTTTTGTGTGGCCGGTACTGGACCATAGCCCATGATCGCCGGGTCCACACCCGCCACGGCCATCGAACGGATCACGGCCAGCGGCTGGATACCCAGGTCCTGGGCACGCTGCGCCGACATCACGATCATGCACGAGGCACCGTCGGTGATTTGCGACGAAGTACCGGCTGTCACGGTGCCGCCCTTTGGATTGAACGCTGGCTTCAAGGCCGCCAGGCTTTCCAGGGTGGTGTCCGGACGAATGGTTTCGTCGTAGTCGAACAATTTCAGGAAGCCGTTCTCGTCATAGCCGTTCATCGGGATGATTTCATCCTTGAACTTGCCTTCCACGGTCGCCTTGTGGGCGAGCTGGTGGGAACGCAGGCCGAACGCATCCTGGGCTTCGCGGGTGATGCCGTGCATCTTGCCGAGCATTTCCGCGGTCAGGCCCATCATGCCCGAGGCTTTTGCCGCGTACAGCGACATGTGCGGGTTCGGATCGACGCCGTGCATCATGCTGACGTGGCCCATGTGTTCCACGCCACCGACCACGAACACATCACCGTTGCCGGTCATGATCGCCTGGGCGGCGGTGTGCAGGGCGCTCATCGACGAGCCGCACAGGCGGCTGACGGTCTGGCCAGCAGCTGTGTGCGGGATCTGGGTCATCAGCGACGCCATGCGCGCGATGTTCCAGCCCTGCTCCAGGGTCTGGTTGACGCAGCCCCAGATCACGTCCTCGACTTCGTTAGGATCGACCTTGGTGTTGCGCTCAAGCACTTTGCTGATCAGGTGCGCCGACATGTCTTCGGCGCGGGTGTTGCGGTGCATGCCGCCCTTGGAGCGGCCCATCGGAGTGCGACCGAAGTCCACAATCACGACGTCTCTTGGATTCAAGCTCATAAATAGTCTCGCTCTAGTCGTTTGGGCGCTTAACCGAAGAAGCTCTGGCCGTTTTTGGCCATTTCACGCAGCTTCGCGGTCGGGTGGTACAGCGGGCCCAAATCAGCGTATTGATCAGCCAGGGCAACGAACTCGGCCACACCGATCGAATCGATGTAACGCAGCGCACCACCACGGAATGGAGGGAAACCAATACCGTACACCAGGCCCATATCGGCTTCGGCGGCGGTTTCTACGATGCCGTCTTCCAGGCAGCGCACGGTTTCCAGGCACAGGGCGATCATCATCCAGTTGATGATGTCTTCGTCCGACACCTCACGCTGCTCGTAGATGACAGGCGCAAGTACTTCGTGAACCGATGGATCGGCCACTTTCTTCTGCTTGCCCTTCTTGTCAGCCTCATAGGCGTAAAAGCCCTTGCCGTTCTTCTGGCCCAGGCGCTTGGCCTCGTACAGCGCGTCAATCGCCGAACGGCGGTCGTCTTTCATGCGGTCCGGGAAGCCTTCAGCCATCACGTCGCGACCATGGTGACCGGTGTCGATGCCGACCACGTCCATCAGGTACGCCGGGCCCATTGGCCAGCCGAATTTTTCCATGACCTTGTCGATGCGCACGAAGTCCACACCGGCGCTGACCAGCTTGGCGAAACCGCCGAAGTACGGGAACAGCACGCGGTTGACCAGGAAGCCCGGGCAGTCGTTAACCACGATCGGGTTCTTGCCCATTTTCTTGGCGTAGGCAACGGTGGTGGCAACCGCCAGCTCACTGGACTTCTCGCCACGGATCACTTCCACCAGCGGCATCATATGCACCGGGTTGAAGAAGTGCATGCCGACGAAGTTTTCCGGACGCTTGAGGGCCTTGGCCAGCAGCGAGATGGAAATGGTCGAGGTGTTGGAGGCCAGGATGGTGTCATCTTTGACCTGGGCTTCCACTTCAGCCAGTACGGCCTGCTTGACCTTCGGGTTCTCGACAACCGCTTCGACCACCAGGTCGACGTGGCCGAAATCGCCATAGGACAGCGTAGGACGAATGCCGTTGAGCACTTCAGCCATCTTCGCGGCGGTCATGCGACCTTTGTCCACGCGGCCGACCAGCAGCTTGGCGGCTTCCGCCAGGCCTTGCTCGATGCCGTGCTCGTTGATGTCTTTCATCAGGATCGGCGTGCCTTTGGACGCCGACTGGTAGGCAATACCGCCGCCCATGATACCGGCGCCGAGTACGGCAGCCTGTTTCACGTCGCGGGCGATTTCGTCGTAGGCCTTGGCCTTTTTCTTCAGTTCCTGATCGTTCAGGAACAGGCCGATCAGGCTCTGGGCTGCGGAGGTTTTCGCCAGTTTGACGAAGCCAGCGGCTTCCACTTCCAGGGCTTTGTCGCGACCGAAGTTCGCGGCTTTCTGGATGGTCTTGATCGCTTCAACCGGCGCCGGGTAGTTCGGGCCGGCCTGGCCTGCCACGAAACCTTTGGCGGTTTCAAACGACATCATTTGTTCGATGGCGTTGAGCTTGAGTTTTTCCAGCTTCGGCTGACGCTTGGCCTTGTAGTCAAATTCGCCGCTGATGGCGCCCTTGATCAGGTTCAGTACGGCTTCAGCCAGTTTATCCGGAGCAACCACAGCGTCGACGGCACCGACCTTCAGTGCGTCTTCAGCTTTGTTTTCCTTGCCGGCGGCAATCCACTCGATGGCGTTGTCGGCACCGATCAGGCGCGGCAGGCGCACGGTGCCGCCGAAACCCGGGTAGATGCCCAGTTTGACTTCAGGCAGGCCGATCTTGGCCGTAGCGGACATCACGCGGAAGTCGGCTGCCAGGCACATTTCCAGGCCGCCACCCAACGCGATGCCGTTGATCGCGGCGACGGTGGGTACGTTGAGGTCTTCGAAATCGCTGAAAATCTTGTTGGCTTCGAGGTTGCCAGCCACCAGCTCGGCATCGGGCAGCTTGAAGTTGTCGACGAATTCGGTGATGTCAGCGCCGACGATGAACACGTCCTTGCCGCTGGAGACGATCACGCCCTTGACCGAAGCATCTGCTTTGATGGTGTCTACGGCCTGACGCAATTCATTCAGGGTTAGACGGTTGAACTTGTTGACGGACTCACCCTTGAGGTCGAATTTCAATTCGACGATGCCACTTTCAAGAGCCTTAACCGTGATGGCTTTACCTTCGTAAATCATCAACTGATCTCCACGATATGGAAGCTGAACAGTACACACTGGACGCTGGCCTCTGGTTGGACATTGATGATTGGGTCAATGTTCACGCCAATCCGCCAGGCACACCCGCCAATGCGATAGTCGGGGTTCTGTATGAGCAGTCTGACAGACAAACGCTCAATTCATACGCCCGTTTGATTTGGGTACGCCACCTTCATCCAATTCCGGGCAATTGTCAATCGCTCCAAAGGCTAGGAAAAACGCGACTTTCCAGTCATTTCAGAACCCCAACCATAGGCCCGCGCCTCGTCAATATTCAAATATTCACGAAATCAATAATGGAAAAGATGTGGGAAAAGGCTGTACAGAACGGGATATCCGGCTAGGCTAGCCGCAACCGTAGCGCGCCGTGATGAACATCCGACGCGTGAAACACAGATTTACCGGCCTGCCTGGCCAACTCCAGCCCGATGATGATGTCGGGCTTTTTATTGCCCGCGGTTTCGCCATGACTGGCGCGCTCTTCGTAGGAGCCCGGCTTGCCGGCGATTGGGCCCACAAATATTGCACAGGACATCAGGACGTCATCGCCGGCAAGCCGGGCTCCTACAGGGTCGGCAGTGGCCGTCGGGGTCGGGTATCAGGCCAGGGCCTTGAGCAAGGTATCGATGTCCTTCAACACGCTCGCCTCGCCCTTCTCCCCCCAATACAGGGCAATCATCTGCTTGTCGGCCTCGACCTTGTAGACGTTGGCCGGCAGCGTTGCAAAATGCGGCAACAACTTCTCGTCCTCGCAGACTTCGCGCCATTGGTTGACCCACACCCCCGGCTCCAGTTGCCAGTAACTCCAGATCGCCGGCGTGCTGCCCCGCCGTGGCCGACAGTACTGCGCGCACGGGCTGGGCGGCTCCTGCTTGAGCCAGTGCGGCCACTCCTGGGGCGCCAATTGCATGGCCAGGCCGATGCGGCGGGCTTCCATGCGCAAGGCCATGCGCCCGCTCTGATGGCGCGACGGGCGCAGCCATGCCAGGGGGCTCAGAACCACCACAAGGATTGACACCACTATCCAGACCGTCATATGTGTACTCCCGAATTTCTAGATGAGCGGATTTGATCTGACGCAACCCCATCCGCTTGAAAGCAGCCATACTGAACTTATTGCAGTCCCTCTGGAGGAACGCCTCATGCCCTACCAACATATTCTGGTCGCTGTCGACCTGACCGAAGAGTGCGACCCAGTGATCAAGCGCGCGCAGGAATCTGCAATCGCCAATGGCGCCATACTGTCGCTGGTGCATATCGTCGAGCCCATGGCCATGGCCTTTGGGGGGGACGTGCCGATGGACCTTTCCCAGTTGCAGCAACAACAATTCGACCAGGCCAAAGAGCGCCTTGACCGTTTGATCCTCAAATACCCGCACCTGAAAAAGGAAGACTGCCACCTGACTTACGGCCAACCGCGCCAGGAAATCCACCACCTGGCCAAGGAAAAGGCTTGCGACCTGATCGTGGTCGGCAGCCACGGCCGTCATGGCTTGGCGCTGTTGCTGGGCTCTACCGCCAATGACGTACTGCACGGTGCACCGTGCGACGTGCTGGCCGTCAAGCTGGTCAAAACCCCTTAAGTCCTACCGAGATCAAAATGTGGGAGCTGGCTTGCCTGCGATAGCGGTGTATCAGTCGCCAAATGCATCGACTGACAGACCGCTATCGCAG